>JASMLW010000422.1 GCA_030748485.1 Pirellulaceae bacterium
TAGTCATCAAGAGCGAGACGACGGCGGTTGCGATCATTACGCTCGACGTCGTGTCGCTGGGTGAGATCGGCTACATCAGCAACGAATTCGCGCCCAGCGTGCGAGCTCGCATCGAGAAAGAGTTTGGCATCCCGGCCGCCAATGTCATCATCAACACCAGCCACTGCCATGGAGTCCCGGCCAGAGACACTGACGTGCGCACGATCGCCGCGGTCCGCCAGGCGGTCAAGAATCTGGTCGCCGTCCGCATCGGCGCGGGATTGGGGCACGAGGATCGGATACAGGCCAATCGTCGACTCGTTCTCAAGAGCGGAAAAGAAGCCGACGTTCGCCACGCATACTCCATGCCGGCCGACGACACGGTCGCCGACGTAGGTCCCATCGATCCCGAGATCGGAGTCGTCCGGCTGGACGCCGAAGACGGCCGCACCGTCGCCGTGCTCTACAACTTCACGATCCACCCCATCCAGGGCGTGCCTGGCGGAGCCAACACGGCCGACCTGACCGGCTACTCGTCAAGTGTGATTGAAGACAACCTCAGCGACGGCGCCATCGCCCTGTTCCTGCAAGGCTGCGCCGGCGACATCAATCCCGTCTTCTACAAAGATGTCGACCATCCGCGTCACGCCGAACCACTCGGCAACATGCTGGGGCTGAGCACGTTGAAGGCGCTGCGAAAGGTGCGCACCAAAGACGACAATCGGCTCGTCCTACTCAACGAAACGATCGATCTACCGCGAGCCGACGTCGCTCACCGAATCCTGGAGATGGAGGCCGAGCAACAACGGTTGCTCAAGTCGCTCGGAGGCACGACGCTGAACTTGAAAACGTTTTTGTCCTTGACGATGAAGCATCAGTTGTCGCCCGAGTTCCCGTCGTATTACTCGCACCGTTACATGCACGAGAAGAAGCTGGGACGAGAGGATCTGCGGCATCACGATGCGGCGAATCGCCGAGCGATCCAGCAATACGTGCGCAACATCCAAACGATGGAGGAGCTGACACGATTGGCGACGAATCTGCGGTTGCTCAGAAAACACCAAGCCAACAATCTCGCCGCTGAGAAGCGGACGGTCGACACGGAGGTGACCGCTTTGCGACTCGGCGATTTCGTGATGGTCACGTTTCCCGGCGAAGCGACCGTTCGAATCGGCCTCAATATCAAGAAGAAATCACCCCACGATCTCACCTTCGTTGCGGCCTACACCAATGGCTACATCTACTACGCGCCCACCGAAGCGCAGTTGAAGAACAACGTCGGGCGCGCTCAGGAAGACAGCGAATGCATCTTGGCTCCAGCGTGGCAGAAGATTTATGAAGCCAAGGCGATCGAGATGCTCGGTAAGCTGTGACAATACGGGCGCTTGCACGGTCTCATTCTCAACCGATCCTCAGACGAACGGCTTCCATCAGCAACGCAGCGTGGAGTGAACTGAGTTTGCTTCGGGGGGCGGTTGTTGGTCTAATCGAGTGCGGAAGAAATTACCTTTGGCGAAGAGTAATCACACGGAAAGATCCATGTTCGACCGTCGCGAAATATTGCAGGTCGGTTGCTCCTCCTTCTTTGGCGTGGGGTTGAGCGGCCTGCTCGCCGCTCAGGCACAGGCGAGGCCCGGCTCGTCAGAAGCGAAACGAGTTAAGTCGGTCGTTTTGATTTTTCTCAGCGGCGGCGGCAGCCACATCGACATGTTCGATCCCAAGCCTGAAGCGGGAGAAGTCAAAGGCGAGTTCGACACGATTCAGACGTCGCTGCCTGGCGTCCATTTCTCCGGGTTGCTGCACGGACTGGCCAAGCGAGCGAACAAGTTGACCATCGTCCGCTCGATGTCGCACGGCGATAACCGACATCTCTCCGGCTCGCACAACACACTCACCGGATCAGTGCAGCCGTTTCGCGGGTCGTCCAACGAGGACAAGTCACTTAATCGAGCCGACTGGCCGTCGTACGGGGCGGCGATATCGCACCTTCGTCCCCGCGCGGACGGCGCGCCGAGCCAAATCACGTTGCCCAAGGCGCTGATCGAGGGAACGCTCGTGTGGCCTGGTCAGCACGCCGGATTCCTGGGCGCGAAATACGATCCGTTCATCGTCGCCGGCGACCCCAATGCTGAAAACTACAAGCCCACGTCACTCGCGCTGGCCGAGGGTCTCAGCGTGCGGCGTTTGCAAGGCCGCAAACAGCTCCTCGACGATATGAGTCGATCGCGACATCTGCTCAACGTATCGCCGTCGGGCCGCAAGTTCACCGAAGAGAAAGAACGCGCCTACGCGATGCTGACGTCGTCCAAGTTGAGCCACGCGCTGAACATCGGCGCCGAACCAAAGAAGATGCGCGACCGCTACGGATACGAGTTCACCTACGGGCAGACTCTGCTGCTGGCTCGCCGGTTGGTGGAGATGGAAATGCCCGTCATCCAGTGCAACATGGGCCACGTGCAGATGTGGGACACGCACGTCGACCATTTTCCGCGGCTCAAAAAATACCATCCGGCGCTGGACAAGGGCATTTGCGCGTTGCTGGATGATCTCGAGGAGCGCGGGCTGATCGATCAGACGCTGGTCCTCTGCGTCGGCGAGTTCGGTCGCACGCCGAGAATCTCACCGCTGGCGGGGCAAAAGGTTCCCGGTCGTCACCATTGGGCGCACGCCTACTCGGCGATGTTCGCCGGCGGAGGAGTCCTCGGTGGACAAATCATCGGCAAGACCGACCACATCGGCGGCCACCCGACGACGAGTCCCTATCATCCGAATGACTTGGGCGCCACGATCTATTCCGCGCTCGGCGTCGATCCGCACATGATCATCCCCGATCGGTTCGATCGTCCGCGGCGGCTGAACGCGGGCCAAGTCATGCAAACGCTCTACACGGGCGTCCCGTCGTAGCGGATGAGAAACTGAGTTGGCGGGCCGTCGACCAGTCCTTCCGTGAGATTCCGCGGCCGCTCAGTTTTCTCACCACAGACGCGTCCTATGGAACACCACTTCACACCAAGCCACTACTTCAACGCATTGGGGCCTTACGACCCCGTGCTCAGTGTGCGCGACGGCGACTCGGTCGTGACGACCACCGTCGACGCTCGCGGGTTTGATCACCGCCGCGAACAGGTCACGCCGCGCGGCAATCCGCAGACGGGGCCGTTTTTTATCGAGGAAGCGGAGCCGGGCGACACGCTGGTCGTCGAACTCGATTCGATTCGGCCCAACCGGCGCTACGGGTTCTGTGAATCATCGGTTGCGGAGAACGTCGTGGACCCGGACTATGTCCGCGAGTTGCCGCAGGCGGGCCTGGCGGAGTGGGACGTCGACGTCGACGCCAACACGGCGCGATTGGTTGGACCCGCGTCGGCGCTGGGTGAGTTGGTGATTCCGCTGGCCCCGATGCTGGGATGTTTCGGCGTCGCGCCACCGCGCCGTCAAGCCATCTCGACCGCCACGTCGGCTGAGCACGGCGGCAACATGGACTACCGGCGTTTCGTAGCGGGAACGAAGGTCTACTTTCCCGTTTTTGAACCGGGAGCATTGTTCTTTCTCGGCGACGGACACGCTGCGCAGGGCGACGGCGAGATCGTCGGCTCCGGCATCGAGATCTCGATGGACGTCCGCGTCACCTTGCGGGTGCTCAAGCAAAAACTCTGCGGCTGGCCGCGAGCCGAGAACGACGAGTGGATCATGACACTCGGCAACGCCCGGCCGCTCGACCAGGCGACTCAGCACGCCACAACCGAAATGCTCCGCTGGCTTCAGCAGGACTTCGGACTCGACGCGCTCGGCGCCAACCTGTTGCTCGCTCAATGCGTCCGCTACGACCTCGGCAACATCTTCGATCCGGCCTACACGATGGTCTGCAAAGTTCACAAGCAGTGGCTGGCGCGGTGAGCGGCGCGTCGCGGCGGCGCGGCTAAGCGGGTTGTGAGAATTTCTCCACTGCAGCGAGATTGAGTTCAATGCCGTGGCCGGGTCGATCCGGCGCGATCGCGAAGCCGTCGCGAAACCGCACCGGCTCGACAGCGATCTCGTTCCACGCCAAGTCGGAGAACTCCAGGTACAGGCATTCCGGCAGGCTGGCGGCAAGGTGGACGCCGATCTCCATGATCGTATTGCCGAGCGAAACGGGAATGCCGTAGTCGCCGGCCAGATGGGCTGCGAATCGCGATTGATTGATGTGGCCGTGAATGTTGAGCACGTCGACGGCGTCCGACTCGAGCAACCTCCGCTTGCCCGAGAAGCCCAGGTACTCGCCCGTGTTGATGCGGGCTGTCGGAATTTCAGAACGCAGCGCGGCGTAACCGGCGTAGTCATCGCGCGTGATCGGATCTTCAATCCAGAAGATCTCAAAACCTTCACGGGCGTAGAGGTCGAGTCGGAGCATGGCCTCCTTCGGCGACCAGGCCTCGTTGGCGTCGACCATCAAGTCGCCGTCGTTTCCCATCACTTCGCGAGCGATACCCAGCCGCCGCAAGTCCCAGGCGGGATCTGGATGACCGATCTTAACTTTGACCGATTGGAATCCCATCTCGCGAAACTCGGTCAGCCGACCGCGATACTCATCATCGCTGAGATGAAAGTCGAGCGTGCTGCCGTAGGCGCGAACTCTTGGATCGCCGCCGCCGAGAAGTTGGTAGAGCGGCAGGTCGGCTCGCTTGGCGAGCAGGTCCCAGGCGGCCGTCTCGACAGCCAGCGAGTGGGGAGCCGCGCCGACGTTGCCGCCCCGCGGCCGGTGAATCCCCAACGCGACGCCCGCCGGATCGGAGCCCTGCAACGACGGCCAATGAGCGTACTCGAATCGTTCGATCGTTTGAGCCAGAGCGGGAGTCGGCAATCCTTGCTGAATCTCGAAGCCCACGCCCGCCGCGCCGTCGTCGGTTCGCAATTCCAACAGCGTCATCCAGTGCTCGGTGAAGATTACCTGAGAATCGCCGATCGGCATCCGCAGCGGAATCCGCAGTCGATGGATTTGATAGTCGGAGATCTTGGACATGGAGGGAGTCTCTGTCGGGTGTGGGAATCGTGATCGGTGCAACTCTACCAAAAGCAATGCGCGATGCCAGACGATACAATGTCGAACCACCAACTCCGATGAACGACGAGTTTGCATGGTTAAAGAACAGCTCTACCCGACACCGCCTGAACATCTGCAGCGGATCGGGCTACGGGGACTCGCCTCGTGGCTCGGGCCCGGCGCGATCATCGCCTCCGTCACGATCGGCAGCGGTGAACTGGTGTGGGCGTCGCGCAGCGGAGCCGTCTTCGGTTACGGAATGCTGTGGTGCTTCCTCTACGCGGGCGTCTTCAAGGGCATTCAGGTCTATACGGCGGCTCGACACATTACGTTGACGGGCGAGCATCCGCTGGTTGGCTGGGCGCGTCCGCGTTGGCTGCCCATTCTGCCGCTGGTGATCGCCGTTCCAGCCGTCGGCCTGATGCCGATCGCGTTCTCGGCGATACCAGAAATGCTGGGCAGCTTCATTCGCCGGCTCAGTGATGTGGAGTTGACGAACTGGGCTCCCGGCGTGTGGGCGGACGAAGAGTTCGAAGTGAACGCCTGGACGACGATCGTGATGCTCGTCTGCCTGGCCCTCGCGTTGGCGTCCAACTACAAACTGATCGAGCGCGTGTCGGCCGTCGTGCTGGCGTTGATCGTCGCTTCGGTGGCGATCGCCGCCATCAGCCTCGGCCCGAACCTGTTCGAAATCGCCAGCGGCCTGTTTGTGCCGCGCGTGGACGATTTCCCGACTTGGATCACCAGCAACGCCGAGTACCAAACGGAGTTTAGCAACCGCAACCCGTGGCTCGAGGTCTCGCTTTACCTGGCGGCGGTCGGCGGCGGCGCTTTCGACTACATCGGTTACGTCGGCATGTTGCGGGAGAAGAAGTGGGGACTGGCCGGCCACCGCGTGGCTACGCGGGACGAGTTGGAGGAGGCGGTCGGCGATAGCAAGACGTCCGCCGAAACGCTCCGCTCCGCAAAACTGTGGACCCGCGCCCCGCTGCTCGACACACTGATTTCGTTCTCGATCGTCATCCTCGTCACACTGCTGTTCGCCATACTGGGAAAACTGATTCTCAACAGCAACCACGTCGTGCCGGCCAACAACCAGTTGCTTGTCCATCAAGAGCAATTCCTGGTCGCGTTGCACCCCGGCCTGAAGTGGCTCTATCGAACGGGCGTCTTCCTGGCGTTTCTGGGCACGCTCTATGGAGCCTACGAAGTTTATCAGCACACGTTTGTCGAGAGCGTGCATGCGATCGTCCCACAGCTAGACACGCCGGCTTGGACGCGCGGTCTGCGGCTGACGACCGTTTCGTGGTGCTTCATCGGCGGCATGATGATGATCTGGCTGCCCAGTTCGGCGGCGGGCAGCATCATCGAGCGGATGACGTTCGGCAGCATCATCAGCGGCGCGGGAGCCTGCGGCGTTTGGTGCTTCGCGATGATCTGGCTCGACTGCGTGCGACTTCCCGGCCCGCTGAGAATGTCGTGGCCGCTGAGCTGCGTGACGTTCGTCGCCGGCGTCGTGATGACCACATTGGGTGTGCAAACGGCGATCGCCTACTTCAGCGGATGAGCGGCGGCGCGAAGACTGTCGGTTACTGCGACCGATAGGGGGCGTAGCCGTAGTATTTGGGTCGTGAGTCGAGGCGGACGTGCAGCCAGGCGACGCCCATCCCCGCGGTGCTCAACCAAATTGGATATCGCGACAGTCGTCCACGCATCGTCTCACCGACAACTCGCCACAATTCGTCGACCTGGGCGGCCGGCGCGCGGCGCAGGAATGCGGCGAGATGTCCGTAGGCGGTGGCGGCGGCCAGCGGCGCGGGGATCACGAGCATCGCGTCGCCGCTGAGATTCTCGACCGCCACCACCGACTCGCCGCTGGCTAACTTGTCGGCGAACGAAACCGTGTCGACCGGCCGCTCCAGACCGTTGGCCGGCAAGAGAACGAACTCAAACTGCCGCCTCACCGTTTCCGACGTGACGGGTGGAGTCTCCCAGCGGAACCCGACGAATGGGCAGTCCGCCAAGTGGGTTGAAAACGCTTGCCGGAATGACCCGTCCCCGCTCCACAGGTCGACAGTGTCGGCGTAGCTGACCGGATCGTCAGCCGCCCACAGCGAGAATCGCTGCACGCGCTCGGTGTCTTCCTCCCAGCGGAATCTCCACGTGCGGTCGCCCACGTTCTCCATGGCGTCGCCTCTTACTGCCAGTGTGTTCGTTGAGTTGTGACCGTTGAGTTTGTGCGATATCGCCCCGCCCGTAAACTCAGAACGCCGACGCGAGTTTGAGGTTCGCGTCGGCTTCGAGCGAACACGCCGAGAGAACTTTCGGTACATTGTTGGCGTACGTCGCTTTCGCCGCCGAGGATTCCCATGTTTACACGACTGTTGATCGCAACGACCCTGACTCTGTTCACTCCGGCCGCGCTGCTGGCCAAAGTCACCAAGCAGACGGTGTACGGCTACCCGAATTGCCTGATCATCGAGAACGCGACGACGCGAGTTGTGATCTGCGGCGAGTCGGGGGGACGCGTGCTGGAGTATTCGCTGCGAGGCAAGAACTCGCTGTACCTTCAAGAGCAGGAGACGGGCGAGCCGCGTCAGCCGGGTCGGCCGGCCGCGATGACTGCGGGACGATTCGACATCGGCCCGGAAAAAGTGATTCCGCGGCACCCGGTGCTCTGGTCGGGACGCTGGCAGGGATCTGTCACGGGTCCGAATTCGGTGCGCGTGACAAGCCAGGTGGACAAAGCCACCGGCGTCGCCCTGACCCGCGACTTTGAGCTGGCGGCGAAGGGAACACATCTCTCTTGCCGGCAGACGATTCACAACCGTTCGGAACGTGTGACCGAATGGTGTCACTGGAGTCGGACGTTCGCCCGCGGCAACGGCGTCTGCGTGATCCCACTCACCGCCAACAGCCGGTTTCCCAACAAGTACGTCATGTACGAAGACGGCGACAAGATTAACATCCGGCCAACGGATCCGAACATCCGCGTCCGCGACGGGTTTCTGGAAATCCTGGCGACCCCGAAGGAGCCCAAACTGGGAATGGACAGCTACGCCGGTTGGTTTGCCTATTTCATGAAGAACGACATCGTCTTCGTAAAAAGATTCCCCACGTTTCCCAATCGGGTCTACAACGAAGCCGCCGGACTGACGATCTCCATCTGGTATCCGGAAGACCGCCGCGTGGAGCTGGAGCCGATCGGGCCGCGCGAACGACTGGACCCGGGCAAGTCCGCTTCGTTCACCGAAGATTGGTACCTGTACGAACAGGCCTTCCCCGGTTCCGAGAAGATCGATCTGGCCGCCTTGAAGTCGCGCGTCGACAAACTGGCGAACCCGTAATCACGATCGGCGGCTCGACTACTTCTCGTAGCCGTAGCAGTCGAAGTAGTCGCCCCAGTGGTCGCGAACCATCGCCCGCTTCTCTTCAACCAGTTCCCCTGACCGGGGCTGGTAGTCGGCCCGATCCGCGAAGTACTGCTCGATTCGCCGAGCCGCCTGGTCGAACCCATCCATCTCGAAGTCCGCATACAGTCGCCCGACCTGCTCGACCGGGTCCCGTACGAGTTCCTCAAAACGCAGGACTAGAAAACGTTCGCTGGCTATGCTCGATTGAGACGCTCGCACGCGCGCGTGGAGCCGGGCGAACAGCTGCAGCACGAATTGCTCCACCTCTTCCTCGTCCGGGGGCGACTGGTAGCCGTGCACTGCGAACAACGATTTCCAAAGTCGCACAGAGGAAGTGAAGACCGCGTAGGGATCGCGTACGAGGAATGCGCATTTAGCTTGCGGAAACAAGTCGGCGATCGTCGGCAATCGAAACGAGTGCGTGGGCGACTTGAGCAACAGGCGGCCATCGCCGCGACAGACGCCGTTCAAGAACCGAGTAAACGTTCGTCGCCATTTCCGCTGCTCGGCGTCCGAGAGATCATCGAGTTCGAGGGCGTCGAGCGACCGCTCGCGAAGATGAGGAAAACCAATCATCTCGTACGGGCTGCGCGCCCCGCCGAGCAGCAACGCAAACTCGTCTTCCTGCGGCAAGTCCCAGCCCATCCGCATGGCGTCCGGCGGGCGCTGCCCGGGCAGGGCGAACCCGACGAGCGGCTTCATCCAACGCTCGCTCAACAGGAAGTGATGCGGCAAGAAACATTGGTACGTGGTTGGCGTGACGAACTGCGGATCGAGGGCGAGCAGTTCGTGCAGCAGGGTCGTTCCCGTTCGCCAATGACCGAGCACCAGCAGGGGGTCGGTGGAGGTGAGCGAAGATGACCACTGCGATGCAAAGAACGCGCGCTGCAGGAGTCCGCCGGCCGAGTTGAGTGTCGAGAATGCGCCGTCGATGGCGGCGTCAAACCAGAACCGCGGAGCGATTCGGAATCCGTGGCGACTCCAATAGCGGAGCAGCGCAGTCGCGCTGGCTCCCATCCACAGGCCGGCCTGATTCCAGCCGGGCCGTCGGTACGCATCCTCGCTTTTGGCCAACGCTTTCCTCTCCTCGCACGATGCACCCGAACATTCGGCACAATCGCCCCACCTTCAGTAAGGCACCCCGTTTTGCTGCAAATGTTCTACGGCATTCGAGTTTGCCATCCGATACCATATACGATCGCGTGTTGGCGGCACTAGCAACTGACGTTGGGACGCTTGACGACGAAGACGGACTATCCGCCAACCTTCTTCTCGCAGAGACGACTGGGATGAGTACATCGTACGACGCGAACCGTGATGTTGACGGCGGCCAGACACCCATACCGTCGTCGCGACTTGGCGCAGCCAACAGGTCGGCGAAGGATTCCCCGAACGGCTCAACCAATGGCTCGGCCAGCTCGGTCAAGGGCCAGCCGACGAGCCGATCGGCCAACGGCGCGGCAGCCGCGCTTTCGGCGCCGGAGCAATTGAAGAAGCACCTGCTGGGCGACAAGCTGACCCGGATCGCGCTGACGTTTCTCGACAACTACATGGGGATTCACCTCAAAGACGAGATCGTCGACGACATGGACGACGAGCGACGCATGCGGTTGCTCGGCCATTCCGTCTACAACTTCGGATCCGATAGTTTCCTCGGGCTCGATCGCCATCCGCGGTTGCTCGAAGCGATGAACGCCGCGACCGTGCAATGGGGAACGCACAACGGATCGTCGCGCGCGTTCGGGAGCATCGCCTTGTGCGATGAAGCGGAACGCCGGCTCGCCAGGTGGCTCGGTGTGGAAGACACGTTGATCTACACGAGCGTGACGCTCGCGAACGCGGGCCTGTTACCCGCCGTGACGCGCGAAGGCGACTGGCTGGTCGTCGATCGCCAATCTCACGACAGCATTCAACAGGCCGCGAAAATCGCGGCGGCGGACGGAGCCAACCTGATCGAGTTGCATCCGTGTGAGCCGAAGGTTTTGCAGTCGTTGCTCGACTCGAAGCCATCCACCGCCGGTCTGGTTGTCGCCGTCGACGGTGTCTACAGCATGAACGGACGAGTTCCGCCACTCCTCGAATTGGATGAGATCGCGCGGCGGCACAACGGGATTCTCTACGTCGACGATGCGCACGGCACGGGCGTCGTGGGGCCGGGCGGACGCGGCTCGGCCTACCAGACTCTCGGTGACTTGAACAACGTGCTGATGGTTGGGTCGTTGTCCAAAGGGTTCTCTTGCATGGGCGGGTTCGTGACGTGCGGAACCGAGCTCAAACGGATACTCAAGATTCGCTCGAGCACGTTTATTTTCGGCGGGCCCGTTCCGCCTTCGTACTTAGCCGCGATTTGCGCCGTTGTCGACATCATCGAATCGGACGAATACGAGACGATCCGCGGACGGCTGGACGAGAACATCCAGCGGTTTACGGGCGGCCTGGATGAACTTGGGCTCGTCTATTACGGAGGCGTCGCGCCGATCGTCTCGATTCTTGTCGGCGACATCGAAAAAACGTTCGAAGCCGGTAAGCGGTTGTTCGACTCCGGATATTTTGTGCAGTCCGCGACCTACCCGGCAGTTTCCATTTCGGGCGGATTGTTGCGTGTCCAGATCAGCGCGAATCACTCTATTGACGCGGTCGACGGCCTGCTCAACGCCATCGCCGATCTGCACCGCGACTCGCCGCTGCCGATTCGAGAATAGCAGAAACCGCGACGGGAGAAATCGCCATGGCCTGGCTGCTGGTCGTTTTCGCGGGACTGTTCGAAGCAACGTGGCCGCCACTTTTGAAGCTGAGCGAAACGGCGTCCCGGCCGGGTCTGATGGGGGCCGCCCTGGGTCTCGGACTCTGTGGTCTGCTGCTGCTCAAAAAAGCGACCGCGACGCTGCCCATCGGCACATCCTATGTCGTCTTCACCGGCATTGGAGCGATCGGAGCCGTGGCGGCCGGAATTCTTTTTTTCGACGAGTCCACGCATTGGTCGCGGCTGCTATTCATCGCGCTGATCGTCGGCGGCGTCATCGGCTTGAAGGTGACCTCCGACGTCTGAAGCCGACTCGGAACGAATCGACTCGGCCATCGGGGGCGCGTCCGCCATGATGCGGTCGTAGAGCCACCGCGGCAGTCGTTGCGCCAGCTTGACCAGCCAACGAGTTCGCCAGGGGAACGCGGCGTACGACTGGCCGCGCGCAATCGCCTCGCAGCAGCGACGCGCCGCATCGTCGGCGGTGACGAGATCGTGGAGCGTCTGACGCTCCTCGTCCGTGATCATCGGCGTGTCGACGTAGCCGGGCGCTATCGTGGTCACCTTCACGCCAGCTTGGCGAAGATCGAGTCGCAGCGAATCGAGCAGCGCGATCAGCGCGGCTTTGCTTGCGCAGTAGGCGGCTCCGCCGGGCATCGGAGCCAGCCCGGCTAGACTCGACACGGCCGCGATGTGTCCCGCGCCGCGCTGCACCATCGACGGGGCGACGACGGCGATCGCGTTCGATACGCCTTCAACATTGATGCGAAGCACTTCGTTGACCGTCGCCGCATCCCACTGGCGGCCGTCGGTCAGCCGGTAAACTCCCGCGCAGGCGATCAGGACGTCGACGTCCCCCAGTTCGGCGGCGACGCGTGCGCCGGCCGACTGCATCTGGCCTAGATCGCTGACGTCCGCCGCCGCCACGACGGCCTCACCACTCAACGACTCCGCCAACTGGCGAAGCGACGCCTCGCGGCGCGCAGTCAGAGCCAGTCGCGCTCCCAGCGGATCCAAGCGCTCGGCGATCGCGCGACCGATGCCGCTCGATGCGCCCGTGATCCAGACGCGGCGTTCCGACCAAAACGACTCGGAGCCCATAGTTTTCTTTTCGTCAGCGGGAGGACAAAACAGATCGCACCGCGTGCGAGCGACCCCAGGTGTAACAAACCGAGCCCCGAACGACAAAGTGGCGGCGGCCGGTTGCCGAAACAAATGTTGAAATGAGCCGAGCGACCGAAGTCGGGCAGGCTACTTCGCCGACTTTCGATATACTGGCTGCCCCACGGAAATCGCGAGGCTGCAAAATCCCACTGATGACTCACTTCTTTAATAACCACTCCGGCAAACTACTCCTCATTTTCCTCGTGCTTGCGCCCGCTGTCTTCTGGGCTTCTCTGCGAGCCTACGACAAGAACGACAACAGCATCGCTCAGTGGCTGCCCAAGGGAGACAACACGACGACCCAATTCGATCAGTTTCGCGACCACTTCGGATCGGGCGAGTTCATGTTGGTCAGTTGGGTTGATTGCACGCTCGACGACCCGCGACTTGAAGACTTCGCCGTCGCCATTGAGGAGTTGTCGTCGGCTGGCGATGTCGAGTCCCCATTCGCGAGCGTAACGACGGGTCAACGGCTGTACGACATCTTGCTCGAGACGCCGTTCGATTTGTCTCACGAGCAAGCGTGTCGACGCTTATCCGGCGTCCTGCTCGGCACGGACAACGAAGCGACCTGCGCCGTGATCACGATGGTGAAGTCCGCCGACGTCGATCGCGAATTCGCGGTAGCGCAAGTTCAGAAGATCGCGACCGAGCAATGCGATGTCGCACGCGAGGATCTGCGAGTCACCGGCGATGCGGCGATCAGCGCGGCGATCGACAAGGAAGGCCAAGAAGCGATCTCGCGGTGGATCCTGCCGTCCGCGTGCGTTTCGCTCGCAGTCGCCTTCCTGTGTCTGCGCAGCATCCGGTTTGTGATCATTGTTTTCGTCCTGGCGATGTCCAGTCAGTTTTCGTGCGAGGCGGCGATCTACCTGTCGGGTGCGAAAATGAACCTGTTCTTGACGCTCGCTCCAATCCTGGTCTTCGTGCTGACGCTTTCCGCCAGCGTGCACATGACGAATTACTATTGGGACGCGCGGGGGGAAGTGAAGGAACGCGAGGCTCCGGCGGAGGCGCTGCGACTGGGTTGGCAACCCTGCTTGATCTCGTCGGTCACGACTTCCCTCGGTTTGATCTCCTTGTGTGTCAGTCAGGTCGCGCCGGTCCGGCACTTTGGCATGTATGGAGCCGCGGGCGTGTTGTTGAGCTTCGGGTTGCTGGCGCTGCTGTTCCCCGCCGCTCTGACTCGATTCTCGCCGCGCAACAGCGCTCCGTCCTCCGGTCGGCTCAATTGGAATCCCGCAGCGAACTTGATCGTCCGCCGGGCGCTGCCGCTGGTCGCCTTATTTCTCGTGGGAATCGCCGGGTTGGGATTCGGACTCACCAAGATTTCGACGAACGTCGAACCGACGCGGTTCCTGCCGGCCGACACGCGCGCGTTGAACGATTCCCGCTGGTGGATCGAAACGATTGGGCGGCTCACGCCCTTGGAAATCGTGATCGAGTTCGGCGGCGAGTGCGAGTTGTCGTACGAGCAGCGGCTGAAACTGGTCAGCGGCATCGGCGCTCGCTTGCGGCAGTTCGAACAGATCGACGGCGTCACGTCGGCCGCCACGTTTTCTCCGCGCCCCATGAAGACCAGCGGATCCAGCCTGTCGCAACAGATGAGGCGATTCGCCTACCAGAGGGCGCTGAAAAGAAGTCGCGAAGAAGTCGAGCGGGCCGGCCTGGTCTCCAACGCACAGGGCGGGCTGCAGTATTGGCGAGTGACAGCGCGCATGCAACGCGACAAGGATCTGCCGTTCGTCGTGCTGCGGGACAGACTGGACGCGGCAATCCACCCCGTTGTCGATGCGACGGGCGAAGCGCAGCGAGTGAAAGTCATCTACACGGGCGGAGTCCCGCTCGTCTACGCGGCTCAAAAGGAATTGCTCCGCGCGCTGATCCTCAGCTTCTCGTTGGCCTTGGTGTTGATCGCGATCGTGATGTCAATCGTCCTGCGGAGCGTGGTGGCGGGTGTGGCGTCGATGCTGCCCAATCTGTTCCCCGCGTTGGCGGCGTTCGGACTGATGGGATGGAGCGGATCGCCGGTCGACGTGGGAGCCATGATGACGGCCAGCATCGCGCTCGGCATCGCCGTCGACGACACATTGCATTTTCTCACTTGGCGAAGCCGAGCGATTCGCGCCGGGGCGAGCGACGAGGAGGCGATCCGCGAGGCGTTTCGACGATGCGCTTCGGCTATGCTGTCGACGACGCTGATCGCCGGCCTAGGCCTGCTCCCATTCGCCTTTAGCTCGTTCCAGCCCGTGGCGCAGTTCGGCCGCCTGATGTTCATTCTGCTGGTCGCCGCCCTGGTGGGCGACTTGCTGCTGTTGCCGGCCATGCTGGCCAGCCGGTTTGGCCGTTGGTGTTTTGGCGGCGAAGCAAAGCGAATGAAGAGAGCCCAAGCTTGACGACAGCCGGCGCCGCGACGTACGCTCAATCAAAGGCGCGGGCATCCCATGAGTTGGCATGATGAGTTTTTCGCTACTTCACTACTGGTTGTTGACCCTCACCTTGCTGGCGCTCTCCAGTCAAGCGCACGCGCAGCGGCCGGCCAATCCGTTTTTTGATCCGGCGAAATTCTTCGACCAGCCTGACAAGTTCTTTGAACTCTTCACCGGCGTCGACAGCGATGAGGTCGCCGCTGAGATCGCCAAAGTGAAAGTGAGCAGCCGCGAGGAGCGGCGCTACGGTGACCAGGTCGCCGATGGGTACTTGAAACATCTCAGTCGACAGGGTCTCAAGTTCGAGACGCGCGGAGATGATGTCGAGTACTTGGAGTCGCTCGTCCGACGGCTGAAACCGTTCATGAAACGAGGTGGCGAGTACCGCAAGATCCGTGTGGTTTTCGTCGCATCCGAACGCGTCGACGCGCGCAGCTTTCCCGGCGGGACGTTGGTCTTCTTCAGAGGGATGCTGAAAACGGCTCCCAGCGAAGCGGCGCTGGTCGGAGTCGTCGGACACGAGCTCTCCCATTTGGACCGCGGACACCAATTAGTTCACGTTCGCCGCATGAAGTACATCACGGCGAGCTTTCAGTCGCAAAACAAAGCCTTCGACTTCAAGTCGTTGATGCGAGCCAACGGGGCGATGATGCAAACGTTTCTGAAACCGTTCCGCCCCGAAGACGAAGCGGAGGCGGATCGGGACGCCACGAATTGGCTGCATCGAGCCGGTTATGACTCGGCGGAGTTTGTCGAGTTGTTTCGACGTTTTGATCGCCTCAAAGGTGGGCGAGCTGAGGCGACGCCGGGCTTTCTTCGTTCACATCCACTCAACGCCGAACGCATCCAAGCCGTCCGCATGCAAGCCGCTCAGCTCAATCGGACCAAACCACTCGACGCCCCCTACGTGGGAGTCGAGAATCTGGAACGCCGGATTCCACGCGACAAGAAGGAGTTTCGGTAACGGCCATCCGGCGCGCGGAACATTCGAAGAGGATTCTCACACAAAGACACGAGGGCACGAAGAGCCAAATTCACCGTAGCCTGGGGCACCGCCCCAGGAACGCATTGGGCGCTGGAACGGTGCGGGGGATCTCGACAAAACACCCCAACCCATTTTGGCCGAAGGCCAAATTCACCGTAGCCTGGGGCACCGCCCCAGGAATGCTTTGAACGAAACATTCGAGGGGAGCGAAATCATGGCGGAACTCAAGCGACGTCAATTCTTGGCAGGGGCCGCGGCCGCTTTGGCGATTCCCCAGGTCGTGAAAGCCGCCCCGAACGAACGCGTCCATGTCGCCGTGCTCGGTTGCGGCCGCGGATCCAGCCTGGCTCATTGGTTCGCCCGATTGCCCAACAGCGAAGTGGTGGCCATTTGTGATCCCGATCAAGATCGCGCTCGCAGTCTGGCGGCAAGAATCGAATCGGTCGCCGGCAAGCGCCCGCCGACCGTGGTCGACTTCCGCACCGTTCTCGATCGCAAAGACGTCGACGCGATCGCGGTGGCGACGCCCGACCACTGGCATGCTCCGGCCACCATCCTCGGCTGCCAGGCAGGCAAGGATGTCTACGTCGAAAAGCCTTGCTCACATAACGTCCGCGAGGGACGCTTGGCGGTCGAAGCGGCTCGCGAGCACAAGCGGATCGTGCAGCACGGCACGCAATTGCGGTCGACGCCGCACTACGCCAGAGCTTGGCAATTGCTCAAGGACGGCGTCATCGGCAAGGTGCTGATGGTCAAAGCGATCAACAACCAACGTCGCGGTCGCCTGCCCCATCGAGACGACGAACCGACTCCCGACGCGGTCGACTACAACATCTGGCTCGGCCCCGCGCCGATGCGCCCCTTCAACCGCAACCACTTTCACGGCGGTTGGCACTGGCTGTGGGCGTACGGAACGGGCGACATCGGCAACGACGGCGTCCACCAAATCGATCTGGGACGGTGGGCTGCTGGACTCAAGGCTCCCAATGCGGTCTCTTGCAGCGCCGCAAAACTAGGATCCCGCGGCGATGCGCAGGAAACGCCCGACGCGATGGTGGTGACCTGGGAATACGACGACTTGCTCTACGTCTACGAGCAGCGCGACTTTACGCCGTACCGCATGCAGGGCCACCGGCTCGATAACGACAACATCATCTACGGCGACAAAGGGTACATGATGGTCGATCGCGACGGCTATCGCGTGTTCTACAAGGGCGAGCGGGGACCGTCCTCCGAAAAGAAATGGACTGACACGTCGGCGCACTACCAGAACTTTGTCGACTGCGTGAAGTCGCGCGAGCAAGAGAAGCTGATCGCCGATATCGAGGAGGGCCACTACTCGTCCCTGCTCTGCCACATCGGAAACATCGCGTACCGAACCGGACGGCGGTTGGAATTCGACCCCCAGACGGAGACGTTTCCCAAAGACGATGAAGCGAACCGATACTTGACGCGCGAATACCGGAAAGGGTTTGAGGCAGCCTTGGAATGACTAATGACTATCGACTATCGACTAATGACTAAGGAATGACGAAGGACTAATGACTAAGGACTAAGGAATGACGAGGGACTAATGACTAAG
>JASMLW010000423.1 GCA_030748485.1 Pirellulaceae bacterium
CACGGCGGTCGGCACGGCCGACAGTCTCGCCAAACTCGCCGCCAAAACAGGCCAGCGCTGGCTGCGCGGCGTCAAGGCGGTCGCGCTGGCTCAAGAAGGCTAGCGCAGCGGCGAACGTCGACAACTCTTCAAACCGCGCGGCGGCCAAAATCAACCATTCGGCCCGCCTCCATCGCGCTGCGCCCGCATCCTCCCCTTCTTCCACAGCCACCGAGTCCGGCCGCGCCGCAACTGTGAGGTGTGTGTCCAAATCGAGACATGTCCCTGTGTCCGCAAATCGAGACATGTCCCCACTGGCTCAAGAAGGCTAGCGCAGCGACGAACGTCGACAACTCTTCAAACCACGCGGTGGCCGAACGGCGCAACTGTGAGGTGTGTGTCCCCAAATCGGAATGAGGTGTGTGTCCCCAAATCGAGACAAATCCAAATCGGACTGAGGTGTGCCCTGAATCGGCAACAAATCGGCCGCGAGTCGGAACGGTGTGAGGTGTGTGTGTCCCCAAATCGGCGAGTCGGAACGGTGTGAGGTGTGTGTGTCCCCAAATCGACCTGCCCCAAATCGAAACAGTGCGAACGGTGTGAGGTGTGTGTCCCCAAATCGAAACAGTGGTCGGGCAAATGAGGTACGATGCGTCCACTCGCCTCGCAGATGAGGAACCTCCTGACCGAGCTTTGAAGATTGCCTCCATCAAACAACGGAACGACGTCCATGATTCGAATCGCCGCGCCAGTTGCATTCACAGCGATTCTCATTTCGTCCGCGGTCTCTTACGCGGCAGAGCAAGTTCCGCGGCGGCCGAATATTCTGTTCGCCTTCGCCGATGATTGGGGACGGTGTGCAGGAGCCTACGCCGCGAGCGATGGACCGGGTGGTATCAACGATGTCGTCAAGACTCCCAACTTCGATCGCATCGCCAAGACCGGTGTGCTATTCAATAACGCGTTCGTCAATGCGCCCTCCTGCACGCCGTGCCGCAGCTCGTTGTTGTCAGGCAAGTATTTCTGGCAGACGGGTCGGGGCGCGATTCTGCAGGGTGCGATTTGGGACTCGAAGATCCCCAGTTGGCCGCTGCTGTTGAAGGACTCCGGATATCACATCGGCAAAACGTGGAAGGTCTGGAGCCCCGGCGCGCCGCGGGACGCGCCCTACGGTGGTCGCGCTCACGCGTATGAGAAGGCCGGCGGCCGCTTCAATGGATTCTCGCAACGGGCCACGCAACTGATCGCCGGCGACACAGAGGTTGAACAGGCAAAAGAAGAATTGCTGGACGAAGTGCGAGGCAATTTCGCCGCCTTCATCGCTGATCGGAATGAGAAGAGCCAGCCGTTTTGCTATTGGTTCGGTCCCACGAATGTGCACCGCAGGTGGATCAAGGGCTCTGGCAAACGACTGTGGAAAATCGACCCGGACTCGCTCAAAGGAAAGATGCCGCCGTTCCTGCCGGACGTGGCGGAGGTTCGCGAGGACCTAGCCGACTACTTCGGCGAAATCGCCGCGTTTGATGCGGCCCTCGGCGTGCTCATGAAAGAACTCGAGCGCATTGGTGAGAGAGAGAACACGATCGTCGTGATCAGTGGCGACCACGGGCCGCCCGGCTTTCCCCACGGAAAGTGCAACCTTTACGATTTCGGCACGCGCGTGCCGCTGTTGATCACCGGTCCGGGAGTCAAGGGAGGTCGGGTTGTCGATGACTTCACGATGCTCCCCGATCTGGCTCCGACGTTCTTGGCGGCCGGCTCCACCGAGATCCCCAAGGGTATGACGGCGCGGAGCCTCTGGCCTGTTCTGAAGTCCAATCGCGAAGGCCTCGTCGACGCCACTCGCACACAGGTCTTCACGGGCCGCGAACGCCACGTCCGCATCGCCCGCGCAGGAAACTTGCCCTACCCGCAGCGAGCAATTCGCACGGCGGATCACCTGCTGGTTATCAACTTTCGCCCGGACCGCTTTCCGCTTGGCGATCCCTACAAGCTCAACAGCGACAACCCTCCAACGGCTCAACAGCTCGAGCAGTCGACATTTGTGACACTTCCAGACGAAGACGCCGGACCAACGAAAGCCTGGCTTGTCGGACAGCGAGACAACAACAAATGGAAGCCGTATTTCGACCATGCCTACGGTAAACGGCCTCGTGAGGAATTGTTCGACCTGAAGAAAGATCCGCATCAAATGAAAAACGTCGCCAAAGATCCAGCGTACTCAAAGGAACTTAGCGAACTGCGAGATCGTCTGATGGCGGAGCTGCGACGAACGGAAGACCCGCGACTGATAGATAACGGCAAATTCTTCGAAACACCCCCCCTGGCTGGACCCGCCGTCAATAATCAAAAGCGGAATTGATGGACAGTAGGTCGCCCTTCTCTCATGCCTGTCCCGAATCTGGCGGCCAGATGACGTCGTAGCTCGCCCCGCGCCGCGCAATCGTGAGAACGGCTGAGCTTGACGAGAGACAGGACGTTGGATTAGCAAAGGCCGACTTTTTCCCCAAGATCCAAGCGCCGAGGGCGAACAGCTCTCTTGCACTCACCTAACTCCAGCCTTTCGCGGGAAAACGATGTCGCAACCATTGAAGCCTGGGCCTGCTCAAAACAACTCCAAGTCCACAGTTGCCGTCGTTGCAGTCGCGATTGGCGCCATGGTGCTAGTGGTCGGACTCTTCGGCATGTTGCTGTTGGGTGTCGCCGTTTTTGGAGTATCGACAGTTCGATTCACTCGAGCGCAACCGACGGCCGTGACGCTAACAACAGACAGCTTGTCGGAAGTTGAGACGATCGTTGAGGGAGAAAGAACGATCACGGTCAAATCGAGCTACGTCGCCGGCTCCGACAACGCGCCTCAAGTCGAAACGAGCAACGGAGACACTGCCGAGAATACCGCTCACAGCTCGGACGATGATGCTGCCGCCGGCAATGCTGCGGGGAATGCTGCGGGCAATGCTACGGGCAACGCGGCGGACAACTCGGCGGACAACTCGGCGGGAGAGCAGCTGGTCGACGTCGTGCTTACCAGCGTCGGCGACAGCAAGATTCGCGTCATCGCCACCGTGCGAGAAAACTCGACGCTCTCATTGAAAGATGCGAACGAGCTCGTCGAGTCGACGCCGGCCACGATCAAAGCCGCGGCTAACCCCAAAGAAGCAACCGAACTCAAAGAAGCGCTGGAAGAGGCGGGCGGTGAAGTAGAACTCACGCCGACCGAGAATTCCAAATGACTCGGCCCCGATTCGAACAAGCGATCAAACTATGGAGGCGTGAACAATGAGCATGGGAGTGGGAATCATGGAACTCATCATCATCCTGGCGATGGGCGCGTTCTTCGTTGTCGTTCCGCTGGTCGCGATCTGCGTCGTCGTCTATGCCGTGAGCCGCAAGAAGGATTCCGACCTCGCCAAGCCGCATAAGAGTTAGACGAACTCAACCGTTCGGTATGGCTGGTCTCGAGACGTCTCTCTAGACTCGGTATTGCTCGACAATCGCTTCGTCAAGTTCGATCCCCAGGCCCGGTCCTTGTGGAACGGGCACGCGGCCATCGACGAGCGGCGGAAGATTGGCGACAAGTTTGCGCATCAGCGGCGATGGGCGGAGGCAGTACTCGACGAGATCGCCACTCGGCGTCGCCGCCATCCAGTGCAATGAGGCCGCCAAGTTAATGCCCGTGCTAAAGCAATGTGGCACGGCGCGGCGACCGAGTCTCTCGGTCATCTCGGAAACGCGGCGGCAAACGGTCAGTCCGCCGCAGAACGCGACGTCGGGCTGAATGACGTGCACGCCTCGTTCGATGAGATCTTCAAAATCCCAATGCGTCACATCTCCCTCGCCCGCGGCGATCGGCACGGGCGAAGCGGCGCAGAGTTGGGCGTAGCCTTTGCGGTCGTCCTGCGACAGCGGCTCTTCCAACCAGTCGATGCCGAACGGTTCAAAGCGGCGCGCGCGATCGAGAGCCGTTTCAAAATCCCAGGCGTGACCCGCGTCGACCATCAAATCTCTTTGATCCCCCAACACTTCGCGCGCCGCCCTGATGTGGGCGACGTCGACATCGGGGTCTTCGCCCAAGGGCCCCCAGCCGAATTTGGCGGCTGTTAGTCCGAGCGAAACTGCTTCCGCGGCCAGCGCGGCCGTCTCCTCCGGCGTGTCGCCGAACAAATAGCTGGCGTAGGCTCGCACCGTGTCGCGGCGACCCCCGCCAAGCAGTTCAAAGACCGGCTTGCCCTGGGCCTTGCCGACGAGATCCCAGAGTGCGATGTCGGCTCCGCTAATGGCGTGAATCGCGGCGCCGCGGCGGCCGAATCGATTCGTTTGATAGTAGAGGTACTCCCACAACGATTCGACATCGGTGACGTCGCGACCGATCAACAGTTGATTCAAGCCGTGACGCCGCTGGGCCGATCGAGGCGCTTCAAAGATCGCTTTGCAGACGTAAGACTGACTGGTCACCTCACCGATTCCCGTCAAGCCGGCGTCGGTATGAATGCGGACCACCAAGACATCCAACGTGCCGTCCGGCAAGTCTTCGACATTGGGCAACCGCAAGTGAATCGGTTCGATTTCAGTGATCTTCATGGTGGATTACGTCGAGTGCTGTTCGAGTCGAGGGTCGACTGGGAAATTGTCGTCGAGTGGAAACACGGGACGGCGGCAATTCGAAAACGGTAGCGAAAGCAGGTTGGCGCTGGTTGACCCGGGCGCGTCGACGGGGACAACACGAGCTGCAATCGATTCGTAGTGAGTGCGAAAGCCATTGGGAGACTTAACGACGACGGCGTCGAAGTCGCGCGGGTCGAGACCGTGGGACATGAAGACAGCGCGGCCCACAACATAGACCGACTCGGTCGTCACGAGCAGCGTGATCGAGCCTATTCTCAGCACGGCCGTACCACCGGCTCTGCCGATCGTGCCGTCCTCATACCGAAAATCCCCATCGTGCAACGCGACCACTTCGGCGGTCGCCTGTAGAGGCGTGAATCGGTCCGGGTCTCGAACTCCGCCAAGCTGCACAGTCACCGTCGCGCCCACCCCCGCCGCCTGCGCCGCGGCGACCGCCGGCCCGTCGACGATCGGCACGAGCGCTCTCTTCGCGAACTGTTGTTCGATCATTGCTCGCAGAATCGCATTGCTGTCGCCTGAGGCTCCGCTGGCGGTGGCGTCCGCCGCGTCCGACAGCACGGTCAAACCATCGGTCGCCGCCGCCAGACGGATCGATTCGTCGAGCGGGGTGAGTTGGGCTACGAAACTCCGCCGCCGCTCCCACATGAACCGCGCGATCCGCCAGGCGTGCTCCTCGGCCGCCGCTTCGTCGCCGTCGAGAGTAACCAGAACGTTGGATTGCAAATCGGGTACGTCGGTAAATGCATTGCCGATAATGACGCCGGCGGCCAATCCGTTGGGCGACGATTCGATCTCCTGGCACATGCGGATCGCTTCGCCGAACATGCCTGTCGCCGTCAGCAGTTCATCGCCCCGGACAAGCATCGGCAGTTCGACGCGCGCGGTCGTGGGACTCACCTCATTCGCCATCAACCGCAGCAGCAGTTTCGCCGCCCGCTCACCGGTTTCGTATTGATCGGTGTGGGGGTAGGTGTGGTACGGCGTCAGAGCGGTGGCGTGTCGCACCAGGCGATCTGTGATGATCGCGTGGAGGTCGAGTGAGACGACGATGGGAATGTCGCCGACGACCTCGCGCAGACGTTCGAGTAGCCGACCTTCAGGGTCGTTCTCGGTTTCTCCGGCCATGGCTCCGTGGAGACATAGGTAGGCGGCGTCCAACTCACCGTGCCTTGAGATCGCCTCGACAAACTCATCGGTCAAGCGATCGAGCGTATCGGTGGTGATCGGCCCTCCGGAGACAGACCGAGCGGCCATGCCGGGCAGAATCTCCAACTCCGGCTGATCCAAGACTGTCAAGGCTCCGGCGATTTCCGTCCGCGAATCTCGCAGAGCGTTGAGCAAGTCGTCGCCAAAGTGGACGGCGAAATGCTCGTACACGGTTGGCGTCGGGTTGAAGTTCGCCGTCTCCTGTTTCAACTCACCGATCGCGATGCGTGGCATGATCCTGACACTCGTTGAGAATGTGGTCTGCTATTCTGGGGCGGTGTATACGAGCTTTCCGCCGACGTACGTCTGGAGCGGCCGGATGTCCTTGACTTCATCCAGCGGGCACTTCAAATAGTCGCGATCGATGATCACAAAGTCGGCGTACTTACCGGCTTCGATGGAACCCTTGCGGCGTTCCTCAAACGTCAGGTGCGCGTTGTTAATCGTGTACAGCCGCAGCGCCTGTTCGCGGGAAATGCGCTCTTCCGCGTGAAGTGCTTCGGTGGAGCGACGAGGAACTCGGCTCAGGGCGATCCACATACCGAGGAACGGATTGTAAGGATTCACCGCGCGCAAGCTGCCGATCTTCTGCATGTGGTCCGACCCGCCGCCGACGGTCACACCGGCTTCGAACAGCGAACGGTAGGGTTGGAAATACCGCATTCGCTCGTCGCCAAATTGTTTCCGCAACGTCGCGCCGTCGAGGTAGAGCCAGGCCGGTTGCAGATCGGCGACGATGCCGATCTCCTTCATCTTGGCAATCGCCTCACGGCTCATGAAATTGCAATGGGTGATGCATGGGCGGAGCGGTCGAATCGGACGCTCTTTGTCGACTTCCTCGTACGCCGCGATCAGCGCGTGCACGGCGCCGTCGCCGACCGAGTGGGCCGTCATCTGAAAACCGTGCTCCATCGTCAGCTTGGAGATTTGAAAGAGTCGCTCGGGCTGCACGTAGAGCGTCCCACGATACGCCGGATCCGTAATCGCGTAGATCTCACTCACTCCCCAGGGCTTTCGCATGTAAGCGCTGCCGGTGAGCATGCCGCCGTCGAGAAAAATCTTCACGCCACGCAGCCACAAGCGATCGTTGTACTTGTGGAACGGCGACTGGCGGGCCCGCTCGAGCCGTTGCTTGATCTCGTCGAGCGGCGCCTGAGCGTTCACGCTGTAGTAAAGATAGACTCGGCACGTCAACTCCTTCGACTCGTAGAGTTGTTTGTACAACTCGAATGCGCTGTCACTGGCGTTGCGATCCGAAAAACTCGTGATGCCGATTGAGTTGTAGTCGCGAATCAGTTTCCGCAGCCGAACCAAGCGGTCGTCGCCGCTCGGTCCCCGGTCGCTCGACGAGAACTTGATGAACCGGCGCGCGCCGCGGATGATCCCCGTCGGCTCGCCCGTCGACGGGTTGCGCTCGATGACACCCGACTCGCCCGCCGGGATCTTGAAGTCCTTGTCAATTCCACTCAGTTTCAAGGCGAGAGAATTGAGTGACGCGTCGGGGCCAGTGCGGTAGTCAACCGGATTGTCGGGCGCGACCCGGTCCAGTTCCGCTCGAGTCGGGAAGCGTTGTTCCCGGAGCCTCGTAATGAACACTTGCTGCACTCGAATCCACTCGCCCTTCTCTTTAGCCGCCGCTCGCGATGCGATGTACTTGAGCACGTCGGCGATGTTCTCCATCACCGGCACGGGGTGATCGAATTCGTAGACGGACGCGCCGGTGGCGTGGACGTGCGAATCGATCAAACCCGGCAACACCGTGCGGCGTTTTAGATCAACCATTTTTGTGTTGGGTCCGGCGAGCCCTTTGACGGCGATGTCGGCTCCCACCGCGAGAATCTGGTCACCCTGAATCGCCATCGCTTGGGCGACGGAGAAGCGCTCGTCGACAGTGACGATGCGGCCCCCGTGCAGAATCAAATCCGGCCCCTGCCCGCGAGCGCACACACACCAGCCGGGCACGGCCAAAAGGACTGGAAACAGCGCGGCGAAGAATCCGCGCCGCATCATCGACTCGCGCCAGGTCGTCCGCTGTCGTTTCATGTCGATTGCTCGCTCGATGTAGCAGTCATCGAAAAACAGTGCTCGAGTGGCGTACGCCGCGCGATACGAGTGCTCAGACCGTTCCAGCGCGACGCTGGGAGCGAGTGAAAGTCACCCGCACTCCGCCGTCCAGTTTGTGTTGAGGCAACAGGCGTGTGTATGCTACGAGCGCTCCGGCGCGTCCGCAATACGACGGACCACTGAGACACTTTGAGACTCAATTGGACACAACGACACAACGACACAACGACACAACGAGACGACTCGACGCACGAGGGAGCTCGCAACAGACGGGAGTTGATCATGTTTTCCAAAATAGCTCGTCGGTATCGCTGCGCGGCGGCCAGCGTCACTTGCCTGGTCCTGTTCAGTTCGTTCGCCGAGGCGGACGATCGCCCCAATCTATTAGTCGTGTTGGCCGACGACCTAGGCTACGGCGACTTGGCCTGTTACGGCCACCCGGTCATTGAGACACCCAACCTCGACAGGTTTGCGAGCGAGAGTTTGCGATTGACGGATTGCTATGCCGCGGCGGCCAATTGCTCGCCCTCGCGGACGGGATTGATGACGGGGAGAACGCCCTACCGGGTGGGAGTGCAGAACTGGATTCCCATGTTTAGCCCAATGCACGTTCGCCGCAACGAGATCACGGTGGCCACGCTGCTGCGCGACGCGGGCTACTCAACGTGCCAAACGGGCAAGTGGCATCTGAATGGAAGATTCAATTTGCCCGATCAACCTCAGCCTCACGACCACGGTTTTGATCATTGGTTCGCTACTCAGAACAACGCTCTGCCAACTCATCACAACCCGGAGAACTTTGTCCGCAACGGCGAATCGGTCGGGCGACTCGACGGATTTTCAGCTCAACTGGTCGCCGACGAAGCGATCGGATGGCTCGAAGAAGGTCGTGACGCGACAAAGCCATTTTTCTTGTTTGTGTGTTTCCACGAGCCTCATGAACCCATCGCCACTCATAAGCGGTTCATGGATCTCTACCCTGGCGAAGCGAGTCGCGCACGGCATCACGGCAACGTCACGCAAATGGATCACGCTTTCGGGCGATTAATGAAGTCGCTCGAGGATTTGAAGTTGACCGAGTCGACGTTTGTCTTCTTCACGAGTGACAACGGTCCCGCAATCACTCGGTCTCACCCACACGGCTCCGCGGGACCTCTCCGCGCCAAAAAGGGAGACCTATACGACGGCGGCATTCGCGTACCGGGCATGGTGCGCTGGCCGGGCGTCACCCAACCCGGGTCGACTAGCGGCACGCCAATCAGCGGGGTCGACCTGCTGCCGACGCTTTGCGAACTCGCCCAAACCGAGAAGCCGGATGACCGCGTTCTCGACGGAACCAGTTTCGCGCCGCTACTGCGCGGACAGCAAGTCGTGCGAGAACGTCCGCTCTACTGGCAATACAATTGGGCCCGAAGTGAGCCGACCGTTGCGCTCCGCGACGGCGACTGGAAGATCCTCGGGAAGCTGTCGGGAGCGCCGTACCGACCGGGAGCCGCGATCAACACGGAAGAGCAAGCGGCGATCAAGACGGCCGAATTGACCGGCTACGAAATCTACAACCTCAGCAACGATGTGGGAGAAACCACGGACTTGTCGGAAAAAGAACCTGCGCAACTCGCCCGCCTCGCCAAACTGCTCGAGGCGTACTACCACGAGGTCCGCAACGAGGCGCCGACGTGGCCTCAATGGAAATGGCCTCGCTATGAAGGGAAACGAATTGGCGCCTTTTACCGCCAACAGCGCGCACAGCAGTCGAGTTCACCTTGAGTCGTGGGAGCAAGTGCTCTGTCAGTAACAGGAGTTCGGGTTGGTGGCGGGACGCGCCAGCGATCCGTTCGTTGAGTGATGAATCGGACTTCTGGCGAAGTCCACTACTGAATCCAAAGCCTGCAAGCGCATTGGTCGCCGCCGCCCGTCACTCAACGCCACATTTTGTGGATCAAAGCGCGAACCTTTTGTTTCTTAACTAAACTCTAGTTCCTAATTCGGCATTGGTCGCAGCGATCATCCGATCCGGTTCGCAGCCGAGAAATCGTTCGAACGACTCGAGACGAGCACACCCCGTAGATGGCCAGCAGCACCCGCGAATTGTGGCAGGTGACGCGCGGATACCGCGCCTATTACGCCCTGTCTGTAGCGGCGTTGGCCGGGGCCACTCTTGCCGCGTATCTTGGCCCACTGATCACGCGGACGACGATCGACGCCCTCATCGCTCACGTGCGGCGAACGGACGCGCCCGACTCATACTGGATTTCACAGTTCGGTGGTCCGTCGCATGTGGTCGAGTTTCTATGGGCGGCGGCGGCGCTGATTACGCTGGCGTCGGTCGTCAGCGGAGCGCTGATGTACATCAAAGGCCGCTGGGCGGCTCGCGCCAGCGAAGGCGTGATACGGCGATTGCGAGACCGGCTCTTCGATCACCTCCAGCACCTGCCCTGCGTCTACTTCGATCGCGGCGAGACGGGTGACTTGGTGCAACGCAGTACGTCGGACGTGGAGATCGTGCGGCTGTTCCTCTCGACTCAAGTTGTCGAGATCGGCCGCGCCATCTTGTTGTTGGTGACTGTCGTACCGCTGATGCTCGCCCTCGATTGGCGAATGACGGCGATTTCCATAATCTCCGCCCCGGTTGTCGTTTTGTTCGGTTTCTTTTTCTACCGCCGGCTCCGCCCGCACTTCATCGGACTCGACGAGGCGGAAGGGGCGATGACAACCGTCCTGCAAGAGAATCTCTCGGGCATTCGAGTTGTCCGCGCATTCGCCAGGCAAGAGTTCGAACAGAGCAAATTCGATCGGGCCGTCGCCTTGCACCGCGACCGGCACTACCGATTGATTCAACTCATCACCATCTTTTGGACAACCAGCGACCTGTTCGTGTTCTTGCATCAGGCCGGTGTGCTGGCCTGCGGCGTTTATTGGGTGTCGCAGGGTTCTTTGTCCATCGGCACGCTCGTCGCATTTTTGCTATTCATCAACATCTTCATCTGGCCGATCAGGCAGATGGGCCGGATCCTCACCGACATGGGGAAGGCTGTTGTCGCGCTGGGCCGCATCCAAGAGATTCTCGATGAACCGCTTGAGTCGATCGCCGACACGACCGACGCGCCGCCGCAGCCGATCGCCGGTCGAATCGAGTTTCAGAACGTCAACTTCGACTACGGCGACGGGCATCGCGTGCTTTCCGATGTTTCGTTTCAGATCGAACCGGGTGAAACGCTCGCTCTGTTGGGGCCGTCGGGAGCCGGCAAGTCCACCATCGTCCAATTGCTGTTGCGGCTTTACGACGGCTACGACGGGCGAATCATTTTGGATGCACATGAGCTCGGCGATCTCCCGCGGAAGTGGTTGCGGGACCAGATTAGCGTGATCATGCAGGAGCCCTTCCTTTACTCCAAATCCGTTCGCGAGAACATCGCGTTGGGCCGCGTAACGGCGACGCCGCAAGAGATTACCGGCGCGGCCGAAGCTGCGGCCGTCGACCAGGCGATTCAGGAGTTGTCGCACGGATACGACACGGTCGTTGGCGAACGCGGAGTAACGCTTTCGGGTGGACAGCGGCAACGGATCGCCCTGGCTCGCGCGCTCCTCAGAAAGCCCGCCGTCTTGGTGCTCGACGACGCGCTCAGCTCCGTCGACACGGAGACCGAGTCGTTGATCCTAGCGGCGTTAAGCGAGCGGCACGGCAAACAGACGACGCTTTTGATCGCCCACCGTCTGTCGACGATCCAGCACGCGGACCGCGTCTTGATTCTCGACCACGGGAGTGTCGTGCAACACGGCAGTCCGCGTCAACTGCGCGAGCAACCCGGCCCCTATCGACAGTTGTGGGAGTTGCAAAGACAAGGCAGCGACGATCTCGATGGAGGACTGTTGTGAACATCGAGTCCGACATCGATCGCCCGAAGCGAATCGAGGTGAGCGTTTGGCGAAAGATCTTGCGATTCGCCGCACCTTATCGCAGGCAAGCATTCTTGCTCGCTGTCATGGCGCTGATTATCGCCTTGTGCGAAGTCACCTTTCCGTATTTGACCGGTCGCGTTATCGATCACGTTGAACAACAGCTCCCGTTTTCGGGAGTCGCTCCCCTGCTGGCCGTGTATGCCGTTGTAGCGGTGATCATCTCGGCGGCGATCTGCGGTTTCATTTTGTGCGCCGGTCGCATCGCCACTGGTGTAAACCACGACATCCGCCAAGCGAGTTTCGCCAAGCTTCAGTCGCTGTCGTTCTCCTATTTCGACCACCGGCCGGTCGGCTGGATCTTATCGCGACTGACGTCGGATTGTGAGCGATTGTCGCGAATCATCGGTTGGACGCTGCTCGACTTCGTCTGGGGATTCTCGCTGCTCACGGGAATCGCGGTAGTCATGCTCTGGCTGAATTGGAGCTTGGCGTTGATCGTGCTGACTGTCGCTCCGCCGTTGGCTTTGGTCAGCCTGTACTTTCAGCGATTGCTGCTCGGCAGCGCCCGCGACATCCGCAGGTCCAACGCCGAGATCACGGCGATGTTCAATGAGAACATCAGCGGTGTGCGGACATCAAAGGCGTTTGTACGCGAGAGCGAAAACCTGGTTGAGTTCCAGGCCGCCTCGGGGCGGATGTACGAACATACGGTGCGAAACGCATTGCAGTCGGCTCTATTTGTTCCGTTCGTCATCGCGTTGGGCAGCCTGATGGCCGCGCTGGCGCTGTGGTTCGGCGGCGGACGAGTGTTGGCGGGCGGCATGTCACTGGGCTCACTGGTCGCCTTCCTGAACTACGCCGGCCTGTTCTTTCAGCCGGTTCAGGAACTCGCTCGCCACTGGATGGAGGTCCAAATGGCGCAAGCCGCCGCCGAACGCATCCAATCGTTACTTGAGACGGAGCCGGCGATTTGTGACGACGACGCCGTGCAACGCGAAATCGAGTCGCGGAAGAAGCGCGGGGCGGAAGATGGATCGGCCGAAGATGGTGGCGACGCGGAGATTCGCGAGGTCGAATTCCGCGGAGTCTCCTTTCGATACGACACCGGGCCGACGATTCTCGAAAATTTCAACCTCACCGTTCGCCGCGGAGACACGGTCGCGCTGGTGGGTGAAACGGGTGGCGGAAAATCGACGATCGTGCAACTGCTCTGCCGTTTCTACGAACCGCAGCACGGCAGCGTCTTGATCGATTCGATCGACTATCGCAGCCGTGGCCTGCATTGGCTCCAATCCAACCTGGGAATCGTTCAGCAATCACCGCACTTGTTTAGCGGCGCCATCGCGGAAAATATCCGCTACGGCAACTTGGCGGCGACGGACGGCGATGTCACGGAAGCAGCTAGTCGGGCGGGAGCCGACGATTTTATCAAGACGCTGCCCGAAGGATACGAGACGAACGTGGGCGAAGGCGGCAACCGTCTGTCCACCGGGCAGAAACAACTCGTCTCACTAGCCCGTGCGATCCTGGCCGACCCGCGGATCTTTGTCTTGGACGAGGCGACTTCGTCCGTCGATACCCACACGGAGTCGCTCATCGAAAAGGGTGTGCAGGAAGTGTTGGGCGATCGCATTAGCTTTGTCATCGCCCATCGACTTTCCACCATCCGCCGCGCCGATCGCATCCTGGTGATTGACGATGGCCGCATCGTCGAGGATGGGGAACATGGTGAGTTGCTGCGGGCCGGTTCCAGGTACGCGCAACTGGTTCACCGCCAATTCAAATGGTAGCGGCAGCTCGCTTTGTGTGTGGCACTGCCACTTGTGGCGTTGCGGATGCGGGGCTTCTCTGGTTGGATTCCAGCGACCAACGGGAGCACCGGCATTACAGCGTCACCGGCATTACAGCGTCACCGGCATTACAGCGTCACCGGCATTACAGCGTCACCGGCATTACAGCGTCACCGGCATTACTGTCTACCGACGCGGTATTTGCCGTGGCGAACTCGAGGAAAC
>JASMLW010000424.1 GCA_030748485.1 Pirellulaceae bacterium
ATGCTGGTCGTCGGTCTCATTGGCGGCGGCCTGCTCACGCTGTTTATCGTGATCAAAGCCCCCAATCGCTCCATTGTGCTCGACTGGGGCAACGACGAATTGAGTTGGAAGATCGGTGTCTCGTCGCGCCGTGTGCCGCTCGGTTCGATCAAACGGCTGGAACTCTATCCGGTCAAGCAAAGGCTCAAAGAGGAGGACGGCCCGGTCGAGTTTCGCGCTCACCTCGATCTCTGCCTGGAAGATGGCTCGCTGATGCTCATCGACACGGACGAATGGGAGTCGTCCAAAAAGACAGCCATCGCGCCGCTGCAACCGCTCGCCGATGCGCTGTCGTCGGCGCTGGGTGCGCCGTTAGAGAAGGGGAAGGTTGCGACCGAGCCGGGCGTCTGGGATCAGCTCAAGAGCCGCGAGGCGGCCGGACCTCGGTATGGGATCATCGCACTCGCCCTCGTGCTGATCGTCGCCGCCGGTTGGAGTATGCGGAATTGGCGAGACGCGTCGGCCGCTCGGTCGCGACTGGAGAGCGCCGGGGTCGAGTTGTCGAGTATGAGTAAGAGTTCAATCGGCGAACGCGTCGTGTTCGTCAACGGCACGGTCGTCACCTTGCAGTCGACGCCCGAGCCGGACGAGTTCCTTGAGTTGGTAGCCGATATCGGCCAGTTGAGCACAGTGAAGCTCGACCTCACGCAAGCAACGATGGGCGATCCTCATGTGGCGCACCTGGCGAACGTCGAGTCGATCGTCGAGTTGGATTTGAGCGGCGCGCCGATTACCGATGCGTCCGCCGCAGCGATCGCATCGATGCCGAATCTCGTGCGGCTGAGCGTGACCGGTTGCAACTTGAGCGACGAAGGGCTGAAACAACTGCAACAATCTCCGCGGCTGAGGTTCCTGTCGATTTCGCGGACCCAAGTCACCGACGCCGGTCTGGACGCCCTCCGCGGATTCCCCGTGCTCGACTCGGTCGTCATCGGGTACAGCGGCGTCACGGCCGAGGGCGCGGATACGTTGCAGAGTCAACTTCCCGGCCTGGAAATCCGTCGCATCGGCTTGGCGGCTCCGGATCCCCTCGCTGCGATCCGCGTGCGCGCCGGGCAGGGCGAACCGGTGCCGGACGACGGCGGCGTCTGGGTCGATGTCTGCCGGCAGTACTTCGCCGCTGCGCAGCGCCGTGATGCGGAAGCGCTGAGCGCGCTGTTCTCAAAAACCGTCGACGCCTCGCAAGTGGACCCGAGCGACGAGTGGTTGGAGATTCGCCCCACGCGGATCGTTGAATTCTCGGGGTACGTCGCTGGCGAGCGGGCGACAATTGAAGTCGCTGGTCCCACTCCCACTGGCGCTCTGGTCACCTACGAATTCCAGTTGGCGCGCGAGGGCGAGCAGTGGCGAGTCGTCCAGGAACAGTGGAAGAACTAAGCGGGTTGCGCGCCTGCATGGCGGCGGATTTTCGCAATCTGTTCATTCGTGAACTCCAATGAGTTTGGGCGACTGCCAGAGAGCTCCAACTCAAACGTGCGTCATGATCTCCGCCAGCGACTTGCGCGAGATCGCCGGCACTTGAACGTTGTCGATCGGGTAACCGACGACGAGCAGCAGGAACGGGCGCTCGTGGCGTGGCCGGTCGAGGATTTCGTTGAGAAACGCCATGGGGCTGGGCGTGTGCGTGAGCGTGGCGAGACCGCAATGGTGAAGCGCCGCGATGAGGATGCCGGTGGCGATTCCGACCGACTCCGCCGAGTAGTATTGCTTGACGGCGCGGCCGTCCGGCAGGTGGTCGATCGTTTTTCGAAATATGGCGATCAGGCAAGGAGCCGTTTCCAGAAATGGCTTGTCAGATCCGTGCACGCCGAGGGGCGCCAGCGCTTCAAGCCACTCCGGCGGGGCCCGCCGCTCGTAGAATTCCCGCTCTTCCTCTTCGGCGGCCGCGCGGATCTGATTCTTCTTGGCGGCGTCGGACACGGCCACAAAGTGCCACGGCTGGAGATTTGCTCCACTGGGCGCGCTACCCGCGGCGTGAATACACTGCTGGATCAACTCGACCGGTACGGGGCGAGATGAGAAGTCTCGCACAGTCCGCCGCTCGTGCATGAACTGGCGGAACTCCTCCGCCGCCTTCAATGCGGCGGCCGGTGTGAACTGGCGAAGCGGAGGAGGGTTCATAGACTGAGGTTTGGCCATGTGGCAATCGATACTCTGAAGTGGAATCTGGCAAAGAAGTGGAATCTGGCAAAGCAAGCAACTGGCGAGCGGCAACGGGCGAGCGGATTCGTCGCCGCCGTCGTTCAACTTTACATTACACCAAATCAATCGATGCAACGTGATGTCCGCTGAGCAAACGAATGCTCCCGCCGTTCTGATTACCGGCACGTCGACCGGAATTGGCGAAGCGTGCGCCGTTGCGTTGCACGAGCGCGGCATGCGAGTCTTCGCTGGCGTGCGGCGGTTGGAGGACGGCGAACGTTTGGTCGACGCCACTTCGAACGGCGTGACGCCGATCATGCTGGACGTCACCGATGCGGCCGCGATCGCCAATGCGGCTTCGACAATTCGCGACGCCACGGGCGACGCCGGACTTGCCGGTCTGGTCAACAACGCCGGTGTGACGGTGGCGTTCCCGCTCGAGTTTCTTCCGGTCGAAGAGCTGCGGCGACAGTTGGAGATCAACACGATCGGCCCGGCGGCCGTGACGCAATCGATGTTGCCTCTATTGCGGCTGCCTCCGGGACGGGTGGTCAACGTCAGTTCGGTGAGCGGCTTGATCGCGGCTCCGTACATTGGAGCGTACGCCGCGTCCAAGCACGCGCTCGAAGCCCTCAGCGATTCACTCAGAGTCGAGGTGAGGAACTTCGGGATCTCCGTCTCGTTGATCGAACCGGCCGACATCAAAACGCCCATCTGGGAGAAGTCGCGCGCGGCGGCGGACGAGTTGCGCGAGCAGATGATGGCGGAGGTCGACGATGATTCGGTGTCGGACGATGTGCGAGAAGTCTACGCCGCCGATATTACGGCGATGCGAGCCGCCACGCAGAAGTTCGCCGCGGCGGCCATTCCAGTCGAACGCGTAGTTCGAGCAGTCGTGCACGCGCTGACAGCCCGGCGCCCGAAAACAAGGTATCCCGTGGGCCAAAAGACCTGGGCGGTGAAACTCTTGTTGAGACATCTGCCCGACCGCCTCCGCGATCGGATCGTGCGGCGCAGCATGGGGATGAAGTAACGGTGATCGAGTACTAGAAAGAGCGGAGCTTGATTTGTCGACGACGCGACCAAAGAAGACGGCCGTTATCACCGGCGCTGGCGGTGGGCTGGGTAGTTGTTTCTCCAAAAGGCTGGCCGCCGAGCAATACGACTTGCTGCTCGTCGATCACCCGAGCCAATCGCTTGACGATTCCGTCAAGCAACTGCGTGACGAATTTGGGGTGGACGTGGAGTCAGTTTCGGCTGACCTGACCCTTCACGAAGACGTTGCCGAGCTGGCCGACCATTTGGCCGCACGCGACGATATCGAACTGCTCGTCAACAACGCCGGCTTTGGGCACACCCAGTACTTTGTCGACATGGACGCCAACGATCATCTCAACATGATTCGCGTTCACGTCATGGCCACGGTGCATCTGTCGCGAGCCGTGTTGCCGCAGATGATCGATCGCGACGCCGGGGCAATTGTGAATGTGTCGTCCTTGTGCGCTTGGACCCCGTGCGCCGGCGTCGTTCAATACTCGGCGACCAAAAGCTACCTGGTCTCGCTGTCGAAGGCGATACAAGACGAATTGCGAGACACCCAAGTCCGCGTTCAGGCTCTTTGTCCTGGCTTCGTGAAGACTGGTTTTTTCACCAAGGAGCGAATGCAGTCGTTCGATCGGACGCGTGTCCCGCGGATCCTCTGGGTGACTCCTGACGACGTTGTTGATTTCTCAATCAAGCGATTGGCTAGCCGCAAAGTAGTCGCTGTCCCTGGCGGCGTGCTGTGCCGGATTCTCGGACGACTGATGCAGATTCCGATCGTTCAACCGATCGTGCAGCGATTTGCGAGGCAAGCAAAAAAGGCTCCTGTCGAGTCCGCTCGGGTAGCCAAAGAAGAGAATCATTGCAGCAGCACAGAGCGCAGTAGTACAGAGCGCAGTACAGAGCGCAGTAGTACAGAGTGCAGTAGTACAGAGTAGAGAGCACAAATGCCGAGCGGCGACGATCAGAGGATTACACGTACGCGACCGCTTATCTCTCCAGCCGTGCTGGCCGAGGAGATTCCGCGCGACGACGACGCCAGCCAAACAGTGCAGCGTGTTCGTGGCCAGGTCGAGGAGATCGTCGAGGGGCGAGATACTCGAGTGCTCGTCGTTGTCGGCCCGTGCTCGATTCACGACGTGGACGCGGCCCGCGAATACGGCGAACGACTCCGCCCGCTTGCCGATGAACTCGCCGAACGGTTGTTGATCGTGATGCGAGTCTACTTCGAGAAGCCGCGCACCGTTCTCGGCTGGAAAGGAATGATCAACGATCCGGACCTCGACGAAACGTTCGGCATCAACCGCGGGCTCCGCCTGGCTCGCACGCTGTTGAATGATATCGCGAATATTGGTCTCGGGGCGGGCACCGAATTCCTCGACACGACACTGGGCCAGTTCTACGCCGACCTGATCAGTTGGGGCGCGATCGGCGCGCGGACGGCGGAGAGCCAAGTGCACCGCGAGTTGGCTTCCGGACTCTCCATGCCCGTCGGCATCAAGAACCGCACCGACGGCAACATTCAGGTGGCCATCGACGCGATCCGCTCGGCGCGGCATCGGCATCTCTTTCCCTCGCTCACCAAAGACGGCGCCCCGGCGATCCTGGAAACGGCCGGCAACCCCTACTGCCACCTGGTGCTCCGCGGCGGGACCGAAACGGGCCCCAACTACTCGGCGGCGAGTGTGGCCCGGGCAATCGACCGACTGCGGCAGTCTCAATTGGCTGAGTCGATCATGATCGACTGCAGCCACGGCAATAGCGAAAGAGTCCCCGACCGCCAACGCGATGTGGCCGCTGATGTAAAACGCCAGATCGACGACGGCAATGCGGCTATTCGAGCGCTGATGGTGGAAAGCCACCTCAATCCGGGCCGCCAGGATCTCGGCGAAAGCCTCGACTACGGCGTCAGCGTCACCGACGCGTGCCTTGGGTTCGACGAAACGGCCGAATTGCTACGCCGTTTCGCCGACTAACTTTGCTCGCGCATCGAGCTGCCACGGTCTTCGCAACACGAGCCCATTACACCACCCCATTACACCAGCCCGACGCGCGAGCGAGGGATCGCAGCTCTCTCGACAAACCAACTGACGTCGCCGCGCACCACCCCGACGCGCACCACCCCATTACACCACCCCAAAACACCACCCCATTAAACCACCACAATACACCACCCCCATACACCCCCCACAGACACCCCCCCAAGACAACCCCCCCTTGACCCACCCCCTGAGAGCAACCCAAA
>JASMLW010000425.1 GCA_030748485.1 Pirellulaceae bacterium
GTGGAGCAGAACATGACATTTTTGAACAACCTGTTTAGAGCGCATTTCAAAACCGATGTCTTGCCGTACGATGGCCTTCCAAGGCGCCTTCCAAGGCCGTCGTTTCCCGAGGATTTCCAGAATCGACGGCCTTGGAAGGCCATCGTACAAGGTTTTGAAACCGCCTCTGCCCATTTCCTGACGTCGATGAGTTTTCTCGCCACGCATTTGCTTGTCGCCAGTTGCCTCCAACTGGAGCCGCGCGCCGTCGCCGATGAACCAGCTCCGCGAGACGACGCCTCAAGCCCACGCGCTCACAAAATGCTCTTCCTGGATGATCACCACATCGCCGAAATGTCCAGCTTGAAGCGCGTCATGCACCGACCGGTGAAGAAGGGGCCGGTATTCCTGCCGCGCGGAGCAACGGATGGGATCCGCGTGCAGACTGCCTCCGCGCCCGTCTGGGCGCCGGAAGAGAACGTCTTCAAGTTGTTTTATACGGGCTTTCCGTACCGCGAACACGGCTGGATCGTCGGGGAGATCGGACCGGCCCTGGCGGTTTCACCGAATGGGCTTGAATGGAGACGGCCTGTGCTGAACCAAGTGGAGATCGGCGGCTCGACCGCCAACAACCGGTTCTTCGTCGTCGATCCGAAACTCCGCTGGGGAGCCAACAAGTTCATGGAGGTGATCCATGATCCCCACGATCCCGATCCACAGCGCCGCTACAAAGGGTTGCTGGGAGCAATCGGTCGTCAGCCCGTCGTCAGCCCGGATGGCGTTCACTGGAAGACGATTGTCGCGAAGACGATTCCGTCCAGCGACACGTCGACGCTGATCTACGACGAGCGGGGCAAGCGCTATCTCGCCGTTCTAAAGAACGGAACGAAGTTCGGGCGCAGCGCGGCAGTCGCGTTCAGCATCGATTTCAAAACCTGGACGACTCCCCGCACGACGTTTCATACCGACGAGCAGGATCAGGAGATTGCCCTCGAGCGCATTCAGAAACGTCTCGCTGATCCGAAGATGCAGAATCCGATGTTCAATGACCCCCATCCGAAGACGGGCTGGACACCGCCCGGTTTCGATACCGCCATCGGCAAAAGCAGAATTCCCACGTGGCGGGCGGAGACCTACAAGCTGGCCGTCTTTCCCTACGAAGGCGTCTACATCGGCATGCCGCAGATCTACTACCCGACCGGCCCGGCATTGCCCGCCCGCAACAACACCGTTGGCTTTCACGAGATCCAACTCGCCTTCAGCCGCGATCCGCAATTGCGCCGTGAAAACTGGAAGCGCCTCGGCGATCGAGAGCCTTTCATTGAAACCTCCGGTTTGGACCAGGGGCTCGCGGGCAACTTTGACCGTCAGCAACTCGGAGTCCTCAATCGTCCCGTCGTGATGAAAGACGAACTCTGGTTCTACTACACCGGAGCAAAGGGACGCGCGTTGCCCTACAAACTATGGCCGAACGGGGAAGTCCGAAATGAGGCCAAGCTGACTCCGGAAGAGAAAGCTGATTTCGAAGACGGTTGGATCGCGATCTGCCTCGCAACTCTGCGACTCGATGGTTTCGTCTCGTTGACGGCAGGCAAGACGCCCGGTCAGGTCATCACGAAACCGTTCGTCGCGACAGGTGATGAGTTGCTCTTGAACGTTGACGTGCGCGATGGCGGCGAAGCGCGAGTCGAAGTTCTGGACGAAGGCATGCAGACGATTGACGGCTTCGAATTGAGCAGCAGCGTTCCCGGGCGCGGCCGCTCGATCGAACGAACGGTCCGATGGACGACGAAATCGAACTGGCGTCAATTGGCGGGAAGTAAAGTGCGTCTGCGAATCCGGCTGCGCAACGCCGATCTCTACGCACTTTGGACGGCGCAGGAAAAATGATTGGCCGAATCTGTCCGACGCTTGGCGCGCTGGGATGGCCGTGAACGCGCTGGCAAACACGACTCGCGCAGCGTGAATGAGCATGACGCTGGATTCCCTTGTCGCGTGATCGATGACGCGGAAGGGGCGGCTGCGGAGAGCGATTGCCCCCGAAAGCCTAACGGCCGCGCTCGATTTGGCGCTTTCGGATGTAGTCGGCGACAAACCGAGCCCGGCTTTTTGCTTCGTCATCGCCGCGAAAGCGGCCGAATAGCCAGGCCAAGTAGCCGAAGCTCGCGGCGGCCGTGAGCAGCGCAAGCAGCGGCATCTCCTTTTTCAACAACGTATCGTATAACCCGTGCAGCACGATCGGTATCGCCAGCAGGCGAATCGAAATGATGAGGTACATCCACCAGTCGTCATGATTTTCCTGCAACAATTCCCGCCGTTGCTGAATCGAGATTCCGACCGCCCCCGTCCAGACGGCGTGAAGCGCGACACAAGAAATGAATCTCACAGCATAAACAGTGGGACCCGAGATGCCGTTGTACATTTGTTGTGAGTACATGATGCCTTCGGCGATTCCAAAGCCCGTACCCGAAGCCAAGCCCCATAAGAAGGCTCCTCTCCACGTCAGCTGGGAGTTGAGTCGAAAGTAGATCATCAAAGGGATCGCCTTGATGAACTCTTCCCAGAATCCGACTCCCGCCGTAAACCCTAGAAAGCTCACGATCACGCCCGTTTCGGGGTCGAGCGCCATTTGATAGGACAATCCGATCAGCACCAGCACCAGTTTGACCACCCCTACGGCCGCTCCGCCGCCTCGAATGCTGGCTCCAGCGAACGCCATCGTCTGCAAAGCCAGCAAGAGCGCGATGCCCGCCGTCGCGGTAAAAGCGCCCAAGCCGAGCAGATGAGTTGGCTTGGCCGCGTTGTTTGTGGCCAACATGACATACAGCGTGAGATAGCAAAAAGCTGATAACCCGGCGAACAGCCATTGAACATACGAGTCGCGCGCCAGGAACGCCCCTTTCAGCTTACGACCGGGAAGCATGCTGAAGATAAACTCGGCATCGACGTCGTCTTCGTCGTCCCACTCCTGCTCATCATACGCGTCGTCATTGAACTCCATCTCGCTCCCGGGCGATGTCTGAGATGTTTCTAAGTCATCCTCAGCCGGCGTCTCCATATCGGCGAGCGATTCAATGAATCGTTCTTCCAATTCCTCGGGTGTCTCGCGTGGAAGGAATATGGAGAAGGCCAGTGGGAGCATGGCGATGGCCAGCCACCAATGTAGGTGTCTCAACAGACCGGTTTGCCGCGATGGATCGGTCGGCGCGATCCGCTTCGGCTTCTCGGGGTCTGATGTCGAGTTTGACGCTGCTTTCTCTTTGGGCTCCTCCGCCGCGCCGCGATCGGTCGAATCGGCGGATTGCCGTGTAGAAGCCGGTTTGGCGACGGCGCCGGCGCCGCGCAGGCCGAGAGCCTTGAGGATCTCGTCGTCGACAGATTCTTCACGTTGTGCCACCGACGCGGGAATGGAAATGCCCGTCGCGCACTTTGGGCAAGGAAGCCGTCGTCCCGCCGCCTTGTCGGGCGCCTTGAATCTCGAATTGCAACCTGGGCAAACGACAGAGATGGCCATCGCCGCTTTCGCTACGTCAAAGAGAAATGTTCATGCTTGTGTGGACTGCGCATTGTAGTTCGTTCCATCGTCCACAGTGCGACGTCGATGTCATATTCTCATACTATGGCTCGCGGAGAATTGATAGACTCTTGTCATCGGAAAGCACTGTGGTGCGGGCCGATGTGTAATTTGACGGTTGTTGGCTCACGACACTACAATCGCCTGACTGGGCCGATTCTCAACGTGAGAACCGCGCCTTCACATTCTTGGTACTCCATTCTTTATGCCTCGGAGGAAGTGATTTGGAAGCCATCTTTCTACTCATGGGGGGGATTGCGGGTCTCTGCGGACTTGCCGGCGTGGTCTGGACGATGGTTGTTGCAATTCAAAACGGCGATATTGCTTGGGGAATCATCGGGTTGTGCTGCGGGATTGTCGCCATCGTCTACGCAGTTCAACACATCGACGAATGCAAAGTGCCGCTGATTCTGATGGTCGTAGGAGTGGTCGGTAGAATCCTCATTCAGGTTCTAGCGATGTCGACGTAGCCAGTCGTTATCGCGCGACGCATGATCGGCACGTTTCGCCGACCGGGCCTCCCGTTTCCTGAAACGACACTTCAAATTGCTCCTTCGATTCAGCCATGGTCCAGCAGGTCCAAACGCCGGTCTACCTCGACAACCACGCGACGACCCGCGTCGATCCGCGCGTGCTCAGCGCCATGTTGCCGTATTTCTCGGAGCATTACGGGAACGCCGGCAGCACGAGCCACGTTTTTGGATGGGACGCGGACGCGGCAGTGGAGCATGCCCGCGAGACCATCGCCGCCGCCATCGGTGCGTCCAAGCGAAATCTGGTGTTCACCAGCGGAGCCACCGAGAGCAATAACCTGGCGCTCCGCGGAGCGACCGACCGCGCGCGTCGTCGCGGCAATCACATCGTCAGTGTGGCGACCGAACACAAAGCCGTGCTCGATCCGCTCACCCGGTTGGGCCGGCGAGATTTCGAGGTGACCTTGTTGGCGGTCGAACCGAACGACGGCGGCCGCGGAGGCTGGCTCGACCCGCAGCGAGTTCGCGACGCGATTCGCGACGATACGATGCTGGTCAGCGTGATGTTGGCCAACAATGAAATCGGCGTGTTGCAGTCGTTGGCTGAGATCGCCGCTGAGATTCGCGGCTCCGACATCCTGCTGCACACCGACGCCACCCAAGCGATCGGCAAGATCGCCGTCGATGTCGAGCGGCTAGGCGTCGACTTGATGTCCTTCTCAGCTCACAAACTTTACGGCCCCAAAGGCGTCGGCGGGCTGTTCGTCAGCCGGCAGAAGCAGGCCGGTCGATTGCAGCCGCAGATCGATGGGGGCGGGCAAGAGGGTGGCGTCCGCAGCGGAACGATCAACGTGCCTGGCGTGGTCGGCTTCGCCAGGGCGGTCGAGTTGGCGGAGGAGGAGCGAACGGTCGAGTCGCAACGCGTCGGCGGCCTCCGCGATCGGCTCTTTGACGCTCTCCGCGAACGCGTCGCCGACGTCCAATTGAACGGCCCCGCGCTGTCCGCCGAGCTGCGTTTGGCCGGCAACCTGAACTGCAGCTTTCCCCTGGTCGACGGCGAAGCGCTGATGATGAGCATGCGGGAGATTTGCGTCTCCAGCGGGAGCGCCTGTACGTCCGCCAATCCCGAGCCCTCCCACGTGCTGCGAGCGCTCGGGCTGTCCGAAGACATGACGCGGGCCAGCCTGAGGTTCGGCGTCGGCCGCTTTAATACGGCGGCGGAAATCGACTTCGCCGCGGACCGAGTCGGCGATGCGGTCGCCCGCTTGCGGAAGATGAGCAGTCTGTCGTAGGTGGCGCAGGTTCGATTCCATCTTTCCCACGACGGGGGCCGATAGTATAGTTAAGGCGTCGTTTTGACGAACTCGTGAGGCGTATCAACAACATCGATCATTCGGAGCAACCCCAGATGATTACAGTCACTGAAACGGCGGCGACCGCCGCTCAGGCGACCAAAGAACGGTCAAAGTACGGTGAAGAGTATTTCCTCCGCATCGGCGTCGTCGGTGGCGGCTGCAGCGGATTCGCGTACAAACTCACCTTTGACACCAAATATGACGAGACCAAGGACACACGTTACGAGATGCACGGCATGTCCTACGTCGTGGACAAGAAGAGCTCGCTTTTCTTGGATGGAGCCACACTAAACTATGCCGACGGAATCGAGCGGCAGGGGTTCTACTTCGACAACCCCAACGTTGTGAAGACGTGCGGTTGCGGTAGCAGTTTCTCCGTGTAGCAGTCTCTCCGTAAGCGTTCCCGCCGCGGCGCGTGCGGGCTGTGGAGAACGCGGGACGAACGAGACGGCAGGAAACACAAAGCCTCGGGAGTGCTTGTCGCGCCCGAGGCTTTTTCCATAATCTCTGGTGGCCGTTGCGCCGTTCGCCACAACTCGAGGAGTCGTCAGTTGACCAGCCGTGAAAAAGTTCAGATCGTCGGCATCGGAGACGACGGCTTGGAGGGGCTCACCTCCGCGGCTCGCCAAACGATTCAGGCGGCCGAGATTCTCATCGGAGCCCCCCAGTGCTTGCAATTGCTGCCGGTCGGTTCGGAGACGCGCGTCGCCGTCTCCAGCGATTTGTCCGAAGTGGTGCAAACGATCGAGAGCAATCGAGACCGCCGCGTCGTGTTGTTGGCGACCGGCGACCCGTTGTTCTACGGAACGGCTCGCTACCTTTGCGAACACTTGGGCAAAGATCGATTCGAGGTGGCCCCGCACGTGAGCAGCATGCAGTTGGCCTTCGCCCGCGTGAAGGAGAGTTGGGACGAAGCTTACTTGGCGAACTTGGCGACTACCGAGCTGGAGCGAGTCGTTGAAAAGATACGTTCGACGGAAAAGGCCGGTTTGTTTACGACCGACAACGCGTCGCCGGCCGTCGTCGCTCAAGCGTTGCTCGACTGCCGCATCGACTATTTCACGGCGTACGTTTGTGAGAATCTCGGTTCGCCCGACGAACGCGTAACGCACGCCGAGTTGAGCGAGGTGGCCGAGCAGGAGTTCGCTGCGTTGAACGTCCTGATCCTCGTACGCAACCCGGATACTCCGGATCGCCCGACGGCGATGGTCGGTCGCCGCTTGTTCGGCAATCCCGACGAGCTGTTTTTGCAATCGCGTCCCAAGCGAGGTCTGTTGACACCGTCCGAAATCCGCTCGATCGCGCTCGCCGAACTCGACCTGGGCCAGTCGAGCATCGTGTGGGACGTGGGCGCGGGCAGTGGATCGGTTGCCATTGAGGCCGCGCAGATAGCCTCCTCGGGTGTTGTCTACGCCATCGAGATGGACCCCGAGGACCACGTTCTGATTTCGGCGAACGCGGAGCGGTTTCAAGTCGACAACCTAAAACCCATCCTCGGACAGGCTCCCGACGCCTGGGCCGATCTGCCGGACCCGGACGCCATCTTCGTCGGTGGCACCGGACGGCAAGTTGAGCCGATCGTCGAGAGAGCTCTCGAGCGGCTCCGTCCGGGCGGCCGCCTGGTCGCCAACGTAGCTAGTTTGGAGAATGTCGTCGCAGTCCGCGCGCTGCTGGAGGACCGCGTCGGCGACGCCAACGTCTGGATGGTGCAAGTCTCGCGAGGCAACTATCAGCTCGAACGACTGGCGCTCGAGGCGCTCAACCCGTCGTTTCTAGTCGGCGTGCGGGTAACCGGTTAGAACTCGCGCGCACGACAACGAGGATTCCGCCATCAACGACTATCCACAATTAGACGTCATCGCCGTCGGCGCTCACCCCGACGACGTCGAGATCGCTTGTGGAGGCACGTTGGCGTCGTTGGTAAGGCAGGGGCATTCGGTGGGCATCATCGACCTCACGGACGGCGAACCGACGCCCTTGTCGCCGGGGCCCGAGACGCGACTGGCCGAATCGCAAGCGGCCGCCGCGGCGCTTGGCGTCAAGACGCGCGTGACGCTCGACTTGCCGAACCGGCGGCTGTTCGACAACTTCGAAACGCGGGTGGCGCTGGCGAAGGAGTTTCGCAAGTATCGGCCGCGCGTCGTGATCGGATTCGGCGACAAGACGCCGATGGCTTCTCCGGACCACTGGCAGGCGATGCAAATCACCGACGCGGCCGTGTTCTATTCCCGGCTGTCGAAGTGGGATGAACATTTCGACGGACTGCCCGTGCACCCGATTCAAGCGCAGCTCTACTTTCGACTAGCCTTCGAACCGGAGACGTTGGCGGGTTTTTCGAGCCACTTCACGGTCGACATCAGCGCGACGCTGGATACAAAACTGGCGTCGATTCGCTGCTACGAAACGCAGTTTCCACCGGCGAAAGCCTACGTCTTCGACCGCATTCGCGGCGCGGCCATGCTGGCGGGCGCGGCCGCCGGGTTCGCGGCCGGGGAGGTGTTCGTCAGCACCCGCCCGCTCGGCGTCAAGGACTTGGTGCAGACCGTTCTCTGAAGCGGTTGCGGCGTTGAGGATGCGGGACTTCCCCGGTTGGATTCCAGCGACCAACGGGTCGCGACTTCGTCGCGAAGGGCCGCCCGGCAGGCAGGACCTACAGAGTGCGCTGAAACCGGTCTGCGTTGCATTGGCGTGTGATTACGAGAATAATCGAGATCCCGCCGACTGGAGACTTCATCCTTCCCGCCACGCCGAGTGTCCGCTTCTCCGATCCATTCCCTCGAGGCTCACGATGTCGAGGCCAACGATCTTGTCGAGGATTATCAACCCCGCCCTGTTGCTCGCCGCGCTCGGCCTGACGGTTGGTCCGGCGACGGTCTCCGCCGCCGACATCACGTACGAGTCGGATGTCAGGCCGATCTTCAAGGCCCACTGTTTTCAATGTCATGGCGAAGGCGGGGTGGTGGAGGGGAAGTTGGATCTCCGTCTGCGGCGTTACATCGTCAAGGGAGGCGAAACGGGGCCCGCCATCGCGCCGGGGAAACCCGCCGACAGCTTGTTGGTGCGGCGCGTCGCCAACGGTGAGATGCCGCCGTCGGAGGACGTCCGGTTGTCCGCGCAAGACGTGGAGATCTTGACGCGCTGGGTCGCCGCCGACGCGCCGACGGCGCGCGATGAGCCAGAGGCGATCGACGGTTCCTACTTCACCGCCGAGGAACGCAACTGGTGGTCGCTGCGGCCTGTGAAACGACCGCCGCCGCCGGCGACAGCCGCTTCGGACTCGGCGATCGACAGCTTCCTGCTCGCGAAACTGACCGCCTTCGGACAGCAGCAGAGTTCGCCGGCCGAATTCGGTTTCGCGGCTGTCGCGGACGGCGACACGCTGATCCGCCGAATCTACCTCGACATGCTCGGCGTCGCTCCCCGGGCCGATCAAGTTGAGGCGTTTCGCGCGGACCAACATCCGGCCGCGTGGGCCCGCCTGGTCGACCAGGTGCTCGCCTCGCCCCAGTACGGCGAACGTTGGGGCCGCCATTGGTTGGACGGAGCCGGCTACGCCGATTCCGAAGGCTACACGGACGAAGATCGGGTGCGCGAGAATGCTTATCGTTACCGGGATTACGTCATCCGGGCGTTGAATGCGGATCGGTCCTACGCGGACTTTGTCGCCGAGCAGTTGGCGGGAGACGAGTTGGTTGGCTGGCCGCGGACTGAGTTGCGGCCCGAGATCGTCGACACCTTGGCGGCGACCGGGTTTCTCAGGATGGCTCCCGATGGGACGGCGTCCGGAGGAATCGATCAGGACGTCGCCCGCAACCAGGTCGTGGCCGACACGTTGCAGATCGTCGCCACCTCCTTGCTGGGAATCTCGATCCACTGCGCTCAGTGCCACGACCACCGTTACGATCCTATTTCACAACGCGACTACTATCAGTTGCGAGCCGTCTTTGAACCGGCGTTGGATTGGAAACACTGGCGGGCTCCGCCCAACCGACAAGTGTCGCTCTACACGGCTGAGCAGAAACTGCAGCGGGAGGAGATTGAGAAGCGAGCCAAGGCGGCGGACGCGAAGCGGCAAGAGCGCGTCGATTTCTATATCGACAGGACGCTCGAGCACGAACTGTTGATGGTGGCCGACGGACTCCGCGGTCCTTTGCGTGAGGCCTTTCGCTGCAAACCGGCCGAGCGCTCGGCTGAGCAAAAGAAGTTGCTCGACGATCACACCAATGTCGCCAAGATCACGGCTGGGTCGCTCTATCTGTACGATCGCCGCCGCGAAGCGCGAGCCAAGGACCTGGACGCGAGTCGCGAGGAGAAACTCGCCCAAGCCCTCGGCAAGGTGAAGTCCGCGGCGCTGGAGGCGCTTGATGAGCCTTTGCGCGGCAAAGTGACGGCCGCTTTCGCCGCCGCTCCCGGTCAACGCACCGAAGAGCAGCGCCAGCTGATGAAGACACACCCCGCGGTGGGAGCCACGTCGGAAACGCTGGCGCAATTCGATCCCGCCGCCGCCGCGGAGATTAAGAAATACGAGACCGCGTCGGCTGAGATTCGCAGCTTCCGCATTCGCGACGAATTGCAGAAACTGAGCGATGAATCAACCAAGATTCGAGCGACAATTCCCAAGGAACGCTACCTGCGGATGCTCTCCGAAGTGCCGCGGCAAGTGCCGGCGACATTCGTCTTTCATCGCGGCGATCATCAGCAACCGACAGAGCAGGTCGAGCCGAGCGGCCTGGGCGTCTTGAACGCGGAGCCTTTCCCGCCGATTGCCGACTTGACGACGAGCGGACGGCGCTTGCGGTACGCTCGCTACTTGACGAGCGGCCGGCATCCACTGGTCGCCCGCGTGATGGTCAATCGCATCTGGGCCGGCCACTTCGGCCGCGGCATCGTCGCCACCACAGCCGACTTTGGTTACCTCGGAGATCGGCCGACGCACGCTGCTTTGCTCGACTGGCTGGCCGCTGAATTTGTCGAGTCGGGTTGGAGTGTCAAGCACATCCATCGCCTGATTCTCAACTCGCGCGCTTACCGGCAGTCGTCGGCGACGACCGCCGCGCTCGTCGCAGCGGATCCGGAAAATCGATTGCTGGGCCGCTGGCCGTTGCGGCGGCTGACATCGGAGACGCTCCGCGATGTGATTCTCGCCGCCGCCGGCAAACTCAACACCAAGATGTTTGGCGAGCCGGTGCCAGTGATGGAGGATGAAGTCGGCCAGATCGTTCTCGGCAAAGAGAACTTGGACGGCGAACGAAAACCGACCAAGCCGATTCCCCTGCTGGGCGAAGAGTTTCGACGCAGTGTCTATGTGCAGGTGAGACGCAGTCGACCTTTGAGCGTGCTGGAGAGTTTCGATGTCGCCGAGGCGACTCCCAATTGCACCAAACGGGCTTCGTCAAACGTCGCGTTGCAATCGTTGATGTTGATGAACAGCGACTTCCTGATCGAGATGTCCGGTGAGATGAGCGCGCGGCTGCTGCGGGAGCGGCCGGAGCGACCTGTCGATCAATTGCGGCGCGGATGGGAGTTGGCTTTTGGGCGCGATCCCTCGGCGGATCAACTGGCGGCGGCTCAGGCGTTCTTAGAGAAGCAGACGGCGACATTCGCCCAAGGCAAACCCCCGACAGCCGACCACCGTCGATCGGCGCTGGCGACGTTTTGCCAGGCGCTGCTCGGCTCCAATCGTTTTCTGTACATCGAGTGATGATGACATGAAGAATCGAACACTGGCCGTGCACCGACGACAGCTGCTGAAAGCGGGCGCTTTTAGTCTCTCGCCACTGGCGTTGGCCTGGCTGTTGCAGCGCGAGCGGGCGCGGGGCGAACCAGCCAAGCCGGCCCTCGTGCGCCGCGAGCACTCGTTGACGCCGAAACGCCCGGCTCACCCGAACTCGGCGACCGCCATGATATCGCTCTTCATGCAGGGCGGACCGAGCCAGGTCGATCTGCTCGACCCCAAGCCCACACTGTCTCGACTGGACGGTCAGGATTTTCCCGGCAAGGTGAAGTACGACGATGTGGGCGGCGCGAGCAAAAAGATTCTCGGCAGCCCCTGGAAGTTCAAGCAGTACGGTGACAGCGGCACGCCCGTTTCCGATTTGCTCCCCAACACGGGGCGAGTTGTCGACGATATCACGGTGATTCGCTCGATGCACACGGGTGTGAATAACCACGGGCAATCCATCCATGCGATGAACTCGGGCCGCATCCAGCGAGGTCGACCGTCGCTGGGAAGTTGGTTGACGTACGGACTGGGCGCGGAGACGGATGAGCTGCCCGCCTACGTGGCGATGACCGATCCTCGAGGGCTGCCGGTGGAGGGCGTGCTGAATTGGTCCAACGGCTGGCTACCGTCGCTTTACCAAGGCACGGTCATCCGGCCGCGCGAACCGCGAATCCTCAACCTCGACGCACCCGCCCACCTGCGCGGAGCCGCCCAAAGAAACTATCTCGACTTCCTCCAGTCCTTGAACCGCGAACACGCCGAATCAAAAAGCGATCGCGGTGAATTGCAGGCGAGGATTACCAACTTCGAACTCGCCGCCCGGATGCAAGCGGCCGCCGCCGAGGCGCTCGACATCTCGCGGGAAACAGCGGCGACGCACCGCATGTACGGCGTCGATCAAAAGGAAACTGAAGAGTACGGCAAGCGCTGTTTGATCGCTCGGCGCTTGGTTGAGCGCGGCGTGCGTTTCGTCCAGCTCTTCACGAAGAACCAGTACTGGGATCATCATGGCGGGATTCTCGCCGCGCTGCCCGCTTCATGCCGCAAGACCGATAAGCCCGCCGCCGCGCTGGTCACCGATCTCAAACAACGAGGTTTGCTCGACAGCACGATCGTCCACTGGGGCGGCGAAATGGGACGGCTTCCAGTCATTCAGAACGACGCGGGGCGAGAGAAGGTGGGCCGAGACCACAACACCTACGGCTTTACCATGTGGGTGGCCGGCGGCGGGTTCCAAGGCGGACGCGTCTTCGGCGCAACCGATGAATTCGGCCATCACGCCGTCGAAGACGTCGTCAACCACTACGATTATCACGCCACCGTCATGCACCTGATGGGGTTGTCCAAAGAGCAACTGACGTACGAACGCAACGGTCGCGACGAGTCGCTGTTGGACGGCCAGGCCGGCCGCGTCTTGGAAGAGATCCTGGCCTGAAGGGAATGACTAAGGCCTAGTGACTAATGACTAAGGAAGGCCTAGTGACTAATGACTAAGCCGGGGAGTTCGTCGCCGGAACTGGCCCAACTACGTGAGGTCGCGATCCTCGAACATGGTCAGCCCCAAGAGCAGGGCGATGATCGTGTAGATTCCCGAATACCCCAGCGTCAACAGAAGATACTCGCCGGGAACCTCCACTCCCGACGCGACGGCCGCTTGGATATTAAAGTGCTCCAAGTTCGGAAAGACCGTCGCAATCAGTTGGGCGAAGAAGTGCACGAATTCGAATCCACCCGCCGATGATTGCACGATCAACGGAGTGAGATGTCCGAGAACGTAGACGACAAAGCAGATCACGAAATTGGGCGCCATCGGAAGACGCGTCGAGATGGCGACACTCAAGCTGGCCAAAACCATCGTCTCCATGAAGGCGAGCACCAAGCCGGGCGTCGTGGCCGCCATGCCCTCAAATAAGATCTGCCACGACGGAGCCGTGTCTGACTGTTCACGGGCGTCGTAGAGTGGTTTGTATGTCACCACCACGAGCAGCAAGAGGCCCAGCAGGACGTACATCAGGGCGACCGTCCAGCCGATGCCGAGAAACTTCCCGGTCAGGAATGACGGGCGGCCGATCGGTTTGGAGAGTACGGTCAGCGCGGTGCGGCCTTCGATTTCCTCCGAGACCGACGTCGTCGCCGCCCACACGGCTTGAATGATCGAGAGAACCAGGATCATAGTGAATCCAGAGTCCTTGAGAACCTTGATGTCCTCGCCAAGTGTGTTGTACGGAATCCAAACGAACACCAATAAAGAGAACACGCCAATCAGCATGATGATCAAGAACATCGGCTGGTTGACTTCCGACTTGTAAGTCGACAAGGCGATCGCGGACAAGCGGGGAGCAATAGTGCGCTGGGCGAAATAGAGCAAGTAGAAAACCAGCACTGAGATACAAGTGGGGACGATCAGACCCATCTCTGGGAACGGCGGGGCCGTCGTATACAGCACGGTGACGTCGGCCGGTTGGTCGCCGCGATTGACAACGTAGAGCTTCCGCGTGCGGACGTCGGGGAAGGGGTCGAGCCTGCCGTCGCCCGAATTCCAGACAAGCTCATCATCCGCCAGAACGTTCATCACCTTGCGGTCTTCGGAGCCCTCCGGGGTCGCGGCTAAACGCAAGTTCTGATTCGAGCGGACGACGAGCGACTTGATTTCAGTTTTGAGGAAGTCGACATCGATCGTCTCGTCGCTCCCCTCGACGATGACGTTCAATTCGTCGCGCGCCGCCGGCTCAATGGTCGCCGTCGTTTTTCTCTCACCGCCACTCCACAGACGCCCGACAGACTTCAATTTGTCGGCGGGGGTCGGAACCAGGAAGCAACCGAGTACTGAAAAAGTCGCCAAGACCAACGCGGCAATGGTGATCGGCTTCAGCACGCCCTCCCACAACGCCAAGGGAATCTCCTGCGAAAACCGCCGTCCGCGCGAACCGAAGACGGGCCCCAAAACGAGGGACAATCCCCAAACCACGAGCAGCACCACCAGGGCGAGCGTGACACCGCAGCTGAGAATCCAAAGGGGCGTCAGCCACTTGGCGACCTTCTCGGAAACAAATCCAACCAGCATCATCTGAGAGAAATTCATAACTGTCGCAATGACCGAGGATTAGCGTGGAATGGACCGTCGCGGATGGGGCTGGCGACGGTAAAAATATTTCTGGTTACGGTAGGTGGGAGACAATAGTTCGTCTGGCGATTTCCGCGATCTAGGGCAAGTTGAGTCAGTATCGGACCTCGAAGCTCGCAAACTCGCCGCTGGGAGCCAGATCTTGGCAGTTGGTATCGCGAATGAATCCGCTCATCGATTCGGCAATCGCCGCTTGGAAACCGTTCAACTCGCCAACCGCTCCCTCGGCGACGAGTTCGACGCGCCCGTCCGCCAGATTCCGCACGTAACCGGTCACAGCAAACCCGCGGCTCACGTTGGCGGCATTGAACCGAAACCCGACGCCTTGAACGTGGCCCGAATAGACGATTCGCCGTCGCTGATTGCGGGCCGCATTCACGTGGAAGTGGGTGTGAGGAGTGACAGAGATCCAGCAGTTGGGCAAACGCCCAGTATAGTCATCGCCGAAAACGGCCTCCAGATCCCACAACCGGCCGCAACTCCTTTCGCAATGGTAGTTTCGTTGCACGTTCAGGTTGTACCGATTAGAGCATCGCTGCGGACCGCCCAAGTAGACGCGATTCAAACAACCCAGTTTGTCATAGCGAGGCGCCGAGAGAGCTCAGGCTTCCTGCCTGGCAAACTGGGTTGACTGAGGCGTCTTGAGACGGCGGGATTCGGGTTGACTTGGTCTCGGGCTCTCGATACCGTCCCGCCGCCATGAATATCAAACGAATCAAGCTGTGCGTCCTCGTACTGATACCTCTCGTCCTCCTCGCGAGCGTCGCCAGTCGAGCGCGGGGACAAGATGATGTGGGCCGGGGTCCGGCCGTGGAAGGCGAAGAAGTGGAAGAGGTGATTGTGCTTTTCCACGGCGGCGTCCTCCGGGGCGTCGTGAAGAAAGAAGGCGGCACGCTGATCGTGCGGCAGGAGACGGGCGTCGTGCGGGTTCCCAAACGACGCGTGGCGTTTCGCGCCCGCACATTGCACGAGGCGTACCGCCAACGGTCGGACGCCCTCAGCAAGTCGGCGATTACAGAACGAATTCAGCTCGCCCAATGGTGTATTGGGAACCAGCTGTGGGACGAAGCGATCGGCGAGGCATTGACGGTGATGGCGCATGACGGAGCGAATCGCCAGGCGCCGCAATTGCTGCGCCGGATCGAGGCGCTGAAGAAGCAACAGGAAGAGATCGCGGCGGCGCAGGCCAAACCTCCCGCGAAGACGCCCGGCAAAACGGCGCCGCCAGTGAATCTCGTCAGCGCCGTCGATCTCCCGCACGCGTCGATGCAGACATTTACAAACACGATCCAGCCGCTCATGGTCAATCGGTGCGGAGCCAACGCCTGCCACGGCGGCCGGGCGAAGTCGGAGTTTCGACTGCTGCAGCCCACGCTTGGGCACTCCTATTCGCACCGATTCACGCAGCGCAACCTGGCCGCCACGTTGGCGATGGTCGATCGGAAGAATCCAGACGAGAGTCGCTTGATCCAAGCGGCGCTCGAAGCTCACGGCGGCATGAAGACGCCGTTGTTCAACGAAACCAACTTGATCCAGGTCAAGCAACTTGTCGGGTGGGTTCGCAGTTTGGCGAGCCGCGATGCGACGGGGTTGGCCAACAAAGGAGCGACACCGGCGCGGCCAGCGTCCACACAGACTCCACATTGGACGCCTGGGTCCACACGCACGCCAGCCCAGCCGGCGACCTATCGATTTCAACAGCCTCGCACCCGACCGAGCGGGAGGATCGACCCGTTCGATCCCGACGAATTCAATCGCCGGTTCTTCTCGGGTGAAGACAAGGGAGATGGGGCGATCGGACTAGCTCCCACTCGCTGACGACGTTGAGTCAGTGGCAGGCATCGCTCAACAGTCATCGCTCAACAGGCGTGACAGCGTGGGCAGCCGGCCGGCGTCCAGTTCGTCGAGCAACTCATGATTGCTCGACAACAGGCCTGGCAGTGCGCGGATTTGGCTCACTGATTGCCAACCGACCCAGGCGACTTCGGCCGGGTTGGGCGCCAGCTGGGCGTCGGCGGAGAGCTCCACCAGATGCCAACTGAGGACGACGCGCCATGCAGTAACGCTGCTCCAGATCGGCTCGATCACCCGAATTCGGCACCCTAGCTCTTCGGCGAACTCCCGCACCAGCGCCTGCTCGGCGGTCTCCCCCGACTCGACGCCGCCGCCGGGAAAGCAGTAGGCGAGCGGCGCTTCGACCTCGGCGGCTCGTTGAATGACGAGCAGTTGGCAGTCGCGAACGGCGACGCCGACAACTCCTTGCCGCTCGGGTGCGCTCATTGACTCTCTCGCTTGGCGGCGATTGGGTTCACTGTGACGGGAGTCGGTTGGACCCCATTGGGCGTCTCTCTATAATGCCGGGGAGTATACAGAGTTTCACTATGCGAAGCGGCAAGAGTCGGTGAGCGATGGCGGTTGTCGAGGAAAACCTGCAAAAGCACCTGCAGCGCTTCGGGTTGAATCAGTTTCGGCCCGGGCAGCGGGAGGTGATTGAGGCGATTGTGCAGCGGCGCGATTGCCTGTGCATCATGCCCACCGGCGGCGGCAAGAGCCTCTGTTTTCAGTTGCCGGCGGTGATGCGGGCGGGGGTGGCCATCGTCATCTCGCCTTTGATCGCGTTGATGAAAGACCAGGTCGACAGCCTCTCGGAACAGGGGCTTTCCGCGACGTTTGTCAACAGCGCGCTGTCGGTTGGCGAGCAGCGGCAGCGGATCGATCGGATGGTCCGCGGCGAGTACGACTTGGTCTACATCGCGCCGGAGCGGCTGCGGAATCAGTACTTTCGCGACGCGTTGCGCGACACCGAAGTTCAGTTATTGGCCGTCGACGAAGTTCATTGCATCAGCCAATGGGGGCACGACTTTCGCACCGATTATTCGCGGCTCGGCGAGTTTCGCGAGCGGCTCGGCAATCCGCAAACGATCGCCCTGACGGCCACGGCGACGCCGGAAGTCCGCGAAGATGTCTTGGTTCAACTGGGGCTGAGCGACCCGGCCGTCTTCATCACCGGGTTTGCTCGTCCCAACCTCCGATTCGAGGCGCTGCATCCGGACAGTCAGCCCCAAAAACAGAAACTGCTCGTCAAACTGCTCGCGCAGGCCGAGGGGCCGGCGATTGTCTACGTGTCGACACGCAAGGCGTGTGAAGAGATCGTCGACCTGGTCACCGACAAGTTCCCGGGCTCAGTCGCTCTGTACCACGCGGGGCTGGAAGCGGACGAACGGCGCGACGTGCAAGAGGCGTTTATGAGCGGCGACATCGGCGTGATCGCCGCGACCAACGCGTTTGGGATGGGAATCGACAAAGCCGATCTGCGGATGGTGGTGCATTACAACATGCCCGGCAGCCTGGAAGCCTATTACCAGGAGGCGGGACGCGCTGGTCGGGACGGCCAACCGGCTCGCTGTGTGATGTTGTTCTCTTACGCCGATCGTTTCATCCAGCAGTTCTTTATCGAAAACCGCTATCCGCCCGCGGAGGCTGTCCAGCGCATCTACGACTACCTCCGCCGCCAGGAGCGCGACCCGATCGAGATGACGCTCCAGGAACTCAAGGAGACCTTGAGGCTGTCAATCGGCGCGGAGGGTGTCGGCGCGGCGGAGAAACTCCTGGCCGACGCCGGCGCGATCCGGCGGCTCGACTCACAGCAAAACAAAGCTTCAGTCTGGCTCGACAGCGATCTGCCCAGCCTGGTCGATCTGTTACCCAAAGAAGCGCGTACACAGCGCAAAGTGCTCCGCGGTCTGGAAGAGATCGTCGGCCGCCGTCGCAGCCAGCAAGTCTGTTTCCACTTGCCCGAACTGATCAGCCGCACCGAGTTGGAAAAGGAGTCGGTCACGCGCGCCCTGCGTGAAATTACTAAGCTCCCGCAAGTCGATTACGTGCCCGCGTTTCGCGGACGCGCTGTGCACGTCGTCGATCGCGACCGCGAATTCCATTCGCTCGACATCGACTTCGTCGAGATCAATCGGCGGAAACAAGCCGAACTCGACAAGCTCGAACAGGTCATTCGCTACAGCTGCGGGAACAGTTGCCGTCAGCGTTTCATCCTCGGTTACTTCGGTGAGCCGGGCGCGGTGGACTGTGGTTTCTGCGACCAATGCAACAACAGTGGTCGCGCCATGTTGCCGTCGCACGAAGTGTTCGTCGTCGACGAAACGATCGAGCTGGTCTTTCGCAAAGTGTTGAGTGGGGTGGCCCGGGCCAAGCAGCGGTACGGAAAACTGGTGATCGCCCAGATGCTGTGCGGATCGAAAAACGTCAAGATGTCGCGGTTCGGTTTGGACAAGTTGAGCACCTTTGGCCTGCTCGCTGAGCTCAAGCAGAACGACGTCTCGTGGCTGATCGACGAAATGGTGCGAGTCGGGTTGCTCGAGCAAGTAGACGTCGACCGATTTCGTCCAGTGGTCAAGTTGACCGCGCACGGCGACGCCGTGATGCGCGGCCAGCGGAAAGCTGTGGGAGACATCCACCTGCCCAGCGAAATGAGAATGAAACTCGGCTTGCGCCGGACCGCTCCGCCACCGCCGACGGAATCGCTCTCCGCCGAAGCGGGCGAGTTGTTACAGGCGTTGCGGCTGTGGCGCGAGGAGACGGCCCAAGAACTCGGCTGGGCTCCGTTTCGGTTGCTGCACAACGCCACGCTGGAGCGAATCGCCGACGTTCATCCACTGGATCTCACCGCACTGGCGGGAGTCAAGGGGATCGGCCCCTCGACAATCTCAACTTGGGGCGAACAGATCGTCGCCATCTGCCAGACCGGCGCGGACGACCACCAGCATCCGTCTCCCAGCAATTCGACGACGGCCGCGAAACAACCAGCCCCGCCAGCCACCGGAGACTCAACAGTCGACGGTGCGGCCACTGCCGATTCGCCGTCTGTTCCAGCGACCGCCGACGAGCGGGAAGTTTCTGAGCGGGAAGTTTCCGAGCGGGAAGTTTCCGAGCGGGAAGTTGCCGAGCGGGAAGTTGCCGAGCCGACGTTTTCAGAGGCTGTTGACGAGCAAGAGCGAACGGGCGCGGCGTGGGACTTTCGTTTCGATTCGGCCAGTGCGGCCGTGCTCGATCCGCTCGACGGGGCCGACTCCCCGACGGATGGTCCAGCCACAGCGGAGGCGGACGTGGAGCCGACTGCGGCGGAGGTCGACGACGCGATGTGGACTTGGCGGCTGTTGCGCGATGGCTATGGGGCGGACGACTGCCGGCGGATCCGCGGCCTCGAGGCGGACGCGGTCACGCGGCATCTGTTGATCGCCCATCGCGCCGGGAGGGAAGTGGAGCTGCGGTGGGTGTGTGATGAGGCCGATATCGCGGCGCTCGAGCGAGCATCGGAGCGGTCACTGGTGGATGGCCTGCCGGCTCATCTGACCGCCGATCATCTCCGCCTATTTTCACAGTTGCACGATGAGCAGCGTGCGGGACGCGGCGACGCTGAGCCTCCAGCTGAGGAGGCGGGAAGTTGAATGGGGCGAGTTGGTCGGTCCCCCGCTTAACGGCGGACCGGCACAACCGATACAATGCGTCGTTTGCGGTCGCGCGAAATCGATTCGCAACCTAGACTTGAAAATTCACAGGACGCCGCTGTGCGTCCCGGAAAATGGGATTCGGAAAAACAGAACCGAAGCGGTCCCAGCCGGTCGAACTGGCCTGCTGGCGAGCCACTCCCTAGGATGGTGGCTGGCGGCTAAACCGAGTGAGGTCAGGAAAGACGTCGATGGAGAACCCACAACAGGACCACCGAGGGGAGAATTCTCCCAATCAGTCTCCCCGCCGGGGCGGCCCAGCGATGGTCTGGATGGTCACGATCTTATTGGGTGTGACGGCGATCCTGCTGCTGTCGCAACAAAAGAAGGTGTCCACCGAAATCGAGGACATCAACTTCTTCAAGAAGATGGTGCTCGAGGATCGCATTCTCAAGGTCGAAATCAATGAGACGACGATCGAGGGCGTCTTCAAGGATCCGCTGCCAGATCCGCCCGCCCGTTTCGACGATGACGGCAACAAGATGCCTCCAGCGAAGGGCAAAGACGGCGAGAATTTGCCGATGAGCCGGAAATTCAAGGTCGTGCTGCCGCGATCCAGTGAGTCGGTCGCGGCGCTCGAGAAGCTGATCGCCGACAAGGGCATTCCCACCAAACACAACATCGCCGACAACTCGATGATGTTCATCTTGACCATCATCCTGCTCGTGCCGTTGGGCCTGGTGCTGTTGTTCTGGTTGACTTCCGTCCGTCGCAACCGCGAACAGTTGATGGGCGGCGGATTCCTCTCGGGGTTCAGCAAGAGTCCGGCGAAGCGTTACGAAGCGACCCAGCAGGCGATTACCTTCAAGGATGTGGCCGGCATCGAGGGAGTGAAGGCCGATCTGATGGAGATCGTCGAGTATCTGAAGAGCCCCGAGAAGTTCCAGCGTCTGGGCGGTCGCGTGCCCAAAGGCGTGTTGCTCAACGGGGCTCCCGGAACGGGCAAGACGCTGCTGGCCCGGGCGGTCGCCGGCGAGTCGGGTGTGCCGTTCTTTTCGGTCAACGGCAGTGAGTTCATTCAGATGTTTGTCGGCGTCGGAGCCAGTCGAGTTCGCGACTTGTTCAAGAACGCCAAGGAAACCGCCCCGTCGATCATGTTCATTGACGAGATCGACGCGGTGGGGCGACAGCGGGGAGCCGGGTTGGGCGGCGGTCACGACGAGCGCGAACAGACGCTGAACCAGATCCTCAGCGAAATGGACGGATTCAATCCGACCGACTCGGTGATCGTTATCGCCGCCACGAATCGACCCGATGTGCTCGATCCCGCCTTGCTGCGGCCCGGCCGGTTTGACCGCCACGTGACGGTCGGACGACCCACCCATCGGGGCCGCGCCGAGATCTTTAAGGTCCACGTTCGCGAGGTGCCTTTGGCGGAAGACGTCGACCTCGACAAACTCGCCTCGGGCACGATCGGATTGACGGGAGCCGACATTCGCAACATCGTCAATGAGGCGGCGCTGTGGGCCGCGCGCAGCGATAAGCAGATGGTCACCATGTCGGACTTTGAGTACGCCCGCGACAAGATCTTGATGGGCGCCAAACGCGAAGAAGTGCTCAAAGAGGATGAAAAAGAAAAGACGGCTTTCCACGAAGCGGGCCACACATTGACTGCTTGGCTGTTGCCGGGAGCCAATCGAGTTCACAAGGTTACCGTCATCCCCCGCGGCCGCGCTTTGGGCGTCACGCAAATGCTGCCCACCGAGGATCGCTTTAACCGCGCCGAACACGAACTGCTCGATGAACTGGTCGTCTTGCTGGGCGGTCGAGCCGCCGAACGGTTGGTCTATGGCGAGATGACGGCCGGAGCAGAAAACGATCTCGAGCGGGCCACCGCCATGGCTCGCCGAATGGTCACCCATTGGGGAATGAGCGGTCGCCTGGGACCGGTCAGTTACAAGATGTCCGACGACGATCCGTTCCTGGGTCGAGAAATCCATCAGCAGCGACAGTTCAGCGAGCACACGATGGAGATCATCGACAGCGAGGTGACGCGCATCCTGCACGAAGCTCAGGAGCGCGCGACCAAGTTGATCAGTGAGCATCGCGAAAAACTCAACGCCATCTCCGCCGGATTGATGGAACACGAGGAGTTGGGCGAGGACGATATTGCTGGGCTGATCGGCCCGTCGGTCCATCACGGTTCCGACACCAGCAGTTCGGTCAGCCAAGTAGCCAAGGATTCCGTCGCGGACGTCTAACGGTGGCCAAACGCGGTAAAAAGAAGTCGAAGATTCGCACTGAGTTCCGCAAGAAGTACGACTCGTCGCGACGCCGCCAAGTCGACCTGACGCGGGACTTCAGCAGCGAAAGTGTCGACGAAGACGCCGCGCAGACCGAACGCTACTCGGGCAAGGGCGATCTGACCCGCAAGCGGACGATCGTCGGCGCTGAAATCGAAGGCGATGAAACGAGTGTCAGCGTGCACCTCGACGTCGATCTGACCGCGTGCTTGTTGGGCCGAGTGCTCAGCGTTCACGGCTTGAGCAGTCGCGTCGTCACGGACGAAGGCAAGGTTTATCGCTGCGCAACTCGACAACTGCTCAAGTCACTCTCCACCGATCAGCGGAATGTTGTGACGACCGGAGACGTCGTCTATTTTCGGCCCGAGAATTCGGACGAGGGGCTGATCGAGCGCGTCGAGCCGCGGCGCGGCGTGCTCTGCCGGACCAGCAAGGGACGGCAACACGTGATGGTCGCCAACGTCGATCAGTTGTTGATCGTTTCGAGCGCGGCCGAGCCCGTGCTCAAGCCCAATCTGATCGATCGCATGATCGTCACGGCGGAGAAGGCTGAAATCCGTCCCGTCATCTGCGTCAACAAAGTCGACCTCGTCGACCCGGCCGACCTGCAGCCAGTGGTCGGCGTATTTGCTCAGATGGGCTACACGGTCGTCCTCGCCTCAGCGGAAACGGGAGAAAGTATTTCTCGCCTCCAGCGATTGCTCGCCGGACGCCAAACGGTCGTCGCCGGCCAGAGTGGAGTCGGCAAGTCGTCCCTCCTCAATGCGGTCGAGGAGGGGCTGCACTTGCGCGTGGGTGTGATCAGTACAGACAATCAGAAAGGTCGTCATACGACCACGGCCTCGCAACTAATTCCTTTGTCAATTGGAGGTTACGTCGTTGACACTCCGGGTGTCCGGCAGTTCCAGTTGTGGGACGTGATCCCCGCCGAAGTGGCCGGTTTCTACCGCGACGTGCGACCGTATGTGAGCCGCTGCCGCTATCCGGATTGCACCCACACCCACGAAGCCGAGTGCTCAGTA
>JASMLW010000426.1 GCA_030748485.1 Pirellulaceae bacterium
CGAGCGTGTTTTGTGTCCAGCGTCTGCAGTTCGATTTCGGCTCCACCGTCCTTCAGTCGCATTCGTATCCAACCAACGGGTTCTTTTGCATCGAATGTGTAGCCAACCGCCGGTAGCGAGACGAAGTGGACTTTGCGCCACTTGAAAACTCGAAACTGGTGCATGTGACCGGTCACGACTGCCTTGACATGCGATTTCGACTGAAGCAAGTCGAGGAATTGATCCGAATCCTCCAGACCGCCCGCCAGCCCTTTGAAAGCTCCCGCACTTTCCACGACGAGTTCCTTGCGATCGGAGCTCATCTGATATTCGTCGCTCGGGTCGATGTTGTGATGGAAGACCACGATGGCGGGTTTGTCTGACGCGGAATCGAGGACGGACTCAAGCCACTCCAGCTGTCTCGTGCCAAGGACTCCCGGCCCCTTCACCGGGCGATCGGGACTCTTCATCGTGAGCGAGTCGAGTAGCACGAGGTTGGCGTGTCGGGACTCGACGACGGAAACATGGCGATTTTCCAGCAACACGCGGTCGCCGCGCCGCGTCCGGTCTCGGAACGCGGTGGCGAAGTCTTGTCGATGATCATGGTTGCCCATGGTCACATGGATCGGAATCGTATCCAGCAGGGCGAACTTGCTGGCGAGCAGCGCATATTCCTGCTGGCCGCCGACGTGCACGCAGTCTCCGTTCAAGATCAGTCCGGCGGGATTCTCCTTCAACTCGTTCACCTGCCGGGCGGCGCGATTGAGATTCTCCGACACCACCGTCGCCCGCTTGTCCATGGCGGCCTTGTTCCCGGCGTAATGCCGCCCAATGGAGTCCGCTGACAACAGGTGCGTGTCAGACAAAATCACCCAGGAATCCGGGTTTGGTTGGGGCTCATCGGCGGACAGTTGCGTCTGACCAAAAGCGGCAACCGTTGCAGCCGATCCGGCAAGGAACTGACGGCGAGACACTGGCAAGAGATGTGCGGGCATGCTTTGACTCTTTGATGTCGAGTACTGGGCGATTGACAGTGTCGCACTGTACAGCGCAGGGCGACGTTGCAACGGCGGCGAAGGGCGCGAAATCCGCCGTGGCTGAAAACGGAATTATCCCTTCACTTCTGGTCGTCGTCCAGCTTTGGCTGCAGTCCACATGCTGACTGATTCTTGTCGGAACTGGGGAAACGTCCTGCTCGCCAAGCCCTTTAGATGGATCTACACCGCAATCCATGAAAATGGAAGGAAACTCGCTTCATCCGTGGCGACTTAGGAGGAAGAGCAATCGGTCACGTAGTGACGGTTATAACGAGGGGATGGGCTCATCATCACTTTTTGGGTAGTGTCGCCGATGATGATAGAGACGGGCTGCGTATTCGACAAAGGAGTGAGTGAAAATGGTGGTTGGCCGAGCGAAGTTTCATCCAGCTGAATTGCAGGCGGTCGTCGTCATAATATGGCTCTTCACAGCATCGACGATCCCAGCTCAGCAATCCGGTGAAGCGGAGGTTTGCGATGCCGAGCTTGTTTCCGAACTTCTGTCGCTTGACTCCGGCGAATGCCAGTCGTATCGGTCTCACTTGACGGGAGATTGGCATGGCCAACGCCCCTGCTTTGCCGAGAACGGCATTACGTTCACTGGCGATGTCACGCAGTACTATTCGGGCGTGACGACAGGAGGGCGAGAGCGGCGTTTCCTTTACGGTGGTCACGCCGACTACGTGCTTGACTTTGACATGGATAAGCTCGCGGGCGCCCCAGGAATGTTTGTTAAGGTGCGTGGGGAATCGCAGTTCGGGCAGTTCTCGAACTCTGACACCGGCGCGATCTTGGCCGCGACCACGTCGGGTTTGCTTCCCACTCCGGGAGAACATCAAACCGCATTGACGGAATTCACGATCATGCAGGCGCTGTCTGAACAGTTCGCCCTTTTCGCCGGTGAGCTCCAGACCTTTGATGGCGACAAGAACGCCTTCGCTCACGGTCGCGGCAAGACGCAGTTCATGAATGTGGGTCTGGCGGCAAACCCGATCGCCTTTCGCACCGTTCCTTACTCGTCGCTCGGCGCCGGCTTCGTCATCATGCGGGACCTGGAGCCGACACGGTCAAGGAAAACAACCTCGACCTGGACGCGCTAAGCGACGTACTTGCGAGTGTCCGGGGTGTGTCGTTGGGTGTTGCGGTTGGCGAAGAACGCGTTGGAGCGATCAAAGTCGACTTTGACAAAGATGTTTCCATGATCGAGCGAATTGCCAAGCCGCTCCTGTTGGAGGCCTTGGGAAACAACGGCGCGATGATTGACGAATTCCGGACGTGGGATGCGAAAGTAAGCGGCAAACGGGTCCAGATCACTGGGAGGCTTCACGCCAGCGGCATGCGACGAATCCTGAGTCTGCTCGATCCGCCGCCATCGCTCGCACAGGTTGCCCAACAACCCAACTCTCCTGATCCTGAGTCGCAGCAGAAACTCGTCGTATTGGCGTCAAAGTCATACTTCATGTCCGTCGTGTCGCTACTGGACGACCTCAGTGGTGACAAGCAACAACGCAAGACGATGGGGCAGATCAGCGTTTGGTTCGGCAAGTACGCGCGCCAGATCGACCGGCTGCCGATGGTCGGCGTCGACCCCGAGTTGTTGGAGTACGGCAAGTTCGTTGCCGATTCACTGCGACAAGGCCAGTCTTCCGTAACCGGCGCCGCCGCCCGCAGCCGAGTCCGGCAACAGCAAGTGCCCGAGCAATACGACGTGCAAACCTACTCCCAACCCATCGGCGTGGTTGGAGGCGGGTGGGGGAGGCCCGGCGGGGTCTATTCGTGGAACGGCTGGACGGCCACTCCCAACAGCACCCGGACGAATCAGCTCAAGACGCAGGCGCGCACCCAAGAGCGAATTCGCGGCAATTTGTCAGCCAACCTCGTGCTCCAGCACATTGACGAAGCGACTGCCGATATCCGGCGTCACATGACACAGAAATACAGTCCGGATTTCTGACCCATTCATGGAGACGGAGACCTGTTACACGAACTTGGACTCCATCGGCTTCCGGAATTAGCAATGAACCAAGCGAGAGATAATCAACAGCCACTAGGAGATCGTGCAATGAGGTCACTATCGATAATCTGCCTCGTCTTGCTCATGAGCCCACTCGCTTTCGCCGAGGATGCTGACCCTCGCGCCAATGATCGCCAGACGATCGAAAGGTCAGTCGGGTCGTATGTCCGTGCGTTCAACGTGGGCAACGCCGAGGAGGTCGCGGCGCATTGGTCGACGGGTGGCGTCTACATCAGTCGCGCGGATGGCGAGCGTATTGTTGGACGCGACGCCATTTCCAAGGGGTTAAAGGCCCTGTTCGCCAGCGAACAGCCGCCGAGATTGAGTGTAAAGGTCGAGTCGATTCGCTTCGTGTCGCCAACAGTGGCAA
>JASMLW010000427.1 GCA_030748485.1 Pirellulaceae bacterium
TCGATGAGGTGTGCGAAAAACTCACGTGTCTCCGCCAACATAGCTCGTCGCAACACATCGTCGTACTCGGGATACAAGTACGCATCGGGGGTCGTCGCGTCGATCCGGTCAAGTTCCAACCATTGATCGAGGAACTCTTCCACAAATCGGCCGCTCTTTGGATCGTTGAGCATGCGATCGACTTGCTTCGCCAGGGTTTCTGGGTCGGACAACCGACCTTCGGCTGCGACTTGGGCTAACTCGTCATCGGGAAGACTTCGCCACAAGAAGTAAGACAAGCGACTGGCGAATGCTGTATCGTCCAGCTCTCCAGCCTCTCCTGTTTGGAAGAGCAACTGAGGCGAAACAAGGATGGCTCGGAGGGGAATCCGAACCGAATCAACGAAGTCCCGACCCGCGTCAAGGCTGGGCTTGGCGAGCGCGACCAAGGCATCGATTTCCTCGTCGCTTACCTTTCGGCGAAAGGCCTTAGGAGCGAGTTGGGCGACGATTTCGCGTACATGTTCGATCGGCGAGTCCGTGAGGACCGGCCCGTAGGCTCGTCCCGGTTGCGCATTCTTTCGACCGAGTTTCCACTCGACGCCGGGAAAGAGCTTGCGCGTACGCTCGGGGGGCCAATTCGTTTCCAAGGGCCCCTCGACGGTGACGCGGCGGATCTTGACCCCCTCGCCACCGAAGGTGCTCGCGGGTTGCCCGTTATAGATCACACGTCCGTCAGGCGCCGGCTCCAGTTCGTCAGCACTGACGTAAATGACATCGTCCGGGCGCAGGTAAGTGATCGTCTCCAATTCCCGGAACTCCGAGCCGGTAAGGTCCCATGCGGCAAACAATTCGCTTTGGCCCTGGCGATCGTTCTGACGCTTGAGACTCACCGTGATGGAAGACCGTGGCTGATGCGCGGCCGCCTTGACCGTAATGCGGTACTTCCCAGCCACTGGAGGGCGAAAGCCGCTGGCGTCGGAACGGAACACGTAGTTCTCACCTCGAAAGGTGACAACGTCTCGATCGGTCTTGAAGATCGTACCGCCGCCGCGCCGAACGGGACGATCGACCCACATTTGAATATAGGGCGAATGGAAATAGTCGATCTCCCGTTTCGCCATCGGTGGTCTCTTTCCCAGTTGAATCGCCTCGTCCAGCGCCAAGTCGGCGGCCATCAGCAGGCTGCGTACATGAACGCTCGACATCTCCTGGGTCGCCGCGACCACATCAAACGCCCCGGATTCGGTCTCTGGAGGAAGATGCTTTTCCAGATCGCCGCCGATCCCAAGCAAATCATGAAGCGTGTGCTCGTACTCGTTGCGACTCAGGCGACGCGAGGGAACTCGTCCGACGGTCTGTTGCGACCGTCGGTTGACACGTTTGAGTTCGGCGTCGAGAAACGCGAGCGCAGCCGAACGAGACTTCTTGCTCGGTTGTGTCTCGGTTCTCGGCGGCATTTCTCCACGCTGGATGCGATCAAAAACATGGACCCATGTGGAGAATACCTGTTCGTCTTTCAAGTCGTATCCCAGCGAAGTGAAGTCGAGACGCGTTTCCGTGTTCGCGTCGTGGCAGCCGACACATGATTCCTGGACGAAAGTGGCAAGGCCATCTCTAAAATCGCTCGCCATAGTGACGCGGGGAAGCAACAGCAAGAAGCCTGGCAATAACACAAAGCCGATACCGCTGGCCCGAAAAAGGGCTTTCGCGATCAACCAAAGGATATCCAGATTTTCACCTTTGATGTTATTCACCTATTGTCTCCTCTGACTTACTCGATCTTCATCCTTTTGATCGCACCAAGGACATGAATGCCCGGCATTGTGCGTGTTTCATCGCGTTCAGCTCATCGCGTTCAGCTCACTGAATGGTCGAACGTCTGATTGTCGGTTTCCACACACCCACTGTGACCATGCGATTGTGGACAGCTCATTCTGTTTTGTCGTTCCAATCCGGCGCCTCCGCCATCACGCTGGCGTTCAGGTCCAGCAGTTGCTGCTTGAGACGCTTCAGAACTTTCGGTTCGTCTTTCGAGATGTCCCTCTTCTGCGAGGGATCCGTCGAGAGGTCATAGAGCTCGAACCGCTGATATCCGCCAGCTTTGATCGCGGGAATCCACGATTCGTTGAACATGTTCAGAAGAATAAACTGGCCGCGAAGCCGTTCCGCTTCCCGGTCTTTGAATCCCTCGAACATCTGTTTGTCGAGCGTGCTGCCGCGAATCTCGCTATCGTACGTGCCGTTACGGCGCAACGTCCTCTCGATCTCCGTTTTCAATGTCGCCATTGCCTCTCGGTCTTTCGGGAACTCATAACCGCGACTTGCGACGAGAGAGAATCGGCCGTCTCGAATCGCCACGGCAGGGCCGGACGCCGGTAGATTCCAGAACAGGGGTTGATGCCGTTTGAAGTCCGCGCCGCGACTCGTCAAAAGCGGCGAGAGATCAGCCCCGTCAAGATGGACGCCTTTGGGCTTGTCGATTTCCAACAAGCCGCGGACTGTAGGCAGCAGGTCGACCAGCCCGGCGGGTTCGTCTTCCACGACACCGGCCGTAATGGTTCCCGGCCAATGGAAGATGCCGGGGACGCGAATGCCGCCTTCGTAATTGGAGCCCTTCGTTCCTCGTAGATGGCCGACTCGATCTGCGCGATAACTGCCGTTGTCCGAGGAGTAGATGATAAGAGTGTTCTCAGGCTCGTCGACTTCTCTTAGCTTCTTAAGCAGTCGCGCGATGGCTCGATCCGTATTGTCGATCGTCCCTGAGTAGATTGCCCCCCGATCTCGCAACTCGCCGTAAGCTGACACCAGCGTCTGCGGTGCGGCAATCGGCGCATGCGGTTCGTGAAACCACACGTTGAGAAAAAACGGCTTCCGGGGATCGCGCTGCTCGTCCAGCCACGCGATTGCTTCGTTGACGACCAGCTGGCACGCGTACCCCTCCAATTCACCGACGGGCTTTCCGTTGCGAACGAAATTCCGAGGGTTCTTGTGACTCGGTTGCGCGTTGTTCGCCGTGGCGAACCAGTAATCAAAGCCATGCTCGGCGGGAGTCGGCTTGTTTGGCTTCCGCAGAGTTGGCATGCCAAGATGCCATTTGCCCAGATGCACCGTCTGATAACCGTGGCTCTTCAACACATCTGCGAGCGTCACTTCGCCCACCGGCAGATGTGACTCCTGCGTATGGTCGTGGATCCAACTGTAAATGCCACACCGCACGTTGGTTCGCCCGGTCAGAGTGACCGCGCGCGACGGAGAGCAAACGGCGGCTCCCGAATGAAAGTCGGTGAAACGCACGCCTTCGCTTGCCAGGCGATCCAGTGTCGGCGTTTTCACAGGGCCGCCGTAACACCCGATGTCCTTCCAACCCAAATCATCGGCCAGCAAAACCACAACATTCGGTTTACGATCGCTGGCCAAAGTCGTTGCCGCGGAAAGCAAGACAATGCAGAGGTAGACAATCCGGGTGAAACGGTAGTGCATGGGGCTAATGCTCGGTGGATGTGAAGCCGGCCTAATGGGGATCGCGGGACGACTATTTCGGTGTCGCTTCGCAGTGGGGATAGCGGTAGTCGGCCCCGTTTCGGGTCGACACTTTCACGGTGCTCCCGTCCCCTAAGGTGTAGAGGTATAGCGAAGGGCTGGCGTGGTAGACGATTGCTTTTTCGTCCTTGGTCCAACGAGGATAGGCGAACCAGCGATTCGCTCCCTCCTCGTTCGCGAACGCCTTCGCCCGGGTAATCGAGGGCCTCTTGGCGTCGAAGTCGGCGATGTAGAGCGCGCGTCCTTTTGTCTTGCGATTGAACCCTTTTTGGTACTCGAAGCAAACTTTGGTCTCGTTTGGCGAGATACTGACGCGATCCAGAACTCCGCTCGTCGCCAGTTCACACTCGATGCGCTGGAAAGTCGGCTCGCCGCCCGGATTAGGAGTCAGAAGAAAATAGCCCCGGCCTTGCTTCGGATGGGCGCACCGGACGAGTATCCTTCCGTCAATCAGGCAGGAGTAGGCCCAGGTATGGTAGCTCTTGTCGGTCAGCGCGGTCTCCTGGCCGGGCTTGTTGCCCACCTTGCTGGCCATCACATAGAAACTGACCTTGTCGGGATGCTTCCGATTCCAGATGGGCGTGTTGGTTCCGTCACGAGTCCAAGTCTGGTTGAAATCCGTATGAGCGCCGTCGCTTAGCGCGTGCAATCCCGTGCCGTCCACGTTGATCACATGGATCGCCGTTTTCCAATTGGTCACCACCCGATCATTTTTCAATCTGCGGAAGAAGACGAGCATGTCGCCAGTCTTTGACCAGGATGGCTTGAAGTCCTGATGGCCGCTGGTCAGTGGCTTGCCCTCGGACTCGCCATACGTGTTGACGTGGATCTCGCCATTCTTGAAATAGGAACCGCGGTAGCCGGTGCTCTTTACCGGAGCTTGCCCGCCCTCATCCGCCAATGCGGCGCTGTTGTTCATCGCAAGCGCGAAAGCTGTGATGCAAGTCATCAATACACTGATCTTCTTCATCGCTTGTCCTCCGTATCGACGTTTGGGGAGTCGCCTTCATCGGCTGCGCCTGGCTGAGGCGCATGATGATCGGTTGGTATCACCTCGACTTCGGTGATCTCCAAACCGGATGGACCGCCGGTGTGTGTGAAGGCCCAGACGCCGTCCAAGATTAGGCCATCCGGCTTGGCGGCAAGTTCGTCCTGGCGGTCACGTACGGCCGGATCAACCGTGAAGTGTTGCAGGCCGTAGACTTCCTCAAAACGACCGTTTTCGTCCTTAGCCGCCAGTGGCTGCTTGTCGAGAAGGTCGCCTCGAAACATGCCGGCGAATTCGCCGTTGGGATAGGTAACTCGAATGCCGAAGTGCACTCGCGCTTGTGACCGTAGACGCCCCCGAACGACAAACTTCGAGCCGGGCAGCAAGACGACGGGCGAACCCTCAGAACGGTCGACGGAAAGCCCCGCTAAGTACAGCGTGACATGGGGAGCAGCCGGCGGAATCAGTGGGATGGCCTTCAATGACGCAGGCTGCTTCTCCGTGGCCGGTTGCCATTTTCCGTAGTTCTTTTGTTTCAGATGAAGCTGGCTTTTCCATGCATGGACCGAATCGGGTGCGAGCGCAGGCAGTAGATCGTCATCTGTGTCCGTCGTGACCTGGTGCTTCGCCAAGACGTCGACTTCACTGCCATCGCTGAGTCTCCTGAAGTTGACCTTTCCCTCGCTCACGGTGAGCACGGTGGAAGCAAGGTCCGCTTCGACATCGAACTGCGTACCCAGCACCTTCAGCGCGGCCGATCGCGTATGGATCAACATCGGTTTGCCGTCCGGTTGAGGTTCGACGTTGGCGGAAAGGCGTCCCTCTCGCAGTCGCAGTTTCTTTTGGCCAAGGTCCGCGAACGTCAGCAGCGAAGTTCCGGATATCATCACGGTCGAACCGTCGCGGAACTGCAGTTCGAACCATGAGTCGGGCGCCAAGCCTTCAATGGTTCCTCCCGCCAGTTCCGTCCCAACGGTAATATCCCGCACGATCCGCCCGCGGTCGCCAGTCCAAATCAATGCTCCACTCAAGCCGGTGATCTTAGCAATGGACGGGTCCGAAGACCGAAGTTGTTTGGCAAGGTTGTCGGTCTCGACGCGCGGGCTTTCTGGTTGAGCCAGTTGGTAGATTAAGCCTGCCGAAAGCGCCACGATGACCACCGCGGCGGCGGCCAGCATTAGTCGCAGGAACTTGGTCTTCGCCCGCTCGCCTTCCGGCGCTGATTGCTTGGCGGCCAGGCTGTCCACGTCGCGACGCGAATGTCTACTTTCACGCAGCGCCTCCGACATCTCGGTATCCCACTGTACGTGCTCAACGAACTCCCGCCGCGCGGCGGCGTCGCTGTCGAGCAGTTCCGCGAGACGTTCCTTCTCGGCCTCGTCCAATTCGCCACGCAAGTGGCGATCGGTCAGTTCTTCCCAGTCATTCTTCTCGTTCATTGTGCCGCCCTCAGGCTGGTTTCTACGCACGAACGTACTAGCTTCTTGAGTCGAAACAGCGCCTTCCGCACCGCCTCGATGGTCATTCCGAGCCGCTCGCCGATCTGCTCGTAACTCAGCTCGTCCGCGAACCTCGCTCTCAACACGCCTTGGCCGCGCTCCGGCACTCGTTCCAAACAACGCCGCAACGCCTCGCGCCAAGATTCTGCATCGTCGTGTCGTCTGGCCGCTTGAAACTCGTCGAACGCCGCGTCAATTGCGTCGTCCAACAGACGCTCCGCCAACGTTCTCTCGCGCTGATGGCGCTGTTTCGCCCGCAATACTTCGATCCGCACGATCGAGCGGCACCAGGCGAGCATGGATGTCCCCTCCTGGAACTGGTCGTACTTTTTGACGACCACGAGCATCGCTTCCTGCAAGACGTCGTCCGCCGCGGCGTAGTTACCGAGCAGCGAGCGCGCGTACGCAACCAATTCCGTGCGGCACTCCAGGGCCGCTTTCAGCACGCGATCTCTCTTGTCGTCAGAGCTGTCCATTCAACTGGCAACCAGTATCTCTCACAGGTTGGGGGAGCCTACATTATCGAGTAAGCGAGGCAACGCATCCATGCGGGCGTGGCGCAGCAGATCAAACAACATACAGTGCGGCAAGCCAGCCACGCTTAGTTACCAGGGCTTCCATGCGAACGTGGACATCGTTTCCGCGAGATTTGCCGACTTTCCTGGCCAGAATCGCAGTTCAGGCGGCCGAATCGGGCGGGCAGAAATGAGCGGGTACCACGCTCACGATGATACGTCGGGAGAAGGGCACTTGTACCAGTCCCGCTTCAAGCGACGCTCGCTGACGAGTTTCGCTACGCCCCACGAAGTGATTTCTAGTCGCGGCGTAGTTCCTTCACGCGAATGTTGCGGAAGGAGACAACCTGTGGTTTCCCGTCGTGCAGTTGCAGTCCGATCTTGCCTTTGCGAAGTCGCTGAGCGACGTCCTGTTTAGTTTCAGTAAAGCCGAACGGGACGCCGTTGATCCAGGCGTCGATTCGATTGTCGATGCAGCGAACGACGACATCGTTGAAATCGCCTTGTTTTAGCGCGGCCTGGATCTTTGGTTGCAGTTCCTTTTGAACGTCTCGGTTCAGGACCTGACGCGGCCCGCCCTCTTCAAAAATCCAGCCCCAGCGCATGACGCCCATGTCGACTTCGTACCCGGCAATCGGATACTTGTAGCGCTGTTTGACGGTACGGACGACGATCCCGGAATTTCGCTGGCCGATGACTTTGGCTTCGATGCGGAGTTCGAAGTCGTCGAAATCCTCGACCGTGCACAGAAAGTCATGCGCCGCCATCGACTTCCAGGACGGGTTGGTCCCGACGATCGCACGATTTTTGACGGACCAATAACGCAGGTTGCCTTCCCAGCCATCGAGCGTCTTGCCGTCAAAGATCACGCGGAAGCCCTTTTCGCCGGCCCACTGGACGCAGCCGATCAGCAGTTTGGCAAAGCCGTCGCTCTTCATTGATGCCGTATCATGCCCCAGAAGGTTGTGCGCGACGCGGCCATTGCCGTAATGGTTGACCCACACGACCGGCTCGTCCTGTTGACGGCCGTCGAAGACGGTTGCCAGAACCTGACTGCCTTCGGTGATCCGCGGCAAACGAACCAGTTTGTCGGCGGGCTGCCGAAACGGAGCGATGCCCCGCGTGACCGGATGATGTTTTTGGATAGTCACACTCAGGTCGCCCGGTTGATCTGTTTTTGCGCTACCGCGCCGTCCGCCGGCGATCATTCGCCCGTACTCACGGCTCCCAGTTGAATCGTCATTGAACCCAGCCGACGCCTGGTGCAGCACGACGAGACCGGTTCCTTCTTTGACGGCGATCGCGACGGCCCGTTGATTTTCGGGCGTCCAAACCCCTCCTGCATCTGTCGAATTGTCTTTCAACACCAAAACGTCGTAGGCGGCCAGCTTCTCCCGGTTGAGGTCGGCGGACGGGTCTTCGGTCACGTGAACCCGATGGCCGGCCTTTGTCAGTGTTTCTCGCAGCACCGTCGTCGATTGATCTCGGGCGCCGGTCACGATCAGGGCGTTGACGGCCGTCGGTTTCTCGGCACAAGCCGTCGCCGTTGCAAAGGCCAAAAGAATCCATGTTGTTGTTCGCGTCCACATGATGTCGATCTCCGCTGATGATGATTCCGATGAAGCGTGTCTGTCCCGGGCCTCGTCAATTCTTCGAATTGCTGTTACAGGCTCCAGCCGTCGCGATACCGATAATGCAGATACTGGTTGGCCTCCGGATGATTCGGGAAGGTCGTCCGCTTGGCGTCCCAAACCAGTTCCGCGCCCGGCGTCAATGTGGCGATGTTGCCGAGTGCGGCCAGTTCGGTGAGCGGTCCCCCGTAGTCAAAGTTGGAACCGGCCGGCTCGTATCCCTTGCACGCATGCATCCAGTCACGGTGGTGGTTGTAGTTCAGCAGTCCCGTTGAACGGACTCCCGGCCGATCCAGTCTTTGCCGTTCGCCCATGTACTCCTTCATCCGCGACTCGGGGTAGATCCGCCAGTTCCTGGCCCCGTGTGACTCGTAAACGATGTGGCCTTTCTCTCCCACGACCAGCACGCCCAGCCCGGGACCACCTTCGTGACCGGGAACGGGAAGCTCGTAACGACCGTCCGTGAGTGTGTCGGAAACAGGCGGGCGGTAAAGATCACCGTCGTACCAATACAAGGTCACTGGCTTTCGAGTTCCCCGCGCGTCGAATTCGTAGCGGATCTTTGCTGAACGCGGAAAGACCTCGCTGTGTTTTTTCGGATCATAGCCCTTCGCTTCCGCGACAATTGATGTCGGAGCGTCAAGCCGCAGCGCCCAGAAAACGGGATCGACGAGGTGACACAGATAGTCCCCCAGCACTCCCGAGCCGAACTGTCGCCATCCACGCCATCCCCCAGGATGGTACGTCGGGTGAAAATCGCGAGTCGGGGCGGGACCAAGCCACAGATTCCAGTCCAGGGTTTTGGGGACTTCGTGCTGCTGGTTCAAACGCGCAATTCTGCGATCAGGATCACCGCCACCAAACCTCACCACCGCGTGGACTTCCGTCACGTCGCCGATCGCATCGCTCCAGATGGCTTCGCAAAACTCGCGACAGGCCAGAAACGAATGGCCCTGGTTCCCCAGTTGAGTCGCCACGCGCTGCTGGCGCGCCGCCTCGGTCAGTTTGCGAATCTCATAGACGGTTCTCGCCAGAGGCTTTTCGCAATAGACGTGTTTGCCCAGCTGAATGGCCGCCATCGCAATCGCGGCGTGCGTGTGATCCGGCGTTCCAACGATCACCGCGTCGACGTTCTTTTCCTTCTCCAGCAACTGGCGAAAATCGCGATAACGAGCTGCATCGGGAAAGTCCTCGTCGCCAATTGGTCGTACAAGGATGCTGTTCGCCGCGGCGCCGTGTCGTTCCGGCGCGCGTTTTTTTCCCGTGTCCACATCGCACAGAGCAGCGATTCTGGCGCCGGCGTACTGCGACGCGCGGATGTCGTTGCCCCCCATTCCGCCGACCCCGATGCCAGCGACATTAATGGTCTCGCTGGGCGGCCGCAGTCCACTGCCTGCCACACAATGACGGGGGACGATGTACGGAAATGCAAGCGCCGTTGAGAATGCGGCAGTGCTATTGATCAGACCGCGTCGAGAAATGCGGCTGGTTGAATCCTTCACGTTGTTGTTCCTCTTCACGTTGGTGATTCTCGTTTTGACGTAGGACAGGCAGTCGGCCGCGACATCTACAGATCCGCCAGCCGCCTTTCCGCATCACCGAAACGATCGAGCCGGACGCCCATCCGATCCATGATCGACAAGTACAAACTGCACAGTCGCCGGTTGTCATCTCCGCGATCGGTGTAGTCCAGCACGCGTCCCGTTTTGAGTGTCCCGCCGAGTCCGCCGATCTGAACCAACGGCACGCGCGAACTTTCGTGCTTGGAACCCGACCACATGTTCGAGATGAACATCACCAGCGAGTTCTCCAGCACGTTGGAATCGCCCTCCGGCATTGACTCCAGTTTCTTGGCTAGGTAAGCAGCTTGGCTGCAGTGGTACTGAACGATCCGCAGGTAGGCGTCGGAGTGGTCGTTGTGAGACGCTCCGTGGTGGCCGTACCGGATCCCCAGAAAGGGATAGATCATCCCAGAGATGTCGATATTCAACATCAACGTGGCCACTCGCGTTTTGTCCGTCTGAAAGGCCATGGCGATGATGTCGCACATCAATCGCATGTGCTCGCGAATGTCTTCCGGCAATCCGTTGTCCGGCCGATCCATCGTTATCAGAGGTCGCCCACGATCCCTCGCGCGCCGAGCGGCTTTGTCGGACGCCTTGCGAAGGCGTTCGATTCGCTGTTCCACTTCGCGGACACTGGCCAGGTACTCGCCGAGTTTCTCGCGGTCGCTCGTACTCAACCGGCGAGCCAAACTGCGGGCGTCGTCCTGGACGCGATCGAGAATACTTCGATTGCGAGCCATCCCACCGTTTTCGAACAGGCTGTCGAATGCCAGAGCCGGGTAAGTTTCCATCGGCACGGGCGAGGTTTCATTCTGCCAGGAAATGTGCGAGCTATAGGCCATCGAGAAATTCGTTTCGTGATAGCCCGTCACGGGCTGCTCACAACCAAGCACCAGGCTCGATTGAATCGTCTCTTGACCGATGTGCCGCGCAATCACCTGGTCCATACTGATGCCGCCACCCAGTTCCGATCCGCGCTTCAGCGAAACTCCGGACAGCAGGTTGCCGGTTTGACCGGGATGGATCCCCACACCCAGTGACGCCTGGTTGTAGAGTCCCGAGATGACGTTCATCTTCGCTTTGAACGGCTCGAAAGGCTCAAGACATTTGCCAAGCCTGATGTCCTCGCCGGCCCCTTCCGCATGCCAGTGCCGCGGGTTGATTCCGTTCGCCATGAACAGAGTGGCAACGCGTTTCGGGCGGGCGGGCCCATCGTCAGATGATCTGTTTGCAGTTCCTTCGGATCCCCAAACAGCAATGGACTCCATCCAGGGAAGCGCCATCGCGACACCCATTCCACGCAACATCGCGCGCCGCGAAGTTCGATACTGAGGATGTGAAATCGCCACAAGTTACTCCCTGTATTTGGGTGCCACACTCTTGGTGTAGTTGCGCCCGCGTTGGTTCAAAAACGGCGGACTGGTCACAATCAACTCGATCAGGCTTGTCAGTGACGTGGTGGATTCCTGAACTTCCTCTCGCATTGAATCCAGCAAGACATCATCAGCAACAATCAAACTTCGTCCCAACGAATAGCTTAAGAGTTTTCGACAGGCCGTATCGAGAAAGTCCTGTTGGCGCTGCTGGCGAATGTAATCGCGCAGTCCCGATAGGCCTGTCCGCGCCACCCCATCGGGCATTGCGATACGGGTTTGAACGGGCCTGCCGCCCATGTCCTTGTCGCGGGAACGGCCGATCGGATCGAATCCCTCGAATACCACGCCCAGGGAATCGAACCGATCATGGCACCCAGCGCAGCTGGCGTTGTCACGGTGTTTCGCCAACATTTGCACCAGTGAAACATCGCCTGTCTGCGATTCATCCTGTGGAAGTTCGGGCACATTGGGAGGCGGTGGCGGGATTCGTTCGCCCAAGATCTGACGAGCCACCCAGTAGCCGCGTTGCACCGGACTGGTTCTCAGAGCATGCGAGTTTTTCGTCAGGAACACGCTCATGGGCAGGATGCCGCCTCGACCGTATTGGCTGGCCTTATCAACGCGTTTCCATTGACCCGGCATCAGCCGGTCGATCTCCATTCCGTAGTGCCTGGCCAGCGCGTCGTTCACAAACGTGTGATCGGCGTCGATGAATTCGAGCAGCGATCCGTCGCGGCGCAGCAGGTCGATCACGAATTCTGTCGGCTCACGAGACATGGCCTCTCGCAGTTGATCGTCAAACTGCGGAAATCGCTCGCGGTTGACACCTTTGTGGTTTTCGAAACCGGCGTAGCCCAGCCAGTTTCCGGCGAACTGCTGTGCGAAACCGCGAATGCGATCATCGCGGATCATCCGACGCACATGCGATTTGATGACCCTCGAGTCGTTCAATTCACCCCGTGCGGCCGACGCCAGCAGTTGCTCGTCCGGCATGCTGGACCACAGGAAATAACTCAGCCGACTGGCCAGCGCGAATTGTGACAACGGGTGGATTGGTTTGTCAGAATCGCTCGGCCGAGTGCTGTAGCAGAAATGAGGAGACATCAGGATCCAAACCAAGACATCGCGAACGGCCTCCTCGTGTGAAAGCCGGTTGCGCTTGTGCTGATCATTGCCGCGCAGTTCCTCATAAAACTCGACGATCGACGAAGCTTCGGCATCGGATAGCGGCCTGCGAAACGCCTTGGCTGCAAGTAGTCTGAGTGACGCGACGTGCTTTGGTTCGGCACTCTTCCTTGCCGCTTCGACCTTGCGAATGTTGGCGTTGACTCGCCGATAGTGGTCGCTGATGGCGTCCAGAACCTGCGCGGAGGCGCCGGTCCGTTTTGCTTTGGCCAGATAAACCTTTGCCAACCGTTCGATCTTCGCCCGCGAAGTGATGTCTTCGTCCTCGCCGCGCGCGAAATCGAATTCGGGTCCGCCGATGAATCCCGATTCACTGCGTTCGTACCAGAGGTATCCCTGATGCTGGCGACGAGAGATATCAGCAACGAAATCAAATTCGCGCCAAAGATCATCGAGCTCGCGCTGCTCCTTCTTACTGAGTACCAGGTCGTACAACGGCGCGTCGTCGCGAAAGAAGCCCATCTGGCTGTGGAACCCGGCGCTCAACAGCCGCACCTTTCCTTCGTCCTCCGATTGCCGCCCTGGCCTGTTCTTAAAATCGCGACCTCGACTTCGAACGAAAACCGTGTCCGGGAAGATGTCGCAAAAAGCAGCGAACGCCTCGACATGCTTACGGCGCTGCGCCTCGTCCACCGGGAGCATCATTTCTTCGCGCGGCAACCGCTGCGGACGGAACTGCGCTAACTCTTTCGTCATCGCGTCGCGAGCCCTCGCGAGTCTTTGTTCTGCCTGGTACTCGGAGAGCTCCTTCGACTCGACCCGCCTATCGAGCTTCGCCGAGAGTTCTTCAATTTGAGCTTCCAGTTCCGCCTTCCGCCGGCGACGCGCTTCGGCGATTTCCTTGTTCGTCTTTTCAAGCCGCTGTTTCTGTTCGGCAAGATCGTCGGGCCGGACAACGAGTGCATCCTCGTTGAGCACGCGACGGTGAGCGGCGAGCTTTCGGTTCCGCCAAAGGACAAACGGCTGAGTCCCGTGGTTGATGCCTCGGTGCGACAGATACGGAAATGCAGGCGTCAGTTGCCGTCTAATCGACGAGACGTATTCGCTCATCTCCTCACAGCCGGACTTAGCTTGCCGCCGGTTTTGCGGCCCGTCCGGCAGCGCCTTCCAAAGCGAACGCAACCGGGCGATCGGACCGAAATCGTTCTGCCCGCCGCGAAGGAGCGACCAAACGGTGCGCAGATACTTGGGGCTGACTCCCTCTTCTCGCGCGACATCGGCCAGCAACGATTCTTCATCTGTGGAATTGCCCCGCGCTTCGACTGTCTTCTGTTGCAGCCGCCACGCGGCAAAAAAGTAGGCGGCGTAATCCGTGTTTTGGCGGTCGTAGAAATCGATGATGCGCCGGACGCAATACTTGTCGCGATCCGTGTCCACGACAACCGCATGCGACGCGAAGCCAATTCCGTCCGGCTTGAGCACCAGATGTTTCGAGACGGACCGCGCAGCCTCGAAGTACTTCGTGAGCAGCCCCGGCGTCATCTCCAGAGACTCACCGGAATTGTCAAAACCCGCCTGGTTCGTTCGATCAACGGGGAAGTGCCGTGCCGGACGAATGTCGTAGCCCGTCAGGTCGCGAATGGTGTTGTTGTACTCCGCGACACTCAGCCGCCGCGCGAGCACCGGCCCCGGATCGCCGGCGTTACGCCGCGCCTGAAGCTTGCGAAACGACCGGCTCCACTCCAGCACTGCCTGTCGCGACTCGAAGGCGGGCTGACGTGAATCGACTGGGGGCATTTCTCCGGCTTGCACACGATCAACCAAATGTTGCCACGACGCAAAATTCTTCACAACATCTTCGGCACTTCGAAATCGGCTCAGGTCAAACTTGGCCTCAGGATCTTCAGCACCATGGCACTCAAGGCAGTGTTGACGCACAAACGGCCGCACGACGGTCTGAAACTGCGATGCCAGCTTGTCACCGTCAACAGCCATCGCCGCGTCGCACAGCATTGACGTGACAATGAAGATCAAAACCACATTCAGTGAAGTTACCCGCATTGAAAACTCCGAACGCAGTTTGGCACTAGGTGATGAAACAGGCAGCAACAGCGCCGCAAACCGGCCGATGCTCATTTACCAGGGCTTCCTC
>JASMLW010000428.1 GCA_030748485.1 Pirellulaceae bacterium
TGCCGGTTCAGTTCCTCGAGGGAGGAGAGATCGAGTTTTCTGACCAGGAACTGATCGCGAACGCGGCGAAAGAACCGTTCAATCTTCCCTTTGGCGGCCGCGTCGCGAACGGCCGTGTGGCGGAGCAGGCAGCCCACGCGAGCGCAGATCAGCGTGATCTCCTGACAACAGTAGATCGATCCGTTGTCGACCAGCAGTTGCTCCGGCACGCCCCGCTTGTAGAACGCGGAGCGGAGCGACTTGACCTCACCTGTTGAGGATTCAGGTCGACGATTTCGCCAATCTCTTCATTGTTATGCCGCCTGCGGCGGAAGGAGGGCGTAAACGCCCTCAGCTTTTGGAACGCGGAGGCGCGGGGCGACGCGAGTGTGGAACGTTTGATTGCAGCAGCAACGCTTGGTTCACCCGTGCTCAAGCACGGGCCTATGCCGCCTGCGGCGGATGAGGGCGTGAACGCCCTCGACTTTTGGAACGCGATGGCGCGGGGCGACGCGGAAGTGGAACGCGGTGGCGCGGGGCCGCGCGGGAATGGATCGTTGGTTGCAGCTGGCACGGCTGGTTCACCCGTGCTCAAGCACGGGCCTATGCCGCCTGCGGCGGAGGAGGGCGTAAACGCCCTCGAAGACGTAGAACAGTTGTTCCCAATCGTTTGGCGGCGCAAATCGCGCAGATGCGTCCGCGCGAATTGATGAATCTCGCCGCGCGCCAATTTAGCGTTTGGGTGTCCCCTGTTCTTGTCCTGCGTTCTTGTCCCCCCCTGTTCTTGTCCCCCAACAACACCAGCCCGCCAGCGAGGGACAACAGCTCTAACGGTTTTCCAACAAATGAATGCGACGTGAAGTCGATGCAGCTGTTGTTCGCGCGCGTCGATCTGATCCGACCGCCGGTGGCGGTCGGCGCAGCAGCTCTCGTCCGACCGCTGAAGCCGATCGGTGTCAACAAGTGCGCTCGTTGGACCGGGCAGGTCGTCCGGTTTCGTTAGTTGCCTTGGCGCGTGCGATGCTCCCGGTGAGTTTGCAACCATTGTTCGAGACGTTCGACGGCCGAGAGGAAGTCGTAGCACCTCAGTCTTCGATTTAACGGCACGCCAAATTAAAACAATCGCCTGTTTTTTTTAAGTTGCCTGATCGGCTTCAAATGGCGCCTCCAAATGATACACAAGTCGTTTATATGAACAGCCTTACGACTTAAAAAGTGCCTTCGCTAGATTGGTTCTGCTCATTCATCTGCCAATGGGTCGGTGGCATGGAACTCAATCAGAGATGCCCCGCATCCAAACGCCATGTCGCGACTTCGTCGCGAAGTCCTGCCCGGCAGGCAGGACCTACCTGAGGATCTCGTTGGCGAGCGACTCGCCTTTTCCAAACACGGCGTCTTGCACCGACGGGGTTTCGACGCCGCCGCCGATCAGGCCGTCTTTGACCGGGCCGCTGCCCGGCAGCGCGTGCCCTAACCCCTTGGCGGCGGCTGAGGAAGCGTAGCCCCGGGCGAGTCCCTTTAGTAACTCGAGCATCAAGTCGCGAGGCATGTTCTTTATCTTGTCCAGCGCTCGATAGTATCCCACGGGCAACGGTTCGCCGGAAATCTGCGTCTCGACTCCTTGGATCACCGTCGCGGCGGCCAGGTAAGCTCGCCCCAACTCGACAAAGTAGTAACTCAACCCCGTCGCCAGGAATCCGGCCGGGTGACCTACGTATCCCATCGCGAATCCAAAGCCGAATCCAGTCACGTCAGCCGCCGTCACCGCCTTGGCTTGGACCGGCGAACCCGGTTGGCTATAAACGCCCAGCAACTCGCCGTTCGGCTGGACGGCCCAGACGTTCTCCTGCGTTCGTCCACTGTGAATCAAACAACCGCCGTCGTCGACGACGCGGCTCAAGACATTCTGCTCACCAGCGTGCGAGCGGACTGTCCGCGTGACGGACAGTTTGCCGGCCGACAGAATCGATTGATTCAGACTCTTCGTCTCGTACACACTGGCTTCCGCGGCACACGTCGCGATCCCCCAAGCGATGCGGTCTCGAGCCGTCGCATTCTCGCCCGGCGCGAAAGACTGCTGCAAAAAATCAATCCGACGCATCCGCATCAACTTGCCGGCGCGTTTGTTGAGCTGCGTCGACTCCATGAACACGGCTAGCCCATTCCACTGCACGGCCAGATCCCGTCGAGCCGTCGCAACTTGGGCGGCGAGGACCATGTTGCCGATCGTCGCCGAACGGGACGACATGCCTCGCATGAAGCTGGGTTCGATCGGAGTGTCGTCGCCGTCGAGCGCCAACCGCAGCTTCCCCATATCCATAATCTCATCGGCCTGACGAGACAGGGCGACCGCGGCCGGAACGCCCGCCACGGCAATTCCGATTTGATGCGTGGCGACCAATTCGCTGGCGTCGAACCCCTTGGCCAGGTTCTGAAACGTGCGGCTCAGATTCGTAACGCTGCCGTCGGCAAGTTCGTACTCGATTCGCAAACGCAGCGACTTTGCCTCGACCGACGATGACGAAGAAGACCCGCCGAGCAGTCCCCCGCCACCCAAGCCGCCGAGCAATCCGCCCGATCGTTTTGGAGCGTTTGCCTTTGGCTTTCCCTCCGGGCGAAACAACGCGCTCTGCCCGATCTGCGAGCCGATCACAACACTGACCATCCACTCGTTGACCGCTTTGGGATCCAAGTCCTTTCGACTCGTCCTGAATCGCTTGTCGTTGGGCACGAGCGTCATCGTGGCGTCGAATCCGATGACGTCAGACATCTTCATCGGCCAACTCAAGATGGTCGAAGCCTTGCCGTCGTTCCCGATTGCATCGACTGCGAGGATCAACGAAGTCGGCTTTGGCGTGTAGTTGCTTTGGTATTCGGAGGGACGAGCAGCCTGCGGAAGCACCGCATCGAAGACGACCGTCCGCCCATTGATCCGTCCCTCCACCCAGACCCAGTCGGACTCCGGTTTGGCCTTCGTCGACGAGTCCGTCAGGCCGACGCCGTTCGTCGCCAGCGCGGCGGTCGCCGCTTTGGTCGCCGCGCCAACCTCTCGCTTGAGCGCCTTGAGCCAACCAGCGTTTCGCTCGTCGCCGCTTCCTTTGATCGACCTCCACGCATCCGCAGAATCGGCAGCCCCGTCTGCGGGCCAGGCCGCCTTTGATAACGACACGTTCGAGTGTCCCTGAGCAACCAACAACTCTTTGAGCAACAGAGCCTTGTCGGTCGCATTCCCAACTCGCGTGCGAAGCGTGCCGGCGGCGCCGGCGATCGAGCCTGGATAATCGACGAACCCAACGCCGTCTCGAACAAACTCGAATGCGGCCTGCGGTGTCTTGAGGTTTCTTGCCGCCGTGGCGATATCTCGACCGGGCCATTCCAGTTTCACGAGGTCATCGCTCAGCTGATCGACCAATTCACGCGTCCCTGCCGTCGTGGGATTAGCCAGCGAGAGGCGGCTCAGCGCCGGGTGAGCAACGAGAGAGGCGGCGATGGCGGAAGCAACAAATTGGCGGCGGTCGATCATTGTCTGATCTCCATGGAGGGAGGTGTTCAAGTTCCACCAGGGCCTACCGAAAAAATCGCGGCAGCCTGCGCCGAAAACTGACAAACCTGGAAAATCAGGCCGATCTATGCGAGAAAGTCAGCCCAAGTCGGCTCGGCCAATTGACCTAAGGTTTTGGCTCCCCCACACGTTATGATGAGTAGCGCTGCTCATCTGCGCTTCTCACGTCACTTCACACCTCCGCCAACCTGGAGTCAAAATGTCATCTCACTCGCCCCTATCCTTCGCAGCCCGCGTCTGCCGTTGGAGTCTTCCTTGCTGTCTGGCCCTGGCGGCACTATCCGCGTCGGTTGCCGTGGCCGATCTGTCGGCTCCAGGTCGGCGCCCGGTGAAGCCGCAGCCTAAAGTGCGCGCGGTTACTTCCAAGGTCAAACTCGACACCGCGCCCGGCAAGAAGTTCCGCATCGTCATTCCGGAACGCGTGATGACTGCGGCGTTGAAGCAGGCCAAGCAGCAGGAGAAGAGAGGGAGCGTGGGCGAGTTCCAGTTGCGGCGACGCTCCTTGTTCGCCGGCTTGGCGCTCTCGGCCGCCATGTGCAGTTTGGTGTTGGTGCGGCGGAAGTCGACGTCGACGAAGTGGTTGGTCGGACTGGCGTTTGTCGGCGCCACGTACGCCGGCAGCCAGTGGGTCTACGCGGATCTGGGAGCCAAACCGCTCGGCCCCATCAACCCCCCCGAGACCTATGAGATCGAGATTGTCGTCAGCCGCAAAGCGCGGATCGTCGAGTTGCTAATGCCGACCGATGAAGCCGAACAGGGCTTTGGAAACGGGTCCGCGACTTTCGGCTCGCCGCCGCCCAAAAGCCCTGCGCCGCGCAGGTAGTCCGAGAGAGCGGCGCTTCGTCGTCGCTGGCCCGCGCAGCATCCCATGACGATGGCCTCGATCGCACCCGAGCATCCCGCAGTTTCTCAACGGCGGTCCACCACGCGCGGTCTGCGGACCATCGGCGTCGTCTGCACGGCGATCGTCGCGACCGCGTGGGCCACGGCGGTCTGGCTTCCGCTGGGCGTCTCGATGCTGGCCGTGTTCCTCTTCGCCGCGCCGCACAACTGGATGGAGTGCCGCTATTTCCTCCAGCGCATGCCCGGCCGATGGGGCCCGTTGCGGCTTTACTATTGGAGCGGGCTCGGCGGAGCATTCTTACTCGCCGCCGCCAGCCTGTTGCTGCCGTCCACGGCGCGTGCGTGGGCGCTGGAGTTCGAAGCCTGGATGACGCTGCTGGCCGTTTGGAATTCGGCTCTGGTGGCGTGGGTGGTTTGGCTGGCCTACCTGCGGCGACGGGAAAAACTGCAGCGCGCCGCGACCCGGCAGCCCGCAGTCGAACACAATCTCTGGCCGTTGCTTTTCGCGGGCGGCTGGGTGTTGATCGCTGTCGCCTGGCTGGCGCCGGTGGGTTGGAGCTTGGCGCTGGTCTATCTGCATCCGTTGATCGCATTGTGGTTCTTGGATCGGGAACTGCTTCGCCGCCGCGTCGCCTGGCACGGCGTCTATCGCGCCGCTCTCGGCGTGTTGCCGTTCTGTTTGGCCGGGCTGTGGTGGATGCTGTGGAGCAAACCGGACCTGCCGGGCGACGACCTGGTCAGTTTGCAGATCACGCGGCACGCTGGGCGCGGCGTCGTGCCCGGCGTCTCGACTCATCTGTTGGTGGCCACGCATGTCTTCCTGGAGATGTTGCACTACGCCGTTTGGCTGCTCGCTATTCCCAGTATCGGGATGCTCGGCAAACCTTGGCAATTGGACAAGATGCCGATGGCTCGCAAGTCAGCGATCTGGAAGTGGGGCGTCGCGACAGTGTTGCTGGTGGGAGGCGTCGCCGTGATCGGATTCTGGGGCGGATTCGCAGCCAACTACCCGGCGACTCGCGACATCTACTTCGCCGTAGCCATCCTACACGTGTTAACCGAGGCGCCGTTTTTGATTCGGCTCCTTTGACAACGTGACGACGAGGCCTGGATGGAGAGCGTCAGCGAACTTTGGAAGTTCATGCTGTGGGGCTACCCGTTGACGGTGGCGTTGGAGGCTCCGATCCTGCTGGCCGGACTCGCCCCGCGGCATTCCATCTCGCGACGGTTGCTCGCGGCGTTTTGGCTGACCGCCTGTTCCTATCCGATCGTGGCGGTGGTGTTGCCCGTGCTCATGGAGGGCTCGCCGCGAGTCCTCTACTTGGCGGTGGCCGAGGTGTTTGCGCCGGCGTCGGAGTGCGCGCTCTTTTGGCTCGCGTTTCCAGCCGACCGGCGCGCCGACTTGAAGCCTGCCGAGTCGGCGCCGAAATCGACGTGGGTGCGAGACGGGTTGGTTATCGTGGCCGCCAATCTATTCTCATTCTCCGCCGGTGAAGCGATGCGCTGGTGGGGATGGATTGCCTAGCCGATTGCACGAGCCCGTTGGCTCGCCGGAATCCCAGACCTGGCAATCGCCGCGGTACAAATCGCCGGTACAATGGGCCGGTACAACGCCCACGTACAATGCGCAGGTCACGTCGCAATCAGCCACCACGGTGTTTCTTCGATGAGCCGCGAGTTCCCACCTTCGGATAGTCACGCCGAATCGTCCGGAGACTCCAGCGCTGACCTGAAGACGATCGATCGGCTATGCGATCAGTTTGAAGCCTCCGCCGCGCGGGACCTGGAGGAGCTCAAAGGCTATCTACCGAAAGTCAACGCCCAGCGGCGAGCTCGCTTGTTCGAAGAGTTGCTGCGGATCGCGCTGGACGCCGATCAGTCGGTCAGCGAAGCGGCCGTCCGCGAACAGTTTCCGCAATTCGGCGCGCAGATCGATTCGGTGTTTCACACGGCGCGGCGGCCGAGCGAACGATTCGATGTCCAGCGGCTCGGCGACTACGAGATCGTCGCGGAGATCGCGCGTGGCGGCATGGGAGTTGTCTATAAGGCCTGGCAGCTGAAGCTCAGCCGGCACGTCGCCTTGAAGTGCATCTTGACCGGAGCGTTGGCCAGCGGCGAAGAAGCGGATCGTTTCTTGACGGAGGCCCAGGCGGCGGCCAACTTGAATCATCCGAACATCGTGCAAGTCTTCGATATCGGCGAGCACAACCTGTGTCCTTTCTTCTCCATGGAGTTGGTCGAGGGGCCCGACCTGGCCGAGCGAATCTCGGGCGAACCCCAGCCATTCCGCTGGTCGTGCGAGGTAATGCACAAGACGGCGCGGGCCATTCAACACGCTCACGACGCGGGCATTTTCCATCGCGATCTCAAACCGTCGAACATCCTGCTGGCGGATGACGAAACTCCCAAGGTGACCGATTTCGGCGTGGCCAAGATCCGGCACCAAGAGGACTCGAAGACTCGCACGGGCGATCTGCTCGGCACCGCTTCGTACATGGCTCCGGAGCAGGCGGTCGGCCGCACCGCCGACATAACGGCGGCGACGGATGTCTACGGACTGGGGGCGATCTTCTACGAACTGATCACCGGCCGCCCGCCGTTTCGCGGTGGAACCAGTTGGGAAACGATCAGCCAACTGGTCGAACACGATCCGACGCCGATCGCCCTGCTCCGCCCCGGAACGCCGCGCGACATCGAGACGATCGTCGCCAAGTGTTTGCGAAAATAACCGAGCAATCGATACGATTCGGCCGCGGAGTTCGCGGAAGACGTCGAGCGTTACCTGGCGGGCCGGACAATTGAGGCGCGGCCTGTTTCCACTCTGGAACGCACGCGCAAATGGATCGGTCGCAACCGCTCGATCGCGGCGACTTCGTTCGTTTCGCTGATCCTGATCGTCGCTTCGGTCGCCATCGGGTTCTGGAGAGTGCTCGAGGAACGGAACCGCTTTCGCACAGAACGCGATCGAGCTGAGGCGAATCTGTACGACGCACTGGTCGGCGACACGAAAGCTCAACTCGTCGGACGGGAGGGAGACTTCTGGTTCAAAGCGCGCGACAACCTGCAGCAAGCCGCCAAGCTGACTGTGGCGCAACGCGATCAAACCACACTTCGCAATCTGGCCATTCATTGGATGGGCAGCGAGTATCCGTGTTTGACGCGGACAGTACTCCACACACACGCCAGCAAGGTTGCCGACGTCTCGTTGACTCGGGACAGTTCGTTGCTGTCCTCCTGCACGCCCGACGGCGACGTCGTTCTCGCCGACACGAGCGAGGGGAAACGAGTGGCGAGTTTGAGTTTTCCCGCGGGAGTGACTCGAGCCAAGCTCAGTCCCGACGGCAAGCAGTTGCTCGTCGCCACCACCGACTCCCGCCTCATCCGTGTCCGGGGACCGTTCACCTCGGAAAGCGATTCGACAGCGGCTCGCCAAGATGTCATTTCGCTGGCCGGTTATGGGGTGACGCAGATTCGCTTCCACGATCCGACCGGCGCCGTCATCTTCGGCTGCACCGACGGCAGAGTGCGGACCGCGCCGCAGGACTTCTCCGCAGCCAGCCAGCTACAACCGCTGCCCGATCGAGTTGGCGTCGTCACCGACTTGGCGCTCACAAGAGACGCCGACAGGCTGGTCGCCGTGGGCGAGGACCGGCGCATGGCGGTCTGGGACTTGGCGAGCAGGGAGTTGTTGCGGCTGATCGAACTCACGCGCACGCCGACATGTGTGACCTTTTGCGCAAGAAACGGAAACCTCGCCTGGAGCGACACCGAGCGATTCGGAGTCTTCTTCGAGAGCGTCGCGGCGGACCAAGTTTTGTCGCGGCTGGCGATCCGCAACCTGCACAGCCAGTCGATTCTGCATTTGCACGAAATGCCTGGAGGCGAGATTCTCACGGCCTCGTCCGACGGTACGATCGCGTTGCTCGACCCAATTCGAATTCGCAATGTCGGCCGCGCGAGCGAACGCGCGGGGCGCGTGCTCTCTTTGGAAGTCAGCCACGACGGTCGGCGGATCGCGACCGGGTACGAGAGCGGCAAGGTGGTGCTCTGGCAAGTGAACTACTCGCCGTTCGTCGCTCAACATATTTCCTACTACTGGTCCTTCTTCGCGGCCGATCGACTGGCCGTTTCGCGTCAGCAGTACGCGGCCGTTCTAACGCCCGTGAACAGTCCGGCGGCGTTCGCACCCGAGATCGAGTCGAGCGACGGCGAAGTGGACGCGTGGGAGTTTCGCTCTCTGCCGTCAGGAAAAGAGTTCGTCCGAGCACGCCACGATGGTCGCGTCGACTTCCTGACCGATGCGCTCGAGACGGAGTTTACCATTGACGTCTGTCCCGAGGAGGCCGGCGATCGCGATGTCGTCTGGTCATTGGATGTCTCGCGAGACGGACGCTGGGTGGTCGCTGGGAGCGCGAGTGATCGCGCCGGTTACGTGAACTTGATCGACGTCAAGACGAGGAAGCTGGCGGCGCGCGAGTCGCGCAATTCGAAACTCGTCTCGAGTGTGAAGTTTCACCCGAACGGCCGTTGCCTGTTCTCCTGCTCGACGGAGGGAAGTGTCGACGCGTGGCGGATACTTGGCGATGGCCAACTCGCGCACGCCGGGCAACTGCTGAGCGTCCCCGGCAACGCCGCGCTGTCGCTCGCCATCAGTGATCGCGGTGACCGGCTTTCCGTCGCCACCTTTCAAGACAAGATCTACTGTTGGGAAATCGGTGAGTTGTCCGAAATACTCTCGCAGGCTCCCGGTCGACAGACTCGGCAACCGGATCCACAGATCGTCGACGGGCTGCATGGCAACTCGGTGCGGTTCGTCGACTATGTGCTGGATGACAAGTATCTGATCTCCGGTTCGGAGAACGGTTCGCTCGTCTTCTCGGACGCGGAGACGCTGGAGGAAGTCGTGCGGTTTCGAAATGGGACGGGGCAAATCCGCAACGTGGCGTTCTCGGCGGATCGCAAGTGGATGGTGGTCAACAGCTACCTGAGGCCGACGTTCGTCTGGGACTTCGCCGCCGTCCGTCAACAACTCCGCGATTGGAATATAGACTGGTAGCATTCGGCATCTGCCCTTTGCCCGCACCACCTTCATCGCGTCACACCGCGAGCTCACCATCAAGCGACTTGCCCGGACGGCGTTCGCCTCCCCCTGTTCGTCTTTCCAATCAGCCTATAGCCTCGACGCCACCTACCCGTGGATCCGCACATGAATGACGAACCGATCACCGAATGGCTGGCGCGTTATCGCGATGGGGAGGCCGAGGCGGCGAACGAGTTGTGGAAAAACTACTACGAGCGGTTGATCTCGCTCGCTCGCAAGCGACTGCGGGGTTCGCGGAAACGGGTCACCGACGAGGAAGACTTGGTGGTGGACGCATTCCACAGCTTCTTTCGCGGCGTGGACGCCGGCCGCTTCCCGAAGCTCGAAGATCGCGACGATCTGTGGCAGATTCTGGTCGTCTTGACTACTCGTAAAGCGGCCAATCAGTTGAAGCGCGAGAAACGCGATAAACGCGGCGGAGGCCGGGTGCGCGGCGAGTCATTCTTTCATCCCGCGACGGGCGAATCGCAGGGCGGCCTGGACCAGATCGGCGCTGAACCGAGTCCCGAGTTCGCGGACGCGGTCATCCAGCAGTGCGGCGAATTGTTGGACAAGCTCGGCGCCGACGGCGCGCTGCGCACTATCGCGACCCAGAAATTGGAAGGGTTCACCAATGCGGAAATCGCCGCACAGCTGAACCTGAACGTCCGCACGGTGGACCGCAAACTGCGATTGATCCGCGAGATCTTCTCGTCCGACGACTGATTGGACAGCGCCACTTTAGCTGGAACGCCGGGTTCACCCGTGCTCAAGCACGGGCCTATGCCGCCCGCGGCGGATGGGGGCGTAAACGCCCCTGGTCGTGCGCGGCGAGAATGGAGCGCGATGGCGCGGGGTAACGCGAGGGTGGAACGCGATGGCGCGGGGCGACGCGAGGGTGGAACGCGGTGGCGCGGGGTAACGCGAGGGTGGGACGCGGTGGCGCGGGGCGACGCGAGAATGGAGCGCGGTGGCGCGGGGCGACGCGAGCGTGGAACGCGGTGGCGCGAGGCGCCGCGAGTACGGAGCGCGGTGGCGCGGGGGTAACGCGAGTGTGGAACGCGGTGGCGCGGGGCGACGCGAGAATGGAGCGTTGGTTGCAGCTGGAACGCCTGGTTCACCCGTGCTCAAGCACGGGCCTATGCCGCCTGCGGCGGAATGGGGCGTAAACGCCCCTGGTCGTGCGCGG
>JASMLW010000429.1 GCA_030748485.1 Pirellulaceae bacterium
GAGCCGGAAACTAGTGATCGCTCGTCTGTTGCTTTGAGTCGGAGAAGGTTCGGTGAGTTGGTGTTGGTTGAAACGAAGCGGCGCGGTCGGGCACCGTCTGAAACGACTATCGTAACGAACTTCGCGGTCGCTGTATTCCACCTCTTGGTCGTTTTTGAGCGCGTCGTGCAAGTGGCGTAGAATCGTGGCTCCGGCTTCTCTCCGAAGCGCGGCGGCTCAACCTCCACATCTCAGGGACAACCTTGTGCGCAACCGACTCACCCAAACTCTGATCTCAGCTCTGGCGGTGTTGATCTTCCTGCCGCCGGCGGCCGCTCAGTCACCGATCCGTCATGAATTCACACGCCTCGTTGCGCATTGGGCGCAGTATGGAGACCCCGAGTTTTTGCGATTCGTGTCCGAGGCTCAACCGGAGATCGCCCAGCACGGCTTCTACGGCGGCCACTTTTGGAGTTTGGCCCACACGGAACAATACGCCGGTTACCCAGCTCACTTCCCCGTCCGCGGTTTGCCCGAGTGCGGCGATTGGTTCAAACAGCGGAACGCCGACTTGCACGAGCGAGGCGTCAAGGTCGTTGGGCATTTCAACGTTGAGTTCCTGGTGGGAGATCCGCACAGCCCCGACGGCCCCCGCGGCTTCTTCAAGTTCTACCGGGAACATTGGGACGAGAGGTTGTTGGGCAAGCGGCCGGTCGACGATCCACTGGAGTTGCTCGAACGCAACAAAGCGGGGGAGCCGATCCGCCAGAACGCATATCGCATCGGCGGCATGAGCGAGTACTGGGCCTGTTTGCGAAATCCGGCCTGGCAACGAGTCCTGAAGGCTTGGGTGCGAGTGGGAATCGAGCGCGGGCTCGACGGGTTCGTCGCCAACTACTTCTACCGCCACGACTGTCATTGCGAACATTGCCAGAGCGGCTTCCGCGAATACCTGTCGCGCCGATTCTCGAAACAAGAGTTGCGCGACAAGTTCTCCATCACCGACGTCGCGACGCATGAGTTCTCTGAGATTGTCGCCTGGCATTCTCCACGGGAGTCGACCGAGTTGCGGCGGGAAATGTTGCGGTGGTCGCAGTTGTCGAACAAGAAGGTCTTCGACGACGTCTTCATTCGTCACGGTCGAGCGCTCAAGCCCGACTTGATCGTAGCGCAGTGGAACCATCTCGGTAACTTTGGCCAGATCAGCGGCGACGAACGATGCCTTTTGCCGGCTGACGCCTGGGGACGCGACGAAGATTACACGTGGTATAGCACGGGCGGCGCGGCGAACTCCACCGACCTGGAGAAACGCAATCTCGGGGAAGCGACTCTGCAAGCTCGTTATGTACGAGGAGCCTTCGACGACAAACCCTTCGTGTTGGGCAAGTACGAAAACACGAGGATCCGCACGGCGATCGCCGAGTTGGCCGCCAACGGGGGCGCGCCGATGGGATTCTACGCTCGCTATACGGATCCAGAGGCGCGCGTCGAACTCATTCGTTATTACCAGTTTCTCCGCCGGTTCGACGAACTATATCGGGCGAATCGACCACACGCTGAGGTCGCTCTGCTGTTCCCGCGATCGGCAGTTCACCGGGGCGATGTCGATTCGGTGGCCCGGTTCCGCGCGCTCGGCAAGGAAATGCTCGACGAACACGTGCTGTTCGATGTCCTTCCCGACGACGCGCCGGCGAAAGACCTCAAGTCGTATTCGCGCGTCATCTCGATTGACGATGGAGTGAAGTCGCTGCCCGACAAGCGGAGCCGACTCGATGCGCCTTTCACCGTCCGTGTCTCAGTTAGCCGACCGGTCGGTGGAAACGAATTGACTCTGCATCTGGTCAACTACAACCGCACCGAGCCGCCGAAGGATCGCAATGGGCGCCCGAGTGCGGGCCGCGGAATTCGCGACGAACAGCCGATCGAGGCGCCGCCGATCGCCGCCGACCTGATGCTCCCAACCGGGGCGACCGTCAAGTCGGTGGAGATGATCAGCCCCGAATGGAAGAAGCCCGTCGTGTTGTCGTTCACTCAGGCCGACGATCGCATTCGGTTCAAGACGCCTGCGTTCCTGGTGTACGGAGTCGTGCGGCTACGGTTGCGGTAGCCAGTTACCCATTCGCGGTGAAACGAACGTCAGCGGCCGGCGGGAACTCGAAAGAACCCGCCGCCCATGCCGGGCCCTCCCCCAAAGGCTCCGATGTTCAGCTGGAGCAACAATCCTTGGATCTTCCGGGCGACGCGAGGATAGTGCCGGACGATGAGGCTGGAGTCCGCCGCCTCGATGACAGCTCCATCCACCTCCCACTCTTTCTCGCCGATCGCCTTCTTGACGATTTCGGCGTACTTGGCGGCGGCCTCCGGTGAGACCGGTTGGGGCTTGTTCATCGCGTCCATCGTCCGCAGCTTGAACACGTAGAAAGAGAGTTCCGGTTCGCGCTTTTCGGCCGCGAAATTGTGGGGACGATTCGCTCGCAACGCCGTCAAGAGCTTGGCGATCTGCTGATGAACTTCACGAGTCTGCGAGACGACGATGGAGGCGGGAGCCGTCAGCGCGTCGATCGCGCCGGGTCCCCCGACCTCTTCCCACGAATCGGGAGCGACGGACGATGTCATCACCTGGATGACCTGGTCGAAGTCCGTTTGGCCAGCCTCGTCGGTAAGATCGTTAATCGGATACAGCCGCGTCCGCACGTTGAATTCAGCTTCCTCGGCGGTCGTGATAATCAACACTTCGTTGGCGATCACAGTTTTCAATTCGTGTTCGTTCAACATCCGCCTCAACACGGTGTCCAGCGGAGTCTCACGAGTACGCATCGTGATGGCAATCTCGTCTGCCACGATTCCGTCGTTATCGAGTGAGTGAGTGTCGATGACGATCGGGATCGAGTGCTTGTCCGCGAGAAAGTCGACGACCTCGTTCAGGGGCGTGTCGACGAAGTCGAGTTGGGTGGCGTTCCGCAGGGCGACTTCGATTCTCGCCGTGGCGGGGCTGTCCCGCAAACCGATCGAAACCGCTGGAATCCGTTGGGGCGATTCTTCGACTGCCTTCCGCAGTGTACGGATCTGTTTGAGCAAGGAATCGACTTCCTCGTGAATCTCCTCGGTCGACGAGATTACGAGCGAATTCAACGCCACTTCAATTGAGCACGGACCGCCGACATCACCCCACGCTTCGGGCTGAACGTGCGTTGTCATCAACTCGATCATCTCGTCGAAATCGTGGACTACCTTGCCGTCCACGGTGCGAGCGACGACATCGGTGACAGGGTAGACACGCGTAATTAGTCGCGTTTCCGCCTCTTCTGGAGTGGTGATCACAAGCGCGCCGTCTCGAATCATCGTCGTCAACTCAAGGTCTTTGAGCGTGAGCCGGAGGGCCGACCTGAGTGTGATGTTCTTCAAACTGCGGGTGACGGGCGTGTCGGTCCCTATTCCAACGTCGTCCAGCGCTCGTGTGTCGAGGGCGACGTCGATGTTGGCGAGGTCGGAGATGAATTCGGCGACGTCCTCCAGCGTCGTCTCGATGAACTCAAACTGCACCGGCATGTCCAATGCCGCGCGAGCTTGCTTCTCGAGCTGCTCTTCGGTGACTTGACCCGCCGCGAGCGACGAGAAACAGCAGACGATGGCCAGCGCAGTTGCGGCGTAGGGGATTTGGAGCTTGACTCGCACGATTCCAGCGACCAACGGGAGCGGGCGAATGACTACCGAGCGGCAGTTTGTTTTGTGTGTGGCACTGCCACTTGCAGCGTTAAAGATAGGTCGATTCATCAATTCACCCTTTGAGAAAGTCCCGGAACCCCGTATGCGCGAGCCGTCGGCGACGACAGCCTTGAGAGAAATGCCTCTTCTCAACAGGCCGAATGAGATGCTCTCGCGATGTCCTATCTTAGGCAAGTCAAACGGCGATCTGCAACGCAGAAATCAAACGCTGATCGGTGAATCGACGAAGCGGCGCTCCGGAGCCGTCGCGGTGCGTCTTTCGTTGCCAATCGCTGGTCGTCATGCCTATGATAGAGGCTACGCGCAATTGCCACTTCTTCAGCTCCTGACGACTTCAGACCCGCCGTATGGGGTAGGTTGATCGTCGTCACTCACGGGGGTAAGCGCGGCGTTTTCGGAACACTAGGCGGAGGGTGAATTTGATGAGACGACTGCATTTCGCGTGCTGCGCCGCACTCGCACTTGTGTGCAGCTTGACGGCCCCTTCGATCGCTCAAGTTACCGAAGAGCAACTCGAACTGAAGATCCGCTCCGCACTGGACAAACCGGTGGCGTTCGAATTTGTCGAGACGTCGCTGCTGGAGGTTGTGGAGTTTCTCTCGGACGCCACGGCCATTGAGATCTCGATTGATCGACGAGCGCTGGATGATGTAGGCGTTGGCTCGGATACGCCGATCACCCGCGCATTGAAGGGCGTGTCGCTCCGCTCCGCACTGAAGCTGACTCTCAATGATCTCGACTTGGCGTTCATGATTCGAGACGGATCGCTGGTTGTCACGACGCCTGAGGAGAAAGAGGCGCACATGCGGACGCGAGTCTATTCGGTGACCGACGTTGTGACGCGCGACATCGGCGGCAAGAGAGTACGAGACTTTGACGAACTGACTCGACTGATCATGACGAACATCCAGCCGGAAACGTGGGACGAAGTCGGTGGGCCCAGCTCAATCCAAATCGCGCTCGGCTCGCTCGTCGTGTCGTCGACATCGTCTGTCCACGATGAAATTCACTCGTTGCTGAAACAGATTCGGACAGTTCGAGCTGCTGTTGAAGAGTCGCCGCGAAAGATCCCGGCGGTCTCAGTGCAGTTGATTGAAAACCTGGCCGCCATGCGGATTGAGAACGCCTTGGACGCCGACTCGGAGGCGGAGTTCGTCGAACATCCGCTGTCTGACGCGATGCAGTTCTATTCGGAGAAGCACAATATTCCCGTTGTCATCGATGTTCGGGCGCTGGATGAAGTTGGTATCGGCAGCGACACGCCGATCACGCTGAATGCGAAGCAGGCGCCGTTGCGATTGTTGTTGAGACGGATGCTTCGCGATGTCGAATTGACGACTCTGATCGCGGACGAAGTCCTCATCATCACGACGCCCGAGACCGCCGAAGCTCGACTCGATACGCGACTCTACCCCATGAATGATCTGGCGGAGGAGACCGGGAGGATCGATTTTGACGAGGTGATTCAGGTGTTGACGACGACCGTTGAACCCGATTCGTGGAGCGACGTTGGCGGGCCGGGAGCGATCGAAGTCCTCACCTCGCCACCAGCTCTAGTGATCTCGCAGACCTCCGACGTTCACACGCGGGTGGCCGGATTGCTAACCGAGCTGCGGCGTCACCGCCCCCAGGCGGCCGTCGAGAAGAGGGAGCCCGAGGTGGGAATCCGAGTTTACAAGTTGCAGACGACCAACGCGGGCAACAAGAGTGAACCCGTCTCGGCGGAAGCGGCGGCGAAGTACGCAGAGATCGTCAGGAAGTCGATCGACGAAAAAGAGTGGGTCGTCAACGGCGCCCTGATCGAAACGGCCGATTCCAACTTGGTCATTCGTCACTACCCGCGAGTTCACCGGCAAGTGGAGAAACTGCTGATGGACCTCGACCTCGGTTTCTTCGGAGGAGCGACTCAGAGTGGGGCTGGATTCGGCGGAGGGTACTAGGATGTACGATCAACTCGAACCGCTAACCGCGCAAGGCGTGCCTACATCGACCGCCGATTGCAATCGCCGGCGGTGAACAAGCGTGAGCGGGGTAGAGCCGAGCCCGCGGACTGCTCTATCATTGCGAGACCCGCTGCGTATCCTGGCCGGCTCTTGAAAATGAAGAACGTTGTCGTTTTAGTAATCGATCGTTGGGGCGCCGGCTGGATGGGCGCCTATGGGAACACCTGGGTCGAGACGCCCGAGATCAACCGGCTCGCTGCGCAGTCTTTGCTGATCGACTTCGTCGTCGCCGACAGTCCGTACCTCGAGGACACCTACCGGGCTTGGTGGTCCGGCCGCCACTCGACATCCACTCGAACTCAGCCGCCAGGCGCGTC
>JASMLW010000430.1 GCA_030748485.1 Pirellulaceae bacterium
CGGCGAGATCTCTTCGAACAGCCGGTACTTCTCGGCGGGCAGTTCGTCGAGCTTCGTCAAGTCGGTGGCAAACAGTTTGGCGAGCGCCTGGTGCCGGTACGTGTTTGTGCCGGGCAACAGGTCGCGGATGAATCGCGGGTCGTACGAGGTCTGGCCGTTGGAGACGAACATGCAACTCAGTCGCGTCGATTGGCGGAGCACTGGATCTTCGTTTTTAGGGTCGGCCATGTCGTCGTGAAAGCCAAGCCACAGCGAGATGCCCGCGCCGGCCGAACCGCCCGTCGCTCCGAACCGCGTTGGATCGACGTTCCACTCCTTGGCCTTGTGGCGAATGAACTGAATCGCCCGCGCCGAATCGGTGAACGACGCCGGAGCCGGCGAGTGCTGCGAAAACCGATAAGTGATCGCCGCCACGGAGATGCCGGATTTCAAACACTCGTCCAGCGTCACAAACCGGACTCGCTTGTCGCCGCCTGTGAAACCGCCGCCGTGAATGCAGACGATGACGGGCGTCGGCCTATCGGACTCGGCCTGCCAGAAGTCGAGCACGTTCCGCTCGTGCGGCCCGTATTTCACATCGCGAAACGTCGGCGGGGTCTGCGCGAGTCGGTTGTTGTCGCGGCGACTGGTTTGATCCGGCCGCGCGGCGCGATTCGGCTTCTTTCGAAACGCAGCGAACTCTTCGCGAGTGACCACCCCGTCGCGATTGGCATCCAGTCGTTCCCAGCGGCCACGCGCTTGCTTCGGCAACTCGTCGCTGGTGAGCTTGCCGTCGTTGTTCGAGTCCCACTGTTTGAACCGGTCGTTGCTTTGTTGCGCATTGTCACTGCGGACGGCGAGAGCCACGGCCGTCAAGGTGATGATCATCGTCAGCGATTTCATAGCGTTGCCTTTCCGTCCTCTCGGCCGCTGGCAGCGAGCCACGGTTCAGTCGGCAGGCGCCGGCGTCTAACGCGGCACGGCTGATTTCGTTGTCGTTTGCTTCATGCCAAACTCTTGCATGATGAAATCCAGCACTGCCTTTGCGTAACGCGGGTCGTCGCGGTCGAGATGGGTGACGACCTCGCAGCGAATGCCTAGCTTGTCCATTTCCTTCTTCAAGGCGTGGCCGAAGCGGGGACTGTGGATGCCGGTTGGCTTCTCACTGTCTTTGACTTTGTAGGTCAACAAAGCCGGGACGTCGTCTTTGCTCAGGTGATGAAGCGGCGAGACTTCTTCGAACAACGCGCACTTCTCTTTAGACAAGCCATCAAGCGAACTGAGATCGACGTCGAACAATTGACCCAGCGGATCGGCGCCGGGGACTTGTTTGGGTTCCGGAATCAACTTGCGGATGAAACGCGGATCGTACGATGTCTGGCCATTAGACACTGCCACGCAAGTCAAGCGAGACGATTGCCGCTGCACGGGGTCTTTGCTGTCCGGGTCGGCCAAGTCGTCGTGAAAACCCAGCCACAGCGACAAGCCCGCGCCAGCCGAACCGCCGGTCGCAGCCATCCGGGTCGGGTCGATGTTCCACGCTTTGGCATTGTGACGGATGAACTGAATCGCGCGGGCCGCGTCGTCGAATTGAGCCGGGGCAATCGCGTCCTGCGACAGGCGATAGGTAATTGCGACGACGGAGATTCCCGAAGTCAAACATGCCTCGCGCACACCCGGTTCAACACTCTTGTTTCCGTTGCGAAAGCCGCCGCCGTGAATCGAAACCAGCACAGGCGTCGGCCTGTCCGATTTCGCTTGCCAGACATCAAGGACATGCCGCTTGTGCGGTCCGTATTTGACATCGCGCAGCGTCGGCGAGGTTGCCCGCTTGTTCGGCCTTCGCTGATTGCGGCCATCGGCGCTCGCCCGGCTACGCCGCTCGCGGATACGTTTCTTCGTGTCTTGCGCTGCAAGGAGCGGCGTGAGTAGTAGCAGCGTCATCAACGCAAGGCACGCTTCAGTTCGTCGTTTCATATTCGTGTTCTCATATTCGTGTTCGCTTTCTTGTGGCGTTTTTTGTGCTTCCGTGAGTTACTGCTCCGTGATGAGAACTTTGTAATAGAGGCCCGTACCTCGGAAGTTGCCGGACTGGATGCTTCTGAATGCTGCTTGATTTGACCGTGTCATGAGTTGCCGGGCCGAAGCCTCACGTTCCTCGTGGTAGTCCAGATGCGCGAAACAAGTACTTCGACCAAAAGACCGAGGTATATTTGATGTTCTTGTAGTGGGCCAGTTTTGTAACCGCCTTCAGGAACTATCTCCTTTTCTATCAGCCGCTGCGCGATAGGCCTTGGTTCACGTCACCGGCACGACCGGACGCTAGCGCCTTCCGGCTGATGTTGCGCTGACTTTTTCTCTCAGGAACGTGTGAATGTCCTTGTAATCCGCGCTCTGGTTGTCGCGCCACGTGACGTGGCATTCGAGGTTGATTGCTTTCATCGCCTCTTTGAGTTTGAGGCCGAGTCGGGCGTGATGCACCCAGAGGCCGGGATCAGAGTTCTCGTCGACCGGCACGTCGCCCTTTCCGTACGTCATGAAGACCGGCGGATCGTCCTTGGTCAGGTGAGTAATCGGCGACGCATCGGCCATAAGTTTCTTGACGCGGTCAGACTCCCAATCTTCGTCTTTCTGTACGCCGTAAAAAGTGACGAGTGCTGGGTGTGGCTTGAGGTTGGGGACGCCGAACCACTCGCGGAACGTTCTCATGTCGTAGGTCGATTGGCCGCCTGTCGTTCCTGCCGCGACGATCCGCGTTGACTGGCGGGCGATAAGATCCTTGCTGTTCGGGTCGGCAAGGTCATCGTGAAACCCAAGCCACAGCGAGATTCCTGCTCCTGCCGAGCCGCCGTAGCACGCGACGCGATCGCCATCGAGATTCCATTCCTTCGCCTTCGATCGAATGTGCTGCAGCCCTCTCGCGGCATCGTGCATCATGATCGGGTACGGCCCAACGTCGCTGAGCCGATAGTTCATCGACGCAAAAGAAACGCCCTGGTTCAGATAATCCTGAATCGGTTGGCCTCGGCTGCTATTCTTGTCTCCTCCACGGAAGCCACCGCCGTGGATGTAGATTACCAAAGGCGTCGGTTCGCCGTCCTTTGACTTGGCGAGCCAAAGATCAAAGGCTTGCTTCTCGTGCTTGCCGTAAGACAGGTCCGCGTGGGTTGGCGCGATGGCTTGTCTTGTTTGATTCCTCGGACGGTCTCGACGTTTCAGAAACGCATCGTATTCCTCGCGTGTAACGGTGTTATCGCGATTGGCGTCCAATCGTCCAAAGACCTTGACCGCCTGCTCCGGCATCTCGTCCTTGGTGAGTTTGCCGTCGTTGTTCTTGTCCCATCGCCTGAAACGGTCTCGGTTCTGCTGAGCGTTTGACACCGCCGGTACGAGGAACAGCAACGCGATAACGAAAACCAAATGAACCTGTTTCATGTCGTTCTCCTTGTGCTGTAGCTACTCTTTCGATTCCTCTATTTCTCCAACACTCGCCAACACGCTGCCGCCACTTCGTCGGCGCGAGGCGACAATGGTCGTTTCAATTCACCGAACGCTCGGCCACGCGCGGTTCGCAGCAACATCCCGTGGCATAGGATTCCCAACAACACCGGATCTCCTCGCCGGACATCGCCGCCTCGCTGGCCCTTTCGCGCCAACTCGACAAACAGATCACTCGTCGTCGGAAAATCGTCGGGCCGGATCGCCCGCAATTCATCTCCGAGCAACAACGCCACGTAGTACCGGTTCCAATCACGGTCGAACGCTGCGAAGAACAACCGCGTGATTCTGCCAAGCTGATCGCGTGGATGACCGCCAGCATCGAGAATCTCTCGCGCCTGGTTCTTCAAGTCCTTAACAGTCTCAGCGACCATTGTCTCAACGAGCTCCGACTTGGACGGGAAGT
>JASMLW010000431.1 GCA_030748485.1 Pirellulaceae bacterium
CGCGCCCAGCTCAGCCTGCTCTCCTCAACTTTCGCACGAAACGGTCGCGGGACAAGATGCAATCGCGACCGAGCAATTTCGTTTTCAGCAGATTTTTCGCATCGAGTGACCAACAGGTGTCACAGGCGTCGCGCGTGGAGACATTTCGCGGTTGGGTGTCCTCGCGCGCGAAGTGCCTCGCGCGCGAAGTGTTGGAACGCGGTGGCGCGGGGCGACGCGAGTGTGGAACGCGGAGGCGCGGGGCAGCGCGAGTGTGGAACGTTTGGTTGCAGCCGGAACGTCTGGTTCACCCGTGCTCAAGCACGGGCCTATGCCGCCTGCGGCGGAGGAGGGCGTGAACGCCCTCGGAATCATTGGAACGCGGGGGCGCGGCGACGCGAGTGTGGAACGCGTCAGCGCGGGGCAGCGCGAGTGTGGAACGTTTGGATGCAGCCGCAACGTCTGGTTCACCCGTGCTCAAGCACGGGCCTATGCCGCCTGCGGCGGAGGAGGGCGTGAACGCCCTCGGCTTTTGGAACGCTCCAAGCGAGGATCGAGCGCCGATCTCCGCGCCCTGTCTTCGTCAGAGTGTCTTCGTCAGGGTGCGGGCGGGTCGTATAGTCTCGCGACCGGGAACGATCGGAATCGGGACGAGAGCCAGCCGGTCTTGTCGTCGCCCACCCAATAGGTCGTCACCAGGCGGCCGCCGACAAACGCGACGCTGATGTACGAGTAGGTTTGATCGGGGCGGTTTTCGAGCACTTGGCGGTTTCGCCACGTGCGACCATCGTCCGACGACACCGCCGCGGTTAGCGGCCGACGTTTGCCGCCGTGCCCCGCGCCCGCCGTGAATGTGTCATTCCATATCAGCAGCAAGTCTCCCGTCGCCGGGATTCGACGAATCGTCGCCGGCGCTTCCGGGCTGCGCACGCCGAACGATTTGGCGGTGCTCCACGTCGTTCCACGGTCGCTCGAGTAGCTGGCGGCGATGTGCCCCAACTGAGTGCGCAGAATCATCAGCAACCGTCCGTCGCGCAGTTCGATGACTTCGGGCTCCATCGCGCCGCGATTGGCGTAGCCCACTACGTTCTCACTCCGCTTCCACGTCGCTCCTCCGTCGTCGGACAAGTAACACAGCGCGACAAATCGATTCACCTTGCGGACATCTTTCGTGTAGGCGGCCGGAGCAATGATTCGGCCGTCGGCGAGTTGCGTGATGCGATCGTTGTTCACGACGTGGTATCCGTCCTCCTGAGTCACTCGTCGCGATTCGCCAAAGGACTTCGCCTCGTCCGTGGAGAACTTCACGTAAAGATGCAAATCGTCGTAGGCGTTCTTCTGCAAGTAGAAGAAGGCGATTCGGTCGCCGTCGTCGGATCGAATGCGCCGCAACGTCGCGCTCATCACATTCAGCCCGCCCGTGTTCTCTTGTAAGACGACCGGATCGCTCCAAGTGCGGCCGTCGTCCGCGGATCTCCGGCCAATGATGCGAGCGCGAGCAAAATCGCTACCCGAGCCGACGAACTGCGTCGTCGCAAACAACAAGTGGCCGTTCGTCAACTCCACAACGGAACCCTCTGTGTAACGCGGATGTTCCTTCGTGGCGGAAAACACGTCGACCTGGATATCACCCCGCGCGGCCTTTGTTTGGCGAGCCAGGAAGAGCAGCGATTGAGCCGCCCGGTAGCGCGCGTCGGGGTGGTCGTCGTCGAGCAATTTTTCGAGTTTGCTCGCCAGTTGCACCAGCCCGGCGTCGCCCGCGAAGGTGGCGGCGTAGGTGCGAATCGCGGGATTCGGTGAGCTGAGGTTCTCGCTCAGCCGGGCGATACTGGGCTGCTCGCCAAGCGCCGCCAGAGAGTGATCGAAGTAGCAGCGAGACAACGGATCTTTCGCCAACGACCGCCGCTCCTTCAGTCGAGTGATGTCCTTTTGGGCTCCAATCCGCCCCAAGATCCAGGCGGCGATCCGCGCGTTCTCGTCTTTCTGGTCCGCCACCGCGTCTCGCAAGAACTTCATCGCCGCCGGATTGCCGGCCTTGGCGATCGCCGCCGCCGCCATCAATCGCAACGCGGGATTCTCTGCTTCCCGAAAGGCGCGACGCAGCGCTTCGCCGTCGCCGACGCGGCCGACCTTGTACAAACTCTCCGCGGCGTGGACGTGTCCGTGTGGATCTTCTTTCTGCAGGATCGCGACCATCGTTTGAGCTTGACCGACGCGACCCGCCCGGACGAGCTCGCGGGCCAGTCCGCAGCGGCGCTGATCATCCGTCTCGCGACCGGCGAGCGGAGTCAGGAAGTCGATCACCTCCTGCCCGTGGCCCGCCAAACTCAGACCCTCGGCCGCGTGAATCGACGGCCAGAACTCATCGGACCGCATGCCTTGACGGAGAGTTTCCAGACACCGCTGTTGGAGCTCGTCTGACAAGCGGAACGGCGCGGCGGGCTCCGCCGACTGTCCCGCGGCAGCGCTATTGATGGCGAGTGCGACGAGTGCGAATCGGATCAGGTGCGGCATCGGGATGGCTCCAACGAGATTCTGGGACGAACAACATTCTATCGACTCGTCACGCGGAGGGGCTGAGCCGATTCGGGATTGCCGCCAAATCTCGCTCGACTTGCGCGCTTTCCTCAGCTGAAGCCGAAAGCACTTCCCAGTCACTTGGGGAATTCAATGTACTGAGGGGGCACGTGGTCGGTCAGCCACACGCCGTTTTCGGAGAGATAGAACTCGTGGCCGGCGGCGTGCATGGCCGCCGCATCGATGCGAAGAATGATCGGCGCGCCGCGACGCTGGCCAACGCTCTCGGCCGTCTCTCGATCGCGGGAAAGGTGGACGTGGCGCCGCGCGCCCCTGTCCAGTCCATCGGCGGCGATGGGAGCCAAGAATCGCTCGACCGTCCCGTGGTGCAGCGTGTTGGGCGGAGTGCGCGGTTCGAGCCCCAAGTCGACATCGACCGAGTGACCCTGATTCGCCCGGATGCGGCGGCCGTCCTCGCTGATCGCGAATCGCTGCTTGTCGTTTTCGCGGACCACTCGATCCAGCAACTCGCGGCTAATCGACTTGCCGTGCTGAGCCGCCTGGTTGAGCAATGTATCAACCTCCACCCAGCCGCCATCTCCCAACTCGATCCCAATCTCTTCCGGGCAATGTCGCAGCACGTAGCTGAGAAACTTGCTTGTCTTGCGGAGGTCCGCCATCAGATCATCGCTTTCATATTCGCCGATCGTTTCCAACCAGACGACAGAGCAGGGCGCCGCGTGGTTCGCATCGACGATCGCCCGCTGCGGCCCCAAGCGGTTCAATTCCGCCCACTCCGTTGGTCGTTTATCCGGATCCGATCGAAAAACCGCGATCGGAAGCCCCGACGGGTGATCAATGAATACGATCAATGAATACAATGTACGCGACTGGCCGAGTGAATGGGTGAGTTTCCTTGAGCGACAAGACAGGCGTCCACACTGGCGATATCGAAAACACTGGATCGACAACGGACCAACCAATTGCGCAGCGGCCAGGCGCCGCGCAGTTTTCGATCCGCGGGCTGCTCCTCACTCTGCTCGTGATCTCGGCTGTGTTGGCGGGTGGTAGGCTGTTGGGCGGCGGCGCCTCCATCATCGAGGCGCCTGCTCTCTTGGGCATGATCGCGTCGGCTTGCATTGCGGGCCTGCCATTCGCGTCGCTGACAATCCGCTTGATTTTGTGGTGCGGATTGCTGGCGGCCAGCTTGGCAATCGGGTTCGCGGGCGCTGTCGCCGGGCTGCCTCTGCCCCTCGCCTTCGCGCTAGCGCCGCCGATCGTGGCGAGCGGCGTTCCGCTCTGGGTTCTGACTGATGCGCCACTCGGCAAACGGTCTCTTCGTTGGGCGCTCTTGATCGGATTCTGCAGCGTGGCTCTAACGACGGCTGATCCGCTCACGACGTGGGTGTTCGCGTTGGTCGCCTATAGCCTGATGACAGCCGGAGCCATCTGGCTGCGCATCACCGATCGCGCATCCTGGCGTCGAGTTGGATTGATTGTCGGCGCCGCGTCCGCCGCCACACTGCTCGCCATCGCCAGCTATTGGAACGTGGGGGCGCGACCGCTGGTCTCGCTGACCGTCGCGACGATGATCCCCTTGCTGTGGTTCGCCATGCACACACTGCCGAGTCGCCGGGATGCGTGACGATACGAC
>JASMLW010000432.1 GCA_030748485.1 Pirellulaceae bacterium
AGTTCGGAAACTTGCTCCATCGTCAGCAACTCGGCCAAGCTGTGCTCGATGACCTCTTTGAGATGTGTGGCGATGATGGTCACCGGTTCAACCACCGTACAGCCCTGCATCTCGGCCTGCTGCCGGTCATCGGGGTCGATCCATTTGGCTGGAATATCGAAGACGGGTTCGGTTGTCTCCACTCCCGGCACGCTGGTGGCTCCGGTGACTTCAATCGCCAGCATTTTGTTGATGTGGACTACTCCCGTCGCCGCCGCGCATTCAGTCACCAACACACGGTACTCGTTGTACGGCATGTTGATGTTGTCGCGGATGCGGATTTTGGGAACCAAGAGCCCCCAATCCTTGGCGATCTGTTTGCGGCAATCGCGAACGGTGTCGAGCAATTGTCCGCCGCGACTGGTGTCGGCCAACTTGATAAGTTCCACGCCGATTTCGATCAACAGCGCTTCGGACCAGAGTCGATGCTCCCACAGCTGATCGATCGGCGATGTCTCTTCCGGTTCAGGTTCGACATCCGTGTCGCTTCCATTGACGATGATCTGCCGTTGGCCGTCATCGACATCGTCCAATTCCAGTTCTTCGTCGAGGCAGGTAATTGAGTTGACACAGTGGATGTGGACGAGAGTTTCGGGCAGGCGCGGGCCGCTGTTGAAATCATCTTCGGAGCGGCGAATTGAGCCGTACCATCCTTGATCGTCCGTGTCGTGCAGTACGAGACACTGGGTAACTCTCAGGCAGTCGTGGTGCACCGACGCCAGCGTCCCTTCAATCCGTTGGTGGCCGCTGATCGCGACGCTCACGACTTTGCCGAGGTAGCGGTTTGCGAGCGTGATGATGTCCATGTCGTGACGCCGTCTGAGGTTGGCGGCCGCTAGCGGCGGCCGGTGACATCGAGTGGCCAGCGGTCGGTGCGAAATGGAGTGGCCGGCATGCCGCTGTCGTTGTAGAGGTTGGCGTTCGGGTTGGGAGCCCAGGCGTATCGCACCGCGACCGGGTCGGCGACATCTTTGCTCCAGACGATCACTTTGTCGCCATCGATGCGAGCTTGGGCGGCTACGAACCGTTTGTCCTCGCCCGCGATGGCGAATCCCACGAGCCCGCCTTTACCCGTTCGCAATCCGCCGCAGCCGTGCTCGAACCGGAGTACGATCGTGTTCTTACTGCGATCGTGGCCACTGTACAGAGGTCCGCTGGGACAACGATCTTGGCCATAGGTTTTGGCCAGCGCCCAGAAGGCGAGCCGTTTGCCGACGTCCTGCTTGTTCTTCGGGTGAATGTCGTTCGCTTCGCCCACGTCGATCGTCGTCGCCATGCCCGTGTTGGCGACGGCGAGCGTCTTTCTCATCTCGTCGCGAACAACGACCCAGCCGGTCGTCTCGACAATCTCCGACTGGGGTTTCTGATAATTTGGCAATTGCACCCAGAGGAATGGGAACGGCTCGCCGCCAAACCGGTGACGCCAGTCGGCGATCAGGGTCTGCAGTTGTAGCCCGTACAGCTTCGAGGTTTCACCCCGACTGTTTCGCTCGCCCTGATACCAAATCGCGCCGCGGATTGCGTAGGGAATCAACGGATTGATCATGCCGTTGAACAGATTGGCGGGATGGTTTTGATTGCTGCGGGGATCCGTCGGTTTCGCCGGTCGCCGCGGAGCCCGCTTGCCGGCCTTCCGGGCTCGAGCCGCGCGTTCCTTCCAAGCGGCCAGGTTCTTTTCGTATTGAGCGGCCGCTTTTTGGGGATCGTAGTTTTCGATCTGAGTCCGCCAGGGCGCGCGAATGGCGTCCAGTTTGGCGAGATCCTGCTGCGCATACGCCGACGTCCACGCCTCGATCGCCGTGCCGCCCCACGATGAATTGATGAGTCCGACGGGAACGTTCAACTCGCGATGCAACTCCCGGCCAAAGAAATACGCGGTCGCGGAAAACCCACCCACGGACTCCGCCTGGCAAACTTGCCAGCTCCCTTGGCACTCGGCCGCCGGCTCGGGCGACGACTGGCGAGCCGTCGAGAACATGCGGATCTGAGGAAAATCCGCCGCCGCCCGCTCTTTTTCGAAATCGCGGCAACGGCTGACCGTCATCGCCATGTTCGATTGTCCCGAGCACAACCAGACCTCGCCGATCAACACGTCCGCGATCTTGATGCGATTCTTTCCCGAGACGACCAACTCGTGTGGGCCTCCGGCAGTCAGCCCCGGCAACTCGACCATCCAGGCTCCATCGCCGTTCGCCTTCGTCTCGACTCGGTGATCGGCCAACTGCACGGTGATCGTCTCGCCGGCGGTCGCCCAACCCCAGACAGGGCAGGGGCGTTCGCGCTGCAGAACCATATGGTCGGCGAACACGGCGGGCAGTTTGACATCCGCCATCAAAGACGACGACGCCAGAATTATGGAAGCCGTCAACGCGGTAAGCCGAATCCACATGGTGTTTCTCTTTTCTGTCGTGGGACTGCTGCGTTTGAGGGGGGTGGGCGAGGTCGAGGTCGAACGGTTTGGTCACTCGGCCAAATCGACGCAGACGAGTTCCTTGTCGTTGCGAACGAACGCGCACCGATAGGCGAACGCGGGGTGGCTCCAGACAACCGGTCGGCCAAAACACTCATTGGTCGGGTCGACGATATGAGCGCGGCTGACTTCGTTGTACCCGCTGGCGGAGAACTCCGCGAATATTAGGTCACCCGTTTCGGCAAACAGCACGAACCGATCTTGATTCTTGACGATGTAGGCCGTTCCGTGACTGCCGCGGCGATTGCCCGTCGTCGGCTTGAACGTCTGCCACAAGCGTTCGCCATCTTCCATGCTCACCGCGGTTAAGGCTCCGCTGTGGCAGTCACAACCGTAGATCACACCGTTCTCGATGAAGGGCGTCGTATTGGCCGAGTAGACGGCCGTCTTCGACTTGCCGCGCCAGACAACTTCAGGTTCGCCCTTTTCGTACTTGTACAGCGCCCCGATACTGCCGATCCCACTGGCGAAGAGATAGTCGCCCGATTTCCGGGGAGCGGTGATCGCCATCTTGTAGTTCGGCTGCAGTTTGCGCGACCAGCGGACCTTGCCGCTGGCGGGGTCGAGCCCGTTGAGCGCTTCGGGGTGCCAAATCAGGAGTTCTTCCGAGCCGCCGTTGTCGACGAGCGTCGGCGGGCAATAGCCGGCCTCGCTGGCCGACAGGGCTTTCCAGACTTCTCGACCGGTCCGCTTGTCAAACGCCACCGCCACGCTGCCGGCTCCGCCCACGACACAGTACAACAGATCGCCGTGGACGAGCGGATGGGCGGCGAAACCCCAGATCTGAGTCGTCGTTTTGTAGTCCTTGGTGAGCGACCGGCGCCAGACTTCGGAGCCGTCCTTGACTGCCAGGCAATAGAGATCGCCTTCGGCGCCGAGTACGTAGACGCGATCGCCATCCACGACGGGCGTGCACCGGGGCCCGGCCGCGTACGACAAAGCGTACGGTCGGTCGTACTCGTACTTCCACAACACGTCGCCGTTGCGGGCGTCGATGCAGACCGTCCGCTCCTTGCCCGTCAACTTGTTGCGGCCGCCCGGGTTGTTGGCGATCTGGCCGCTCGATTTGACGTAGTCGGTCACAAAGACGCGGCCGCCGGCGACAGCGGGACCTGAGTATCCCAGCCCCACCGGAGTCCGGAACTTGACCTTGGGGCCCTGAGCCGAGAAGCCGAGCACGACGCCCGTCTCGCGCCACACACTGTCGTGACGCGGACCGAGCCATTGCGGCCACTCATCGCCGCGAGCCGCCAAAGGGAGTAGCAGCGTCGTACAAGCGAGAACGGATAACTGAATGCGCAACATAGGTGCAATTCCCAAAAAACAGAGTTGAAGGCGATTGAGCCCCCATTGTTCGCTCCGCATTGGCGACTGTCAAAGGCGCGCGCCGTCACCGCCCGAAAAGATGTGCAAAGCACCCGCCTCTGGACAAATGGGCCGACGAACCACCGTCCTGCGCGCGAGATTTGTTGCGTTGAGGAATCGGGAATTCTCTGGTCGAGTTCCAGCGACCGACGGCAGCGGACGAGCGACAACCGAGCGGCAACTCGCTTTGTGAGTGGCGCGGCCGCTTGTTGTGCAGCGCGTTCCTACGCTGCGCGGAGCAGACTGGCTCCGAACGTAAAGCCGCCGCCGAATGCGCAGAGGCCGAAGAGGTCGCCCGATTCGGCGACGGGCAGCACTTCCTGCAAGCAAAGTGGAATGCTTGTCGAAGACGTGTTGCCGTGCTGGCGAATGTTGCTGTAGACGCTGGTGTCGATGCGACCTTCGATCGATTCGACGATCCGCTGATTGGCTTGGTGCGGAACGACCATTTTCAGGTCGCCCACTCCCATGCCCTCGTTCTGGCAGACTCGCTTCATACTGTTGACCATCGAGCGAACGGCTTCACTGAAGACTCGCCGGCCATTCATTTGAATGAATCCGTCGTGCGTCAGCGGCACGGACAACGTCGACTGTCGATCTCCCTTGGCGGACAATTCGGGGCGAAACAGTTCCGCCCGGGCCGCGTGGAAATGGTCTTCGCCGTACAGCACGGTGGCCGAGCAGGCGTCGCCAAACAGAATGGCCGTATCGAAATCGCCGTGGTCCAACAACGGCGACAAAACTTCGGCGGTGACGACCAGAACTCGACCCTGCGGCGTGCTCTGCAGATAGTCGTAGCCGGCTTGCAGAGCGTACAGATAACCCGAGCAGGCGGCGTTGATGTCGTAGGCCTGCAGCATCGCGTCCGTCTTGTCTCCGGCGAGTCCGCTGAGGACTTGGCACGCCATCGAGGGAGTCACTGAATTGGGACTGGTCGTGCTGCAGATGATCAAATCCAAATCGGCCGGCAGCAGATTGACTTGATCCAGCAGCCGCCAGCTGGCGCGGACGGCCATGTCGGTCGCGTTCTCTCCTTCGGCGACCCAGTGCCGCTGCTCAATTCCCGTCCGGCGGACGATATCCGCGGGCGTCATGCCACTGGCTTCCAGCCCGGCGGCGCAGCGGAAGAGATCTTCGTTCGTGATCGTGCGGCTGCCTTCCACCGATGCGATTGTCGACATGCCGACTCGGAACCGCCGGGGCATCTCCAGCCGCCGCGGCACGCGCAACGATGTGGCCGACTTTCGCTCGATCACCGGCTTGGCCGGTTTCCGCCGCAGCAGCGAGGCAGCCCGACCAGCCTGCTGCTCGACGGACAGTTTCAGGATCGGAGCTCCGACGTCGACCGTTGCACCTTCGCCGCCGATCACTTCAAGCACGCGACCGGCGATCGGAGTTGTGAGTTCGAAGACACCCTTGCTGGCTTCCAACGAGGCGACCTCTTGTCCCCGTTCGATCACGTCGCCCGCCTGTACGAAGAGCTCGGCGACGAACACGGATTCGTCCGACGGACCGGAACCGACGGCGTCGACGTAACCGATGCCGGCCTCTTCCGCCGCAGGCGTTTCCCAGGTGACGTTCAAGTCGAGCAACTCGGCTGCCGCCGCGACCACCCGCTTCACCGACGGCAACAGTTCCAGCTGGTTTTCAAAGTTGCAGGGAACAAGCGTATCGGCCCGCGTGACGCGCCGCATGGCGACCGGGACGCGCGCTTTCTCGGCGATCGTGGCCAAGACCTCCGCACCGATGCCGCATGTATGGTTGTCCTCGTGCGCCACGACCATGCGGGCCGTTTTTTCCGCGGAGGCCAGCACGGCTCGCTCATCCCAGGGCGACAGGCTGCGGAGGTCGAGGATCTCGGACTCGACGCCCGCTTGCTCCAGAGCGGCCGCCGTCTGCTCGCAAATCTTGACCGTGTTTCCCCAACCGACCAGCGTGATGTCGCGGCCCGAACGGACTTTGCGAGCTGGGCCGATGGGAACGAATTGTCGCTCGACGTCGGGCGTTGTCGCCACCGACGTGTCGTTCAGAGCGCTCTTCGGATAGAAGAAGATCGTTGGCCGCCCCGACTGGAACGCGGCGTTCAACATGCCCGCCGCATCCGCCGCGGTCGACGGCATGAAGACGTCGATGCCCGGCGTGTGAGACATCATCGATTCATATGTCTGCGCGTGGAACGGTCCCAGCCCCGGCCGGAACGCCCCACAGGCCGCCATCACGATCACCGGCGCCGTCCAATCTCCGTCCGAACGCCAGAACATGCTGCCCAGCTCCGACACCAACTGGTTGTAGGCCAGCGGCAAGAAGTCGGCGAATTGCAGGAACGCCACCGGACGCTCGCCCGCCAATGCGCGACCTCCCGAGATTCCGACGATCGTCGATTCGCTCAACGGCGAATTGTTGACTCGCCCCGCGAACTGCGTGCTCAGACCCTTTGTCACGCCGAACACATCCCCCTTGGGATCGGCGATGTCCTCGCCGTAGAGAGTGACCCGCGGATCGCTGTGGAGATGGTTGCGCAACACCTCGCGAATCGCATCCCGCATGGTCACCGTCGCGCCTTCTTCACCACCCCGCTGTTCGCGCGCCGGGTGAGTCAACTCGACCGGCAGCGGAGCCTTGGCGTCGTGCACCGTGGGCGGATTGGCTTCGCTGGACAAGGCGGCTGTCTCCGCCTCCGCCACCTCGGCCACCGCTGCCGCGTGAATCTCCTCCAGTTGCTCGGCCTTACATCCCCGCTCGATCAAATAGTCGGCGAAGATCGTGATCGGATCGCCGTGAGCCCGAGCGCGCTCGATCTCCTCCGCCGAACGGTAGAGCGTCTGGTCGTCCGCGTTGGTGTGATTCGCCAACCGCTCAACGTCCATCACCACGATCGCCGGCGCTCGATTCTTTCTCATCTGACCGACGAGTGAACCGAACAGGTCGTGCGCGGCGAGCGCGTCGCGACCGTTCAACCGATGGATCGGGATGCCGTGGAACTCCGTCGGCTCGCAGTGCGGCAACGAATAGAACGTGCGTTCCGTGGTCGATGTGGAGATCGCCCAGCGGTTGTCCTCCACTAAAAACAGCACCGGCAGCTCCGAACGGGCCGCCTCGGCGCACGCCTCGAGAAACTCGCCTTGTTGAGTCGCGCCGTCGCCAATCGAACACAACACGATCGACTCCGACGGATCCGCTTTGACAACCGCCGCCACGCCCGCCGCTTGTAGAGCGCTGCTGCCAACCGCCCCCACGATGCTCATGACCTTCAGATCGCGGTTGCTCATATGAGCGCTCATCTGTCGCCCACGCGAATGCGAACGGGCGTTGCAAACGAGCGCGTCGAGAAAGTCGGTCGGCGTCACGCCGTGGGCCACCATCATCGCCTTGTCGCGATAGTGACAATGCAGCCAGTCGTGTTCCGTGAGGAAGGGGACTAAGGCAGCCGAAGCTTCATGACCGGCTCCAGAGACGTGGAAGAACGCTTCGCCGCGGCTGACCAACTCTTCTTCCACACGATCGATTTGCCGCGCAGTGACCATTGCCCGGTAGATTTCCAGGCAAGTCGTCAGGTGCGGTGCTTGAGGCATCGGGGTCTCAGCTTTCGTCGTCGCACTTCCATGCGCAGTTACTTCGTCAAACTCGCCAGCTCGCGCACGAACGGCCGGCGCCAGCATGCTGGCGCCCCGCGGCGCGGAGCAGTTGCGGCTCTGCTCCGTCCTCTTCGACCGGCTTGTTCAATAGCGTTCACAAAACTTGCGGCTTGGGCGAGATTAAACGCAGTAACAAAGTGTCCATTCCCAGCCATTTGTCTTCTCATTGCGGGTGGAAGAGATGGGTGGGCGGGGGAGCATACTCGCCACCCGCTTCGCAGGGCAACTACAATTGTCGGAACGATGGCAATAAAACCGACCTGACAGGAAGAAATTCGAAGATCGAGTTCGATTCGACGGTGGTTCACCGCCCAAACTCCGGAGCTGACCATGAAGTTGCGTTTGCTAGCACTGTTGATCACGACTGCCGCGGCCCTTTCACAAGTAGCGAGCGGGGAAGAGTATTGGTCTCAATTCCGTGGACCGCGGGGGAATGCGTCGGCCAGCGGAGCGACTCCGGTGAAGTGGAGTGACGACGAGAACATGATTTGGAAGTCCCCGTTGCCGGGCCGTGGCGCATCGAGCCCCATCGTCTGGGGTGATCGAGTTTTTCTGACCGCTTTCGACGGCTACGGGTTGGACGAGGAGGAGCCCGGCGACAAGGCGGATCTCAAGCTGCATGTGTTGTGTCTCGAATTGGCCAGCGGCAAACTGCTTTGGGATCAATCGATCGCCGCCAATCCCCGCACTCAGGGGCTCACGCGTCGCGTGGCTGATCACGGTTATGCGACGAGCACACCGGTGACGGATGGCGAAGCGGTGTACGCGTTCTTTGGCGTCTCGGGCGTGATCGCTTTCGATTTCGACGGCAACGAGATGTGGCGACGCGATGTGGGGGATGGCTCGGCCGGCTTCGGCACGGCGTCGTCGCCGGTCGTGCACGGCGACTTGGTCTACGTGAACGCGAGCATCGAGAGCAAGACGCTCTTTGCGCTGGATCGCAAGAGCGGAGAGGTTGTTTGGAAGGTGGGTGAAATCAACCGCGCCTGGACGTCGCCTTGCATTGGTCGGACGGCAAGCGGGGTGGCCGAGCTGGTTCTCAATCAGAAGGACACTGTCTACGGGTTCGATCCGGCGACGGGAAAGCAGTTATGGAGTTGTGACGGGATTCACGACTACGTAGTGCCCGTGCCGGTGACGCATCAAGGCGTCGTCTACTGCTTGGGCGGCCGCAGCAATCGTTGCTTGGCGATTCGGCTCGGCGGACGGGGTGACGTGACCGACACGCACAAGTTGTGGGAGGTGACAACGGGAGCCAACGTGACGTCGCCCGTCCATTTTCAAGGGCGGCTGTATTGGGCCAGCGACAAGGGTGTCGCCAATTGCCTTGACGCCAAGACGGGCGAATCGATATTTCGCGAACGCCTGCCGACGCGGTCTCGCATCTACGCTTCGATCGTCCGCGCCGGCAGCAAGTTGTACGTCACGACTCGCGACAAGGGCGTGCTCGTCCTCAACGCGGCGGAGAAGTACGAGGAGTTGGCTCGCAATGTGATTGCCGATGACCAGGATATGATGAACGCCAGTCCGGCGATCATCGGCGACCGGCTACTACTCCGGACCGACAGTTTTCTGTACTGCGTGGGACAGAAGTGAACGATCCGAAGTGAACGATCCGTTAGTTGAGTTCGGTCGGCAATTCGTCGAACGATGGATCGATCAAGATTCCCGGTAGCCCCGGCAACTCGGGATCATCCGACTCGACCTCGTAGACTCGCGTCGCCTGTCCAACCGAAAGCTCGAACTGGATCTCGTCTTCGAATTGGTCGAGCAACCGGTCGAGCCCAAACTGAGACCGGTCGACAGCGAACCCGGCGATCAACAGGCCGCCGCCGTCGAAAAACTCGAACGAGGCCGGGAAGGAGATGGTTGCGGTCTGACCGGCGATCGTCAATTGACCCTCGACCAGCAGCTCTGTCCGCTCACCATCCTGACTTTGCACGACAATGCTCGCGCTCTCGAACTTGGCGATCGGGAATTCGTGGGACCGGAAAAAGTCCGCGTCCCGCCAGAGTTTGGCGACGGCTGCGCGGGGCGACCACAGCGACGCCGTGTTGACTTCCAAGGAGAGCCCTGTCGGGACGCGGCCCTTGTCGACGACAACTGCTCCGCTGAAGTCCGAGAAACCGCCCGTTCGCAGGATCGGGTTGGGTCGCTGTTCGGAGACAAAACTGAGCCGCGTGTTTTCCGCTCTTACTTCGATCGTATCGCCGACAGGCTTGACGGGAGCCGGAGAAACCAAGCCGACCGTTTCCACTTCGTGACCTGGGTGCGCGGCGGGCGCGGGCCGCGCGGCTGGAGGTGACTTCGCAAGCTCCTCAAGCACGGGTGAAGGAGGTTGAGCATCGGCGGTGCGACCCTCACGTTCCGCTCGGCCGCAACCTGCTGCGGTGGAAATAACCAGCAACAGGCTCATTGCCCAAACCGACAGCCTCATACGCCACACCCTCCCAACACAGGTTCAGACCCATCTCAAATCTAGGTCAAGATCCGGGGCCGCGCCGGGAATTCGGGTGGGCGGAGGATCAGAATGGTGGCTCGCGTGAGAGTCTCGGCGACAAATCAGTCTCGGCGACAACCCAGTCTCGGCGACAACCCAGTATCGGCGACAACCCAGCATCAAGGGCCCCGGATCAGCGTTTCCCGGGGGAGGGAGCCTGCAGCCGGGTTTTGCCGTCCGCCCGCCCAACCGATTTGCCCAGCGGGACGTTGGCCCAGTCGATGCGGTCGAAGACGCGCGAGCCGTCGTGGTTGAGCAGCCAAACCGATTCGCGGAACCTGGCGAGTTTGAAATTCGCGTGCAGGCCGTCGTCTTTGGAGTCGCCGTCGGCCCAGATCAGCAGCCGCCCGTCTGGTGGAATCGAAGTTCCACTTGGGATCCGCCACTTGGTCGGTTTCTTGAGCGTGTCGGTCAGGTGCATTCCCGAAACGTCGACCGCTTTGTCCGCCGTGTTGTGCAATTCAATCCAATCCTCCACCTCACCTTGCGGATCTTCCTGCTTCGATCCGCTCGGCATGACTTCGCTAATGACGACGGTCGGCTGCAGTACGCGGCGAGGTTCGCTGACAAACCGGCGAGCGCCCAATTCGGTCGCCCGCGGCGAGAACGTCGAGACGCGTTCGGCGGTGCGAGCTTCGACGTAATAGAAGACCTCGGTCCCCAATGGCTGAGGAGGTATGGAGGCGGCGAATCCCTCTTTCCGCGGCTGCATCTGAACCGCGACGAACGGCGCGTTCCGTTTGGTGGAGTAATACAAGACCATCTCCACCACTTCGGGTTTGTCGCCGACGTGTGCGACGACGATGGTGTCGTCGAGAATCTCCAGGCTGTCGATGACAGGCGCGGGCGCCTTCAATTCGGGCAGACCGAGGAGGTATTTGCGGCGACCTTCGACGAATGGTCGCATGCCCGGAGCCGGTCGGCGGCCCGTTCCATTCTCCTCCAGGCTCGACAGAAACGCTTCGCTCGGGTAGAGCTTCCGCGTGTCCTCTAACACGTGCGGGCGGATCAATTGGTGGTGTTCTTCGGCCACGGCTCCAATCGCGTCCCACCGCAACCACTCGTCGACCAACGTGCGGACGTGAGCGACGTAGCGAGCTCGCAGGCGGGGATTGGCCAGCAGGCGATTGGTGAGCGGCAACTGCGGGTTCTCTTGACCGGCGAAGGGGCTCAGCCCAAACGGCTCCGGCGGCTCACCCGCACCCGGTTGATTGGGAGGCTGGGGTCCGCCGGGCGGCCGGCCACCTGGTCCTCCGCGACCTCGTCCGCCCGGTCCGCCGCGACCGCGACTGACCATCCGCAGAGTCTCGTTGCTGTCGTAAGGCATCACGTGGAATCGGCCGAATTCCTTGTCCTGATAGATCGTGTAATCGCTGCCCCGCGAGTGATAGCCGTCGACGTCGAGCAACACGTTGTCGAGCGCGAGAAACCACAGGACTCGATCCAGATTGAGGACGGCGTCGAGCCGGCTGTCCAATTCTTCAATGGGCGTTTCGTTGAGCCGCCGGCAGAGGTCGATCAGATCGTTCCACGCCTTATCGGAATCGGCCGACTTCAGCTCGTAACCGCTGTAGGCCGTTTTGTCGTCGCCGGCGTAGATCAACCCACGGCCCTGAAATCCGGCCGGCACCTTCCACCGCACTCCACCGCGCTCGTCGAACCACTGTTCAATGAAGTCTTTGTTGTATTGCTGAGCGTTGACGTAGACGCCCCAGTTCTCGCCGTTCACGACGACGCGAACATAATTGGCCCGCGGAGCGGGCGTGTAGTTGCGGGCGACGTGATTGAACAGTACGGTTCGCAGGAACGACGGATCGGTGTGAGCGTTGAGCAGATTGACGGTCCGATGGCCGCGCAAGTTCTGTTTGTCATCGATGAAGTCGAACGCCAGATTGAACGACCGCTTCTGTCCCGGTCCGAGCGCGAAGAACGACGAGTTGCCGCGGAATCTGACGCCCACGTTCGCATACCGGCGGCCATCGACGGTCGCCGTGGCGGGGACATCGACATCGCTGCGGTAGAAGGCTGCCAGTTCCTCCTCCCAGTCATCGTGAGCGAATTCGAGGAAGACGGTTCGCAATACGGTCTCGTCGTAAAGATCGCCTGGGACGGGATCGACGGCGGAGACGGAGATCTGCTTGCCGGGTTGCGGGGGCGCGCCGGCGTCCGGACCGCCTCGTCGCCGCCCCGGTCCGCCGCGCGGATTCTCCTTCAGAAAATTGCGCGCCGCGTCGCGTTCGCCGCGGCTCAGAACACCATCCTTGTCGGCGTCGAACCGATCGACCAGTTTGGCCAGTTGACGTTCGCCACCCCGCGGCGGACCGCCAAACCTCGGTTGGGGAATCTCGTCGCGCGACAAGCGACCGTCCTTGTTGCGGTCCCATGTCAGCAAGGCCTCGCTGATGGCCGACATCTCGGCTGCGGAGAGCTCGCCGTTGCGATCCTTGTCCAACAAATCCATGAACGGATCGGGCTGGGGTCCAAAACCTGGGCGTCCCCCCGGCCCGCCACCGGGGCCCCGCGGAGGTTGGCCGGGTGGCTGTGGTTGCTGCGGTTGCGGCGGTTGCGCCACCGCCGGAGCGGACAATAAGAGCAACAACAGCAGCGTTTGTCCGTGGGTCTTGGCAGCGAGACGGATCATGTTGGGAACCCAATATCGATGGAAAGTTTGTTAGGGGGAGCGAACGAAGGGACGAACGCGTGTTTGGCAATCAGCGATGAACGCCGAATGACGTCTCGAGTCACGCGTCGACGTCGACGAGGCCCAATAGCTGGCAACCATAGACATACTTCGAACAGCGAGTTATTCGCGACGAGAACGGGTAGAGCAGGTCTCGCAGCGCGCGCTCGCCATCGACGGGGATCTTGCATTCCAAAACGACCAGGTCTTCGAGGGGGCAAGAGAAGTTGGTTGTGATCCGCGGCTTGCCGAGCTGGCCGTATATGCGAATGTCGTAGTCGATCGTGAACCGGATATTTGTCTGCCGCGCCGCGAAGTGCTCGCGTTTGTATTCGACCAGTGTGGTCGGTTCGTCGTATTGCCACAGCGGCGGCAGCAATTCGGGCGGCAGAACGGGCTCGAGCGAGTCGCGGATTTCCCGGTAGGAGAGTTCGGCAAGCGGAATGTCGGACTTAATCTCAAATCGATTCTTACCGCTGACTCGATTGTGCCGCCATTTCCTTTCGAAGTAGAACAGGTTGGCGGGCTGGATTTGGTCGTACCAGCGGATGCGCAGTTTCTCGCGGCGACCGAGACCATCGACATTGGCGTGAGCGGCCGACATGCGGTAGTCGTCGTAGTAGACACTGCGGACCATCGAAACTCGATCGGCGAACGAGACGGAGCGGGCGGGCCCCTTGAGAATGTGACGGAGCTTAGCGATGTCCGCGTGTCGAATGGCGAACTTCAGTTCTTTTCGTTTCGCCAAGTCGGCGCGAGTGCTGGTGGCGTCGGTGACTTTGAAGGTGGCGGGAATCGTCAACACGGCTGCCTCACCAGACGCCTAGATCACGGACTTGACATCGACGAACGAGAACTCGCATTCGGGCATGGCCTTCCGCAGTTGAATCACGATCGAATTCAGTTCCTTGGAACTAGTGCGGCGGAGCAGGACGCGCAACTGGCCGCGACCGTTCTCCAAGTCGACCCGGTGGATCGTGCAGCTGCCGGCCACCTTCTCGACGGTTTGGATCGCGCTGGTGTCGGCCGATTGGAAATAGCGATCGGAGTCGCCCGTGACTGTCAGCATTACTTGCTGAGATCGACTGCCCGTAACGGCCTTGAGTCCGAACGCGAACAGGCTCACCGCCGCCACCAACGCGACCGCCAACAACGGTTGGCTGGCTCCCAAACTGAGTCCGATGGCGATGCATAAGAACAAGTAGACCAGTTCCTCTGGCTCTTTGATCGCCGAGCGGAAGCGGACGATCGACAACGCTCCGACCAAGCCCAGCGACAAGGTGAGCGACGACTTGACGACCAGAATGACGCCCGTCGTGATGAGCGTCAGCAGCGGAAAGATCCGCGTGATGCTCGACGGGTCCGAGGCCGTCGCGCTGCACATCCGATAGAGGAATCCGAGGTACAGCGAGAGGATGCCGCCGACCAGCAGCATCACGCCCAGCTCCACCATGCTCGTGTCGATGACGACCGACTGGCCCAGGTCTTCAATTATCTTTTGGAAATTGGCTTCCACACCCGTTACCCGATTTCATGGAATGTTCATTGAGACGAACAACAAATCTAACGCACCGACAGCCCATTTTTCGCCGGACCAGGCGCATTTTCTTCTAGTTTATTCCGGTACTCGCCGCGAACGAGGAAAAAGTGTTCGATTCGGCCAACTATGCGTGCTGCGCCAGACAGTGCGCGAATTGAGATTGAGTTGGCTATACTCCATGCAGGCACGGCTCGTAACGGGATCGAGAGAATAGAGGAGCAGCAGATGTTCATTTTTCGTTTCACGCTGATTGTCGCAGTCGCTCTGACGACATCCACGCTGGTCGCCGCCAGGGATGCGTTCGCCCAGGAAGCCGGTGTCGTGCAGATCGCGAGGTATCGTGTGAGCATCAAGGGCATCGACCCGTTCGTCGTCGATTCGATCAGCGGGATCGGCTACGACGTCGAGGGAGCCGCAAAAGGCCAGCCGTTGCCGTTTCGCTCGAAAATCCGCGAGATCAAAATGACCCGGCAATTCAATGAGAATACCTCGCTGCACCGTTGGCTGCAATTGACAAAGAGCGGACAGATCGATCCCAAAGACGGTGAGATTTCGCTGGAGACAAAAGGCGGCAAGTCGCTCGTGCGCTTCAAACTCAGGGCTGCCTGGTGTACGTCGTGGGTGATCCGCGTTCCCGACCTCAGCGAACGTGGGCTCGTCCGCGAAACGATCACCCTGAAAGTGCAGGATTTCGCGCTCGACTATTAGTGAATCAGCGTGTCACCGAGTAACGCTCGGTATCTGTTTGTAACGACGACGCCTGTGGTTGTTCGACGCGGAGCAGTTCGTTACGCCGTCAGTCAGGTAGTGGCGAGCGGCCAATGTGTTCATTATGACACGATCGTGTCATACAAATCGATCAATTGGCGAAGCAATAGAGTTGGCCGTGGGTGCGCAGGTAGATCCTGCCGTCGACGATCGCCGGCGTGGCGAACACGTCTTCATCAAACTTCACATCGTGCAGCACTTTCCACTCGGCGTACGACGAGATCACCGTCAGGTGGCCCGTGCGATCGACAACGTAGATCTTGTTGTCGCCGGCGACGGCCGACGCAAAGTAGGCCTTCGTTCCGCGCACTCGGGCCGTCTTGATCGGCTCGCCGGTCGTTGCGTTGAGCGATGTCACGATGCCGCCGTCAGCAACGGTGAACAGGTAGCCATGGACGTAGAGCGGCGACGAACAGAACGGCAGATACCTGCGGTGCTCCCAAACGATATTCGTATCGGAGAGGTCGCCTGAGCCACCCGGGCGAATCGCCATGACGACATTCCGGGAGTTCGCGAATAGACCGCCGTAGTAAACGTATTCCCGTTGAGTGACTTTGCCCGACTTGTCGCGATCTATCTGCAAGAATCGCTTCTCGATATCGCCGCCCTTCTCGAATTCATCGCGGGCGAATTCACCATCTTTGTCGGCGTCCCATTGCCGCAGCGCATCTTCAACCGCGGGCATGTTGATCCGGTCGCCGACGTCGCCGCCCCGCGCCCACCCGGCGACGTACAGATGTTGATTGTCCCCGACCACGGGCGTCATGCAGACGTTGCGTGAGAGGCCGCGGACGGTCCACTGTTCGCGCCCTTGCTCGATGTCGTAGCCGACGACCCGCAGCGTCGCCGCGACGACGATTTGAGTTTTCCCGCCGTTCTCCCAGAGGACGGGCGAACAGTAGTTGCGGGGGAACTCGGACCGGTCGGTCTTCCAGAGCTGCTCGCCCGTGTTCTTGTCGAGCGCCAGCAGAAACGAGTCGGTGTCGTGGTCTTGCACGATGATAACGCGGTCGCCCGCGATGATGGGCGACGTGCCGGCTCCGAAACCATTGTTGAACGGACCCATCGGCGCGTTCCACAGCAACTCGCCGCCGCGGTCGTAGCAGAAGACGCCGGCTGAGCCAAAAAAGCTGACGACGCGGTCGCCGTCCGTCGCCGGCGTGCATTGGGAGTAACTGCCGATGCCGTGGATCTGTTCGAGCTTCCTGTGGGGAGCGACCCGCGACCAGAGGATCTCACCCGTCTGCCGGTCCACCGCGATCGTCTTCAGTTTTCCGTCGTCCACGGCAGTCAGATAAATGCGGTCGCCGTGGATCGCCGGCGACGAGTGCCCGGGAGGCAGCGACGTTTGCCAGACGACGTGCGCGTCGGGGCCGATCTTCTCAGGCAATTTCCGCCCGGCAGCCGCTAACCCCGAACTGTTGCGCCCGCGAAACTGCGGCCAGGACGATGTCCGCGCTGAGGTTTTCGCGTCGAGTCGTTTGATGTCGACACGCCGAAAGGCGACCGGGTCGTTGTGGCCGGCGAAGCCGAAGAAGCCCGACTTGCGATTGAATCCCGCCGGCGGCGCGCCGTCTTTGAACTCCTTCACTTTGCTGACGTCCGTGTCGAGGATCGGATAGCCGTTCAGCTCGACGCGAATCGTCGACCCGACGACGCGCACCTCTTGATAATTCCACTCACCGACCGGTCGCAGGAAACCGCGGTGAGCCGCGCTGATTCCGTAGGCCGATCCATGGTACTGCCGCGGGTCCAGTTCAGCGTACTTGGCGTGCGTATTGTCGAGCACCTGGATCTCGCACATCCCGTCCACGTGCGGTCTCCCCTTGCCGGAGAAACGAATGGCCAGGCCGTTGTTGCCGCCCGGGGGGAGTTGAAACTCCATCCGAGCGACGAAGTCCGAGTACTCGTCCTTCGTGAATAGATTGCCGCCTCGTCCGGGCTTGCACAACACAGCGCCCTTCACGATTTGAAAGTCGTTGACGTCGCCTTGCCAGCCCGTCAAGTCCTTGCCGTTGAAGGCGACTTTGAACGCCTTGTCTTCGCGCCGCAACAGTTGATTGGCTTCCTCCGATCCAATCTCGCGGAGGAAGACATTTCGCCAGCGAATCTCGCCGCCGTGAGTCTGCAGTTGAATCGGACCGCGTCGAAAGTGCGGTGCGGCTCGATTCCAATAGTTCTCCATCACCGCGTGGTCGACGACCAATTTGCCGTTGAGCCACACGTCGGTGCGCGCCCCGATCTGGCGGATGCGGAATTGATTCCACTGCCCGAACGGTTTATCAGCCAAGACCGCCGGCTCCTGCCCGGGAGCTCGCTTGGCGTTGTTGAACAGGCCGCCCGATCCCTTGTCGGCTCCGCGATTCCACTTGCCGCCCTCTTTGGTGAAGTCCCAAATCTGTACCTGCGGGTTGCCGCGCAGATAAATGCCGCTGTCGGCTTTGGCGACCGTCTTGTACTCGAGCAGCAACTCGAAGTCACCGAACTCGGCGTCGGTTGTTAGGTACGGACCCTTGCCGTCATTCACCAACTCGTCCTTCTCAACTCGCCAATGAGCCTTCGTATCGACCCACCATTTGTCGAGCGTGGCCTTGCGCTCGGCTTCGGCCAGCGCGGCCAACTTGCGAGGATCGTAGTGCGGGCGGCCGTGCCAGCCATTCAGGTCGGCTCCGTTGAAGAGCGGACGAAACCCGTCCGGCGGGTCGAGTTCGGCGGCCAGTGTGGGCTTCGTCACAACGACCCACACGGTGGCGACGGCGAATGTAATCGTGACGATACGAGTCAGCTGGGAGGCGGGGGAGCGCACGAGTGAGTCTCCTGGGGTGGCGAGAATCCCACAAACGTAGCCGACGCGCGACTCGATTGCAAAGCGCACCGCGATCGCCGCACAGTCATCGCCACGCCCTGGTCGATCGGCCACGATTCCGCGAGCGAATGCGGGCTGCGCCAACACACCCGCAGATCATTGGCCTTCGATGTAACGGAGTTGAATCTCCGTGTCGACGAGCGTCTCGGCCAGCTTCTTGACGCCTTCTTCCGTGACGGCCGTGCGCGTGACTTTGAGTTCTTCGAGCGCGGTGAGCCCGCTGAGTTGGGGCAACCCGGCGTCGGTTACTAGAGTCGACCCCAAGTGCAGATACTTCAGCTTCTTCATCCCTTTCAGGTGAACGAGCCCGGCGTCCGACAAGCGCGTGTTGTCGAGATTCAGCCACTCGAGGTTGGCGAGCCCCGCTAGTGACTCGACGCCCGTGTCCGTAATCGGAACACGCCACAGATTGAGCTTCTTCAGTTGAGCCATTTCGCCAATCGGCGCCATCGCGTCATCGAACAGTTGTACCTCGCTCAAGTCCAGCTCTTCCACTGTGGTCAATTTCGGCAAGTGCGCCATGCCTTCGGCGGTGATGTTGTTGCCGGCGATCCGCAACTTGCGGAGCTTCGGAAACTCGCTCATCAATTGCAACGCGTCGTTGCCAATCGTCGTATTCGCCATGTACAGTTCGGTCAATTCGTCGAGGTCCTTGATCTTCTCGAGCCCCTGCTCGCTGACCCAGAGGAAGTCGACCGCCAGCACTCGCAACTCCGTCAGCTTGGCGACGTGCTCCATGCAACTGTCGTCCACTCCCGACGACGCGCCGCCCTTGCCAGACAACCGCAAGGCGCGGAGCTTGGTCAGACCGACGAGGTGAGCAATCCCTTGGTTCGTGATCTTGCATTCGCGGAGATCGAGGTTTTGGAGATTGGCGAGTTTGGCGACCGACTCCATGCTGGCATCCGTCACCGCCGTTCCGGCCAGCAATAGCGAACGCAGTCGAGTCAGCTTCGCCAGCGGCTCGAGCGCCGCGTCGTCGATTGTCTGGCCACGGTAGTCAACCTCAACGATCAGACCATCACCGTCGCGGCGAACCTTCTCAGTGATCGCGGTCACAGCGGCGACCGCATCGGCGTCGTCCTCGGGAGCTGGCGGCCGCGGCTCGACCTCGGCCGACGATCCACCGCCTGACCCGCCGCCGCCGCTAGTGTCCGTCTGTCCGGCGTCGCCGCCGCAACCGGCGAGCGCGAGGACAACAACAATAATACAAACGGCGGGAAAGGTCGCGAGTGAACGGTGCAACTCCGAATCCTCCGGTGAGTAGGTCCTGCCTGCCGGGCAGGACTTCGCGACGAAGTCGCGACAAATGGACGTTCGACTTAATTCGCGGCTGAGCGCGAATCGGGTGGTTGTTCTGGCCTAACCCGACGGCCTCGGAAGACGCTTGCCAAGGCGATCGTACAGGGGGCGGGCCCCACTTACGCCACTTCCCAACCTTTGCGGTACTCTTTGCGAATGTATTGATCGGCGGCGGGGCAGTTTGTCGCCTTCAATTCCTTCGCATCCCAATCGAGCGCCTGACCGGTCCGGAACGCGACATTGCCTAGCAAGACAGACTCTGTCAACGCTCCCGAGTAGTCGAAGTTGCAGGTTGTCGGCGAGCCATCCTTGCAGGCCTTGATCCACTCGGCGTGGTGGCCGATCGAACGGTCGATCGTCTGCTTGGGCGGCTTGAACTCAGCGAACTTGTCGGCTGGGAACAACTTGTAGCTGCCGTAGTTGGCGTACATGTTGCCTTGCGACCCGACGAACATCACGCCGCTGCCGGGAACGCGTTCGCCGGCGACTTCGCGGGGGATGAGATTGCCGTCGTACCAGGTAAGTTTCGTTGGCGGCGCGTCGCCGCGAGCCGGGAATTGGTACTCGACTTTCAATCCCAGCGGGCACGTCTCGGGATGCACGCTCGGTCCTTCCGCTTTGCAGGCGGTCGGGTGTCGCAGGTCGAGCGCCCAGAACGGCAGGTCCATGTAGTGGCACGCCATGTCGCCGAGCGTTCCTTGTCCGAAATCCCACCAGCGGCGCCATTGAGCTGGATGGTAGCGGCCGGCGGCGTAGGGCCGTTCGGGAGCCGGGCCCAGCCACAAGTCCCAACTGAGGTTTTCGGGTGGCTTCTGGCCTGCTTTCGGACGGTCGCCGCCGCCCCAGCCCTTACCGACCCAGACGTGAGCTTCGGTGATATCGCCGAGCACTCCGGCTTGGACGATCTCGACCACGCGACGGTAGTTCTCACCGGCGTGGATCTGCGTACCGAGTTGAGTCGCGACGCCCTTAGCTTTCGCCGCTTCGGCGATCACACGAGCTTCGTGAACTGTGTGAGTTAGAGGCTTCTCGCAGTAGACGTGCATCCCTTCGTTGATCGCGCGGATCGCGGCGGGAGCGTGATTGTGGTCGGCCGTAGCGATCACCGCCGCATCGACCTTGCCGGACTCTTTGGCGATCGCTTCGCGGTAGTCGGCGTACGTCCGAGACCCTTTAAAGCGGGCGGCGGCGCGGCCGAGATAGTTCGAATCGATGTCGCAGAGGGCGACGATGTTCTCGCCTTTGACCCCATCGATATCGGCGGAAGCGCGATTCGCCGTGCCGATGCAAAGGATGTTCAGTTTTTCACTGGCCGCCTTTGATTCTTGAGCCGCAACTTGGCTCCACACGCCGCTCGAAACGACGGCGGCGCCGGCACCGGACGTCTTCAGGAAATCGCGACGAGAAAAACTCGACTTCTTCGTCAATTCGTTTTTAGCCATGTCACTGTCCGCGGGGGTGAACGATATCGATGGCCCCTGGCGGGGCGACACATTTGAGAATCCCCTGATCGTACTCGAATTCCCACTTGGATGCATCCTTTTCACGGATGGCGCCGAGCTGCGCCGCCAGTAGAAAAATCCGCTTGATCGGCGCGGCGAGGGCTATCCGCGTTTCACGAATTGGGCGAGCTTATCCATGTCGATGTTCTGAGCTTGCTGCTGGATTTGGCCCTGGTACTGGCCGAACATCGAACTGGCCTGGCCGGTGAATTCTGAGAACATTCGCCGCAGCGCATCGGTGCTCAACGTGCGGCCTCCGGAGTAGTACGCTTTGGCGACTTTCCCCAAGGCGTAGCTCGTCCCAAACGTCACCGCGCCGCCGGTGGCCGCGCTGGTCGCCATGCCGCCGATCGACCCCATCCAATTCTTGGCGACGCCGCCGAGAAACTTGCGGGCGAACCCCTCCAAGTATTGCGATGTGAGCCCGATGCCGACCGTGCCGATGAACTCCTTGATGTGCCCGACGTCGAGCGAGTGGCCGTACGCGGCTCCCACTTTGTAGACCAACCGCGTCTGCAGCGGGACGATCGCCAGCGTCGCCAGACTTTGCGGCAGCAACTCCAGCGCCGCGGTCAGCACGGCGTATTTCATAATCACGCCGTCCACTTCTTCATCGCGGGCGGCCGTGTCGACCGGCCGTTCCACGGAGTCGGCGACCGGCGCAGCGCCACCCATGTCGACGACGTTGACCGCGTCGTCCGCCCGTCCATCGCCGTCACCTTCGTCAGCGGCAGAGATCAATTCGTCGGCCGTCGCTTCGATCGATTGCGACTGCTCGTCGCCAAGTTGCAGGGCTTGCTTGAGATTGTCGAGAAACGATCGTTCGTCGGCGGTGATGCGATCGTCCGCATCGCAAACGCCGACAGCCATCTCGTAGGCGAACTGCCGCTTCTCGGGCGAGTCGAGCGCCGCCGCCGCGGTGGCCAGATCGACTTGCTTGAGCAACACCTTCTGATAGAGAGCGACCGTGTTCTCGACTCCCAGGCTCTCGAAGAGATCTTTGAGATGCTCGCGTTCCTCTTCGCTCTTCACGCCGTCGGCGAAAGCGGCCATCAAACCAATAATGACAATCGCATCGATTTCTTGAGGATTCATCGTCCGGCCAAACCTGGTGGATACGAAAAAGCGATCGGGCGATCGGAGGGTCCGAGGCCGCCAAGCGATCTATTTGCCGTCGGCTGGAAGGGCGGAAGATTCGTCCAACTGGGGCGCGCGTTTTGCGAATCGCTTGCGAAACGCCGGCTTCGTGTCGACCAGTATCTCGAGAATCGCCTGCCGATCCTGTGGCGTGAGATGTTTGAAGTCATCGCCTCGCTCTTTCCCGGTCAGCACGTCCAGCAGCCCCTCCTCTACGTAATCTCGCACGTCGGTCGGCAGCGCGCCGAAGGATTCGGTGTGGATCAGGAAACTGCACGGATAGCGGAACAACCGTTCTCGCAGGTCGAATTCGCGCAGCGAGCGCCCTTTCGAGTCGTGCGGACCGCGAGCGGCGAACTGCTTGGCGAACTTCGAATTGCCCGTCACTTGAGCCGTCAGTTCGTACTCGCCGGCGAACAGCAGGTAACTGAGCAACGCGTCGCCCACCCGCTGGACTCGACGTTTCGTCAAGTCGCTGACAAAGTTGTTCGGCCGCTCTAACACGCGATTCATCGTCTTGTCGTAATGGGCGGCCTGCCGCGACTCGTACGAGGCGCGAGTGACCAGGTTGTGCATCTGCGTCTGGTGCTCCAACACCATCAGCGCGATGATGTCGCTGGTGGGAGCCAGATAAGGAGTGACGTCGACTCGTTTGGCGAGATCGAGGACGTTCGCGCCCGAATCGGGATCGATCGGACTCTTCGGGTCGTCGCGGGCGATGACGTTGCCGCGGTGACGCATCGCACCGTGCTTGCCGCTGACGTACCAACCGCCGAAACGCAGATCGATCGGAGTCGTGTGATCGGTCGTCGTGGTCCCCATCGCGTAAAACGGCTGGCCGTCACTGGCGGCGAAAACGGACCTCACCAAGAAACCAGGCACGTGTTGAGTGCGCCTGGTCGCGTGACAGGCCAGGCATTCGCCCTGGTCGCGTTTGACAATGGCGCGGTCGGCGTGCTGGTCGATCGTATAGAACACGGCTCCCAACTGCGGGTCGACCGCTCCGACCTCAACGACTACGCCGCCCTGCACCCAGCCGATATAGATGTCGTCATTGAAGTAGAGCGCCCGGGGACGACTCGCCGTGATTCGCCGCAACTGCAAACTCGTCTTCGAGAAGACCAGCGTTTGCGATTCGATCGGCACCTTCAACTCGCGCAACACGGCGGCCAGAAAACCGTGTCGATCGTCGCGTTTGAGCGTCAGCTTGCCGGATTCCAATCGCTCGGACATCTTGGCGACCCGGTCGACCGCCTTGCTGCTGTGGTAGAGAATCGGCGCCGTCGTGAACTCCGATTGCCCGCGGACGCTGTCGACCGTCGAGATTGAGCAAGCGACCAACAATCCCAAGGCGAGACATTTGGGCGTCGAGAGAGTGGACAGAGTATTGATGAGTGAACTCATGTTGTCACCGTTTTAGCAAACTGAATATCCCACAACCGTAGCGACAACCGAAACTAGTCGCCGCTTCCGGCGCATCGATGTCCGCTTCGTCGTGCAACGATCCACTATCGTCGACATACGCGAATCGCTTAATATTATACAGTGGATCGATCATTGATCTCAGGTAGGGTAAGCCAAAGACGCGATGAGCGTTGAATTCGATCCTTTGTTCACCCATCGGGACGGAAAAATAGAGTCTCGCGCGCGGCTTGAGTAAAGTGTGCAGATTCGCCCACCCTTTCAGATAGCCGTAATAATCGACATTGTCTCCGTAACGACCCAGCCCGAAGTGTTCGAGCGCATGCAGGCATGACGCGGAACTCGTGTATGCGGGCTTCGCGAACTCCGTTTCCATCATGTCGGCTTGCTCAAAGCGAATGTTCTGAACCGTGTTCTTCTGCGGTCGGATGTCGAGCACTTCGATTTCTCGAAACGATGCGACATGCGCAACGAAGCCGTCGACTCGAGAGCCGACGTCCACGTGCTTATCGGGCGCGTCTTGAAACACCCACCGCGCGACCAGCAAGTCTTGATGGAAGTAATGCCCGATCGTCACGCCGCTCTGCGCGAACCGCTCATCGAGACACGGGAACGACCGCGCTAAGGGGAATTCTCTTTTCGACTCGGAATACTGTCGCCTCAATGTGCGGAGGTCGGCCAGATAGGCTCCGATGCCGCGCGTTGCCCGGAAGGCCATCTTCGGCTGAAAGCCGCGCTTGAAGACATGACGCCCGAGTCGAATCCATTCTCGCATCGCTTACTCCATCCAGCGCTTGTCGTCCAACGCGTCTCTTCTTGCGGCGGCCATTATCGCAGCGTTGGCCAAATGAGAAAACGTCGTTTTTTGCTCGATGGAGCCGCACCCGCGCCGGTGCGGGCGGAGATAAATGTGATTTGCCGGTCAATCGTCGACGCGGCGCAGCATCAGCAATCGAAACTCCATCGCTTGACCGCCCGGAATTTCGAGGGCTCGCAGCGCCAGCTGTCCGCGGCCGCGCGGCAGAGTGATGCGGCCCAACTTCCACGGTTTGAAGTACTTCACGTACGATTCCCCGCGGGGGACGCGATCCTCGGCGGCGCCGACCAATGGCGGATCGTGCGCGATCGTCAACTTGTTCCGCACGCCGTAGTCGCGGAAGCTCAGCTCAATCGTCGAGCCGACATCTTCCGCGGGGCACGCGTAATAGACCTCCACTTCATACGAGCCGGCCGTTTGGACTTCGACATCCCAGGTAATGCGATCGTCGGCGGACTTCCAATCGTGGAAGTAGGAGCAGTTCGGAAAACGATTCGACCGTTCTATCCCGCCGGCTGTCTTCGCGTCGCGGGCCGGCAGCTGGGTCAGCGGCGCGCGGCCGCCGCCGATGGGAAACGCTCGGTCGTCCTGATCGAAGCCTTGCTGCACATCATCGCGCCACTTCTCCACCGCCGCTTTCAGCTTGGCCGTCAGCTGCGGATGTTCGCCGGCGACGTTCTTCTCCTGCCGCGGATCGGCGGACATGTCGAACAACTGCCCGCGGAAGCCGAGCCGGTACTGCTGCGTTCTCACACTGATGCGATTTCGCCAATGTGAGAAAATCAATCGCTTCCGCCACGGAGACTCCCGCCGCAGCAGCAGCGGCTTCAGGCTGACTCCGTCAAGCGGTTTTTTGCTGATGACTTTGACTCCCGCCAGATCAGCCAGTGTCGGCAGCAAGTCGATGGCGGCCGAGATCTGCGGCACCTGCGCGCCCGCCTCGATCGCCTTTGGCCAGCGGACCAACAGGGGCGACCGCACGCCGCCTTCATCGGTCGACCCTTTGCGGCCCTTCATGCCGCCGTTGAAGCGGAACCCGTTCGGTCCGTTGTCGCAGAAGTACACGACGATCGTGTTGTCGGCGATCTCCAACTCATCCAACTTGGCGAGCAACCGGCCGACGTTCCAGTCGATGTTCTCGCACATGGCCAGCGCGGCGCGCGTGTGGCCGATCTTTTCGCGCCGCGGATCGCGGTGGCGCAGTTTGAGCTCCTTGTCGGCGAACTTCTTCCACCAGCGATCGGGCACCTGCATCGGCGAGTGGGGCGTGTTGTAGGGCAAGTAGACGAAGAACGGTTTGTCTCGATGATCCTCGATGAACTTCATCGCGTGATTCGTGAAGTCGTCGATGACAAACCCCCGGCCGCGGACCAGTTTGCCGTTGTGCTCGAGCATCGGGTCAAAGTAGTTGCCCCAGTGCCCCGAGCAGAACCCGTAGTATTCGTCGAAGCCGCGGCTGTTGGGATGGTAGGGAGTTTGCATGCCGTTGTGCCACTTGCCGAACGCAGCGGTCGCGTAACCGGCCGCGCTGAACGTCTCGGCGATCGTCTGTTCGTCCAAGTTGATGCGCTCGCCCCCGGCGGACGTGCTGTAGACGCCGCTGCGAGTGTGGTAGCGGCCCGTCAGAAATTCGGCTCGCGTCGGCGAGCAGACGGGACAGACGAAGAAGCGATCGAATTGAGCGCCGCTGCGAGCTAACGCGTCGATGTTGGGCGTCGAGAGATTCGTGTTGCCGTGCAAGCTCAGATCGCCCCACCCCTGGTCGTCCGTCAACACGACGATCACATTCGGCCGCTCCGCCGCCTGTGCGCAAATCGGCGACCAATTCGCGAATAATGCGAGGAAGAGTACGCCGAGTAGGATCGTCGTCGGCGAACAGGAATCATTGCGCAGCGGAGTTGAATTCCACATGTTGATTGTCATGGTGCTCGGTCAGTTGATGTTGGCTAGTGGATGATTGTCTCTGTGAATTGTTATCCCTGGACGCGGAATCCGAGTTCGGCGAGCGATGATCGCACGCGGTCGAGCTGGTTTCCTTGAATCTCGAGAACGTCATCTCGAAGTGTGCCGCCGGCCCCGCAGCCATCCTTCAGTTGTTTTAACAGGGCGGGCAGATCATTACCTTCCGCCGGCAAGCCGCGGACAACAGTCACTCGCTTGCCCTTCTTGCGTTTCTCCAATGCGATTCGGGCGGTCTGCTTTTCCGGTGGGATGAGCGGAGTCGGTTCGGGCCCGCACGCGCACGATTCCTCCAACTCTCCGCACCGCTCGCACCGCGGGGGAACGTCAAATTCAGTACCGGCGAATAGACGCATCTGGCGCGGCGATTGGGAGGGTGAGGAGGCGGGCGATGTCACTATCGGCAAGTATAGCAACCGAATGTCGCTGGACTAATGGCCAACAAGACGACGGGCGGGCGGAGCAGGCGTTGAGCACCTTTCGCGAAGCAACTCGTCGAGCTGATTGCCGCCGGCGAGACCACAACTCTCGACAATACTTCATGAAGTCCCGGAATGAGGATTCAATGACCACAATGCGGAGAGGTTTTGATGAGGACCGCACACATCATCCTGAGTGTGAGGATAGTCCCCACCGATAACGACATCGTGAGCACCGTCAGCACGGGTGCAAACTCCGACTCTAAGCACCAGCCCAAGAGTGGGGCAGCGAAGAACTGGCCGGCGGCGACGACCGACACTGGAAAGAGCACAACTTGGAGGACAAGCCGCGACGAGCGTCGCCGTATAGAATGCCGCTCCATGAAGACCAACGACCAAACCCAGGTGATACAGACGAATCCATTAAGTGCAAGGCGGCTGACCCACGTCGGCCCGATTTCATCGTATGTTTCCACCGAGTTAGTGATGGCAAGCAAGAAGACGAACGTCATTCCGTCCGCAATACTGTAAGGTGGCCATGCCCGTCCGCGATCTGAAACGGACTCTGGGCCAATCAAGTCGCCGAATACGAGTCGAGGCACCCAAAGCGGAGTGGCCAACGAGAACGACATGATGATGCCGAGTAACGCGGCCACACCAAAGAACTGCAGGAAAGTCGGATCGTCCATGAATCCATCTTACGCGGTGCGATCGAGCGCGAGAAATCGCTGTTCCATCGAGTCACGCCAAGTGCCAGTCGGGCGTTCCGGCACTTGCGGAATCGACGAATCGCGCGATAATTCGCCGTAACGACCCATTGCAAGCCCCGTACATATCGAGACTCGCCATGCAGACGTCGTCGCGCTCCGTCCTCCTTGCTCTTCTCTGCGTGTGTGCGGTTGGCTGCAGAGTTCGCAACGTCGCCATGCCGATTCCGGCTCCTTCACCGGCTGTTCCCGTCCAGGCTGACGACGAGGAGGCGGTCGCCCAGCTCGAAGATCTGCAAGTGCAATTCACCTACAACACGACGGGCAACATCACCGAAGTCAGTTTCGCCAACAACATGGAGTTCAAGAGCGACGACCTGCTTCCACTAAAGAAGCTCCCCTATCTGGAAGCGGTGCAGTTTTCCAACAGCAATCTCGACGACGCCGGGCTCGCCATCATTAACCAGTGCCCGAGCGTCGAAACGCTTCACCTCAACGGCACCAAGGTCACGGATGAAGGCATGCAGTCGCTGATGGAGCTGCCTCACGTGGCGTATCTCTACATTCAAGACACGAAGGTTTCTGATTCGATGGTGGGAGCATTGAACGCCTACTTCGGTCCGCTCATCAGCATCGAGCGCTAAGCGCCGAGAATCGCCGACGATCTCTCTACTCGTCCACGCCGTTACTCGTCCACGGCGTTACTCGTCCACGGCGTTGGCGTGCAACTGGCGGTAGAACTCCAGCGCCGCCGCGTATTCGCCGAGCGCTTCGGGCGGGAGCACGTTCGCATGTCGCTTGAGTTCTGCGGCGACGCGGCCCATCAAGTACTCCGTATCCGCCTTCCGCGGCCGCAATGGCCGTCCTGCGATCTCGACGTGAAACGGGCTTGAGTGGGCGAAGCGAGTCCGTTCTTCAGCGCGTCGATCGAAGCAGCGGACCGCGACCCACGAAGAGCTCTCGAGATTCAGTTGAACGTCGATCTTCTCTCCGAACGCTCCTTGCTCGTTGCGGCGCGGTTCGGGCTTCCACGATTTGACGACCCGACCGTTGACGACAACCTCAACCTTCTCAAACGGCGCGTCGCCGATAGCTCGACCGCGCAATCGCACGTCGACCGCATTGCCGTCCGACTTGAGTCGCGCGCCGGCGGGCCTTTCGTTGGCTGTGACGAACAGCATCGGACCGGTCGTGACGAAGCTGCGACCTGCGTTCAGTTGCGACATCCAAGTCTTATAGCTGAATCCCCTCGGCTGCTCGACGTAAACGCGTCCAAAGCCGACGGGCACGGGATGCACGCCGCTCGCCGTACCGGCCGTCGGCCGCAACCGCATGCCGCAGTTGAGTAGCGTGTAGTAGTTCTGAAAACCGAATTCAATCCAACCGCGTTCGGTGAAGCCGCCCTCGTCGTTCATCTCGACGCCCATGTACTTGGCCGCGTACTCTGGGTACCAAGTCGAAAACAAGAACCGAGTTCGCCAGATGTGGTTGTTGGAAAGTTCGAACAGATCGACGTCCGCGATCGGGATCAGCATCATCGACCAAGGCCAATTGTGTTTGTCCAGTTCGAGCAAGGCTCCTTGGCGGCGCGCTTCAGCGGCGATGGGCCGCACGGGCGGAGCCCCGATCTTGAACGGCTCTTTGTGGCCGATGGCGAAGATCGCTCCCAACGTGTGGCGTTTGCCATCGACGGTGAAGATCTCCCACTCCGTATTCATCGGCTGGATGATGTGCGACGAGTCGACGCGGATCAGCCCGCGCTGCACCTGACCGGTTTGCTTCGCGTAGCTCGACTCGGGAGACACATACGCTTTCGTCACCCAGCCCGTCAGTGGAAAAGCGACGTTCAAGTGCTCGGCCTGGACAAACGTCCGCAAGTCGCGACTCGTCAGGTGGACGTGCGTGTCGCCCGAATACCAACCGAGTTTGTTCATGTCGATCCAGCGGCGCAAATCTACTTGCACTTCGGTCGTCTCACCGTCGACGATCCGGACTCGCTGCGTGTGACTGAAGTACTCCTTGCCCCGCTCCACCGTCAGCTCGTAATCGCCCGCCGGGACGTCGGCCGTAAAGCGACCGTTCGAAACGGCCGAATGAATCTCGACACTGCCGTTCCTGCGATCCTTCGAATAGTGGGCCTGCGTTCCGTCGATCGACTCGACGAGCCGCCAGCCATGCTGAACCGAGTGCAGGTAGATCCGGGCGGCGAGCGCTTGACCTGTCTCCTTGTCGCGAACCCGCCCGCGTATCGTCTCGGCGCAGGCGGTCGAAAACCCGACGCCTGCGAGGATCATTGAGAACGCTAGAGACGCGGTGCGTTTGTGAGATGCTGTGTGGATCACGTGAGGGCTCGCGAAAGAGTTGTTGGCGAGTTAAGCATGGACCTGCGGCCATCGCGATTCTATGGTCCTTTGAGGCTGGATGCGATGGTGTAGTAGCGGCGGTATCGATGAACCACTCACGTCGGCGCGCTCAGACACGAGGGCACAAAGAAACAGGGGACCGAGAGCTTTGTGTCTTCGTGCCTCCGTGTGAGAACCTCCAAGCGCAACTCTCAGCGAGCTGAGAAAAGGAGTTCGCACACGAAGACACGAGGGCACAAGGAAGCAAGGGGGATCGAGAGCTTTGTGTCTCCGTGCCTCCGTGTGAGAACCTCCAAGCGCAACTCTCAGCGAGCTGCGAAAAGGAGTTCGCACACTAAGACACGAGGGCACAAGGAAGCAAGGGGGATCGAGAGCTTTGTGTCTCCGTGCCTCCGTGTGAGAATTTCCAAGCGCAACTCTCAGCGAGCTG
>JASMLW010000433.1 GCA_030748485.1 Pirellulaceae bacterium
TTCCAGCCGGATTCCCAACTTGGCGGCGTCGATGCCGGTGCGCCAGCGGGAAACCTGATCGAGTTGTGTGACATCCCGCGGTGCGACATCGCGTTCGTAATCAAAGAGCTCGCATGAATCGTTGTCGGGCGCGATCATCCGCACCCGATCGCATCTCGCCTGCGCCTGCGCCTCGCGCCGAATCATCTCGGGCGCCTGGTCTCGCGCCGCCTGACTGCGCGCCTTCCGCCAGTAGAGTGGTTCGGCGTCGAAGTCACGTCCGATGTATATCAGGGTGCGGCCCGGGCTATCGTCCAGCCATTGCAACACCCATTCGCACTGTTCTTGGTTCGGCAGTTCAAACGACTCCGGGGCCCAGACGACGACATCGTAGTCTTCGAGGCGCGGCGACATCCGTCCCCAACTGACGACTCGATAATCGGCGGCGCGGAACATCTTCGCCAGTGTCCCCGTCCCGTTCACACTGGATGCGTAATATGTCCCTCGCCGCCGTCCGTATTCGCGCGTGAACGGAGTTTTTCCCACACACCCAGTGGACGCCAGGAGGAGAAACCCAACGACGCAGAGACTCAGTCGTCGCTGGTCGATTCGGTGAGCCGTCATTTGGTCGACTCCTTCACCAAGTCGTGGAATTGATCCAGTTGACTCCACGACTCTTCGAATTGACTCCGCTCAATTGAGTAGCCGCCAAAGAAAACGTCTTCGAAAGTCAGCATCGTCCGTTCCAGAAGGCGGCGAACGCCCGGTGCGTACCTGACCTCCCGCAAATACTGTCTGTTCGTCTTGCCCCTGGCCAAACGAATGAGTTGATTGCGATCGAGCACGATGAGTTGGTGACTGAAGAGATAGATGATCGCGGACGCGAAATCCCCGTTGGTGTAACAACGTTTCGCTTCGGCGAGAAGATCGCCGCTTTGCGCGGGGTTGAGTTGGAAGGGCAGTTGTTCGATACGGGCCGCATCCGACGTCGTTCGCCGCTGTTGACCGTGGGCGCTGAATCTCGATTGTCGTCGTATGAACGCCCACACCAGCAGCGCGATGAACGCGCCCAACATGGCGGCGACGGCGAACCACGCCATCAGATTCATCGATTCGAAGATGCCGGCGAAAAACGACGCCAGTCCGCTGTCCACCTGGCGTTGTCCGCGCTTCCATCGCGAATCTCGGTAGGCCAGGTCGCGGTGCCGTTTGACTCGAATCGGCACGACCTCGTCCTCTTGCCGGTCGTACCAAGGGAACGCGGGACCGTTCGCCAGCGCCTCGCGACCCGCTTCGACCGCCGCATTGTCTGGGATGCCCTGCCAGGCGAACAACGGCGGCGACGCCGCGCTGAGCGCTGTTAATAGCAGGACGGCGATTGGACGTGCTGGCGAGAATGTCATTTTGCCAATGCGCCCGCCTGTCGCGCAGCTTCGGCTCGCAATCGCAATTCGACTTCCCATCCTTCATGACGAATTCGCAAGTCGAGGTAATTGAGAAAACGGACGACCGCAAAGTAACCAGCCACGATCCACAGCGCGACGTTGAGACAAATGGCGGAAGCCAGGTGCCCAGGCGTCCAGGTGTTGAGAAAGATGCCGCAAAACAGAAACCCCAAAGAACAGAAAGCCGCCGCCATGAGGACCGCGAAAAAAGCCGAAGTGATCGTTTTTAGGACCAGATCACCGGATGCGGGCTCGTGCAGGATGCGACTCCGTCGGCCAACGGTCATCCGATTCTGATCCGCGCCGAACAGAGGGTTTTTTTCCAACAAGACAACCTCGTTGATGTACGGTCGGAAAGAGCGGGCACCCAACGCCCACAATCCAAACAGACCGATCAGGACCATCTCCGATCCCGCCTCAAAGTGCCGGTCGGGACTGAGCGTCGCTACGTACAACAGCAGAAACAAAACACCCCTGACAACGAATTGCGTCCACACGATGTGCGGCAGCATTTTGAATGTCGAACTGACGACGCCGCGTATCGACGGTCGCTCGGTAAACACGACACGGCCGATGAACGCCGTCGTGAAAACAGCCGCCGCCTGAGCTTGTACGGCGACGACGACGCATGCGCACCACACGTAACGAATGATCTGAAGAATCCATTCGTCCAAGTCAAAATCACGTGGGTCGAGATCAGCCATCCAAGTGAGGAAGTATAAGTTGAACGCTGCGAATGGAGCCGCTCCGAGCGTGAAAGTTATCGCGACGGGCGCTAGATAACGGCGCAGCACGAGTAACGACAGATCGAGCGTGTCGAGAAAATCTCGTTCGCGAATGGCAATCTGAGTTTGGTCAAACTGCACCGCTACCTCCGCGGGAAACCGAGCAACACAAAATAGAACATCAACACGCCACTCGACACGACCGCCACCGACGCTTTGCACCAATAGGGCAACGCCGATGGCGAAACGAACCCTTCGATCAACGCCGCCAGGCAAAACAAAATGACAGACGCGAACATGATCGGTACGGCCTGCCGAGCCGTCATGCGAAGCGACGCCCCGCGAGTCCAACCGCAGGTCCGTATCCAGGAAACGCCGATTCGCAAACCGCCGCCCGCGGCTAAGACGATGGCCGTCAATTCAAACGGCCCGTGAGCGGTGACGAAGTTAAAAAAATTCACGCTCTGCGCGACATCCGGCCGCGCCATGTAGCCGAACGTCGCGCCCAGCACGGCGGCGTTGAAGAGCGTCGTGAAGATCCCGGGAATCACCAGCGCCCCATAAGCAAAACACTTCAGACCGATGCCGGCGTTGTGGTAGACGTAGAAACCGGTCATCTCCGAGTTCGTGCCGGCGTCGCGGCCCGACATCGGTCGGTCGTACATCGTCTCCATCTGGGTGAGGTGCTCCTCACCCAGCAACGACTCGGCGTAGTTGGGCCACGTCGCTTTGTTCATCGCCAGCACGGCTGAAAGAATGAAAACTCCCCAAAAAAGGCAGAACATCCCTTGGACACAGCGGTCATTGAAAATGATCTGCGGCGCTTCGAACAGCAGTAGGCGCCCCCACTTGCGGGTGTCGAATTTGCGCGTGCGATAGAGTTGGTTGTGCGCTCGGCCCACCAGGCGATCGAGGTACTGGACTGTGTTCGGCGGCAGCTGGTAGGAATCGGCCAGAGCGAGATCCGCACAGGCGGCTCGGTAGAGCGCCGCGAATCGCGTCATCTCAGACGCCGACGGCGCATTGATGCGACCCATGCGATCGCAGAGGCCCTCTAACTCTTGCCAGTTTTGGCGGCGACGTTCGAGCAGTTCGGCGACTTTCACGAGCGACCTCCAGAACCTGTCAAAAACGGATTCGGCGGCTCAACCGACGACGGCGGACGACCCGCTGGATCTATCGGAGCGTATTGCTCTTCGTCCGCGCGATCTGTCACAAACGCGCGGTAGTACAGCGAACAAAGTAGCAAGTCGTGCGAAGTGTCTTCGCGGAGCCCGTATTGGGTGAGCAGTGGCGCGGCCAAATGCTTGGCCACCTCGCGACGCCGGGCGGGAGAGAAAAATCGACGCCGCTCAGCGTACATCGCCAACGCCTTGGCCATCGACGGCGAGACTTGAAGATCCGCGGGCAGGTAGGTGGCCAATTGCGCCACGCGGGAGTCATCAAAACGAACGACTCCTGTCAGCCATCGACGCTCCTCGACCACGACCATCGTCCCGGCGACCAGGTCTCCCATACGCTGGAAGCGATTGTTCGAGGCCATGACAATCAATCCAATGACAAACGTGGGCGCCACCGGCAGCATGCCGATCGTCGTGGCCATCGGCGGCAGCATATCGACCGTGCGGAGCACGTTGCGAAGCACCGCCTCGGCGCCGTCAATCGGTCTTCCGGATGTCGTCAACACGCGCAGGCCCAGGAGACGCTTCCCCGGTGTCTGTCCGTTCCAATAACACTCAAACAGAGGTCCGTAGAACCACGAAATCGCAAAGAAAATAATCAACACAACACCGTCGCCAATGCCGCTGGGCAATATGAATCCGAAGATCTGAGCAATGATGAACGTCAGAAACCCCTTGGCGATGAGATCGATCAGAAACGCCGGGAAACGCCGAAAGGGTCCCGCGATGACGTAGTGGAAGGAGATGTTCTCCGGCGTGACGATGTCGATCGTCGATTCGATCGGGCGGGTTTTGGCGCTCATTCGTTCTCCACCAATTCCCGCATCGCCTCATTTGTGTTCGGTGACTGAAGATCCTAGGTCAGGCTGTCGCCACGACCGCGAGTTTCAGTACTCAGCCATTATTCGCGAACGATTGCCGCCTCGCAACCGCGACCCTCTTGTATGCTCATTCGTGTAGCTTACAACTGTTACCGATTGCTTAACTACCGAGATGCGAGATCGGAAGAATCGAGGAACTGACCATGAAATTGCAAGGTAAGAACGCCCTTATCACGGGCGGCGGGACGGGAATCGGATTGGGAATCGCTCGAGCTCTGGCGTCTGAAGGATGCCAAGTGGCGATCACCGGACGCCGCGCCGATGTGCTGCGGGAAGCCGCCGCCGGTAGTTCGCCACCGTTGCTGCACCACGACTGCAACGTCGCCGAACGCGACAGCGTAAACGAGTTGTTCGCTTGGGCGTCCGAAGCCTTGGGGCCAATCGACATCCTGGTCAACTCGGCCGGCACGAACATCAAAACGCGGACGATGTCAGCCATGACGCCCGAACAATGGGACATGGTCATGGATATCAACGCCACCGGCGCCTACAACACGATGCACGCCGTCCTCCCTCAAATGCGTGAGCGACAGGACGGCTTGATCGTCAATATCTCCTCGATTTCGGGCAAGCGCGCCACCGCCCTGGGTGGTGTCGCCTACAGCGCCTCCAAGTTCGCGATGGCCGCGCTCGGCACGGCGGTCGCCAATGAAGACGGCAAAAACGGAATCCGCGTGACGACTGTCTACCCGGGAGAAGTGAATACGCCGATTCTCGACAACCGCCCCAACCCGGTGAGCGACGAGCACAAGGCGGCCATCTTGCAGATGGACGATATCGGCGGACTGATCGTCGCGATCGCCGCGCTCCCGCCCCGCGCACACGTGCCCGAGTTGATCGTCAAACCGACTCATCAAGAATATATGTGATTCGTCTTGCTGGGAGTGGCGGGACGATTCTAGCTGGCCATCTTCTCGGACAGATACCGGAGGATGTCTCGCGCGGAGATGACGCCCGTGGTGCGACCGTTCGCATCGACAATCGGAACGTGACGGTAGCCGCCCAGATCCATGCGGTGCACGGCAAAGGCGATTTTGGCTCCCGCCTCCAGGCGCTGGGGATTGGGAGTCATGAAGTCGCCAATGGGGCGATCTTGGAGATCGTCGAGCGCGTCATTGATTTTGCGGACGGCGTCGACCTCGGTGAAGATCCCAACCGTCTCGTCGTCGTCGACAACGACCAGGCAGCCGATTTTTTTCTCCACCAACAAACTCAACGCATCGGCGACAGTCGTCGTGGGTGTGACGGCAATCACTTCCTTGGGCGGCAACACGCCGACGCGGTCGGTCAGCAGCGCGCGTTCCACTTCCGTCGCGGGAGTGGGCAAATGGAGATCGCTCAACGACTGTCCACACTGCTCGCAGGCGTCGGCGCCATCGATATTCTCTGAACTGCAGTTGGGGCAGTCGATCATGATACGGTCCAGGTGTCTCCGCTGTTGAAGAGCGCCGCGAGATCGCCCGACCCCTTTTGCTCCTCAGCCACCGCCAGTTGATTCATCATCTCCGTGTCATACTTGGGTGCGTCGATCGCGCGGAACACTCCGATCGGCTCCGGAAACTCGGGGTTCCGCATGCGGCTCAGCGCGTACGCCAAACTCGGTTCCGGCGCCTGCTCGTCGTGAAACAGCAGATCATCTTCGCTGACGCCCTTACCCAATTCGACGACCTCGGGCTCCATGCCGTTGAGCCGAATCCCCTTGTCCCGATTCTTGCCGAAGATCAGCGGTTTGCCGTGTTCCAGTTCAATCACGGTGTCCGACTTGGTCGTTCGATCAGTGGCGTACTTCCAGGCGCCGTTGTTGAACACGTTGCAATTCTGATAGACCTCGACGAACGCGGTGCCCTTGTGATCAGCAGCTCGCTTGAGCGTGGCTCCGAGATGCTTGATGTTGACGTCAATCGATCGCGCCACGAACGAGCCCTCACAGCCGATGGCGATGGAGAGCGGGTGGAGCGGATTGTCGATGGCTCCCATCGGCGTCGTCTTGGTCACTTTGCCGAGCGGCGAGGTCGGTGAGTACTGCCCCTTGGTGAGTCCGTAAATGCGGTTGTTGAAGAGGACGATGTTGATATCCAGATTGCGGCGAATGGCGTGCATCAAGTGATTGCCGCCAATGCTCAAACCATCGCCGTCGCCCGTCACGACCCAGACTTGCAAATCGGGGTTCGTGCACTTCAATCCGGAAGCGAAAGCGGGTGCGCGGCCGTGAATGCTGTGGATGCCGTACGTGTTCATGTAGTAGGGAAAACGGCTCGAACAGCCGATGCCCGAAATGAAAACGATCTTCTCGCGCGGAATGCCCTGCGTCGGCATCATCTTTCTCATTTGCGCGAGAATCGCATAATCACCGCAACCAGGGCACCAGCGGACGTCTTGGTTGCTGGCGAAATCGTCGGCGGTCAGTAAAGGCAGTTCGGTGCTCATGATGGTGGTCAGTATGGAGGGACAAGCGGCGCGTCAGCTGAGCAATTCGGTGATGTGGGCTTGCAGTTCGTCAACAGTGAACGGCTTGCCTTTGACCTTGTTATATCCCTGCGCGTCGACGAGATAGGTAGAGCGAATGACAGACCGCAGCTGGCCCATATTCAACTCGGGGATCAGCACTTTCTTGTAGTTCTTCAGGAGCTGGCCGAGGTTCGTTGGAAACGGGCACAAGTGACGCAGGTGAGCGTGGGCGACGCTCAGTCCGGCGGCTTGAACGCGACGAACGGCAGTCAGGGAGGCTCCGTAGGTCCCGCCCCAACTGAGCACCAACAAGTCGCCACGGTCGGGACCGGTCACCGTCTGGGCGGGAATGTCGGCGGCGATTTTTTCGATTTTCTCGGCTCGCTGGTCCGTCATCGTCTGGTGGTTTTCCGCGCTGTAACTGACGTTGCCCGTCAGGGCGGCTTTCTCCAAGCCGCCGATGCGGTGCATCAAACCGGGCGTGCCGGGGATCGCCCACGGGCGGGCGCCGTGCTCGTTTCGTTTGTACGGCAGGAACGGCTCGCCGTTCGACGGCTGGGCGGCGTGCTTCACTTCCGTTGGCTTGAGTTCACTGAGCTCGGGGATCCGCCACGGTTCAGAACCATTCGCGACGTAGCCGTCGGAAAGCACGATCACCGGGGTCATGAATTTCACGGCGATTCGCCACGCCTCTTGGGCGACGTCGAAGCAATCCGACGGACTGGCGCAAGCGACGATCGGCAGCGGTGATTCGCCGTTGCGGCCGTAGAGGGCCTGCAGGAGATCCGACTGTTCGGTCTTCGTCGGCAGTCCCGTACTCGGTCCGCCCCGCTGAATGTTGACGATGATCAGCGGCAGTTCGAGGATCATCGCCAGGCCCATCGCTTCACCCTTGAGGGCGATGCCCGGTCCGCTCGATCCGGTGACCGCCATCGCTCCGCCAAAGGCGGCTCCGATCGACGTGCAAATCGCCGCGATCTCGTCCTCGGCCTGAAACGTCTTCACGCGGAAGTTCTTCTGCCGGCTGAGTTCCTCCAGGATCGGGCTGGCCGGAGTGATCGGATACGATCCGTAGAAGAGGTCGATATCGCTGAGCCGAGCGGCCGCCACCAAGCCCCACGCCAGGGATTGGTTTCCCATGATGTTGCGGTACTTGCCGGGCGGCAATTTCGCCGGCCCGACTTGGTAGTTGCTGACAAACGCTTCCGTCGTCTCGCCGTAATACCAACCGGCCCTGAGCGCCTTTTCGTTCGCTTCGGCGATCTCCGGCCGCTTGCCGAATTTCTCTTTGATGAATCGCAACGTCCGATCGAGCTCCCGGCCGTACAGCCAGTAGACCAGTCCGATGGCGAAAAAATTCTTGCAGCGATCGGCCAACTTCGTGTTGAGACCAACGCTTTCGACCGCGCCGCGGGTTAGCGATGTGAGTTTGACTTTGATGACTCGGTAGCCCTCGATCGAGCCGTCATCGAGTGGGCTCTGGTCGAGATGAGCCAGTTTGAGATCCTTGGCGTCAAATCCCTCCTCATTGACGATCAGCACGCCGCCCTTCTTCAGCGACTCGATGTTCTCAACCAGCGCGGCCGCGTTCATGGCGACCAAGGCGTCGACCAAGTCTCCGGGGGTGAAAATGTCTTCCGACGCAATCTGAATCTGGTAACCGCTCACACCGGCGCGAGTTCCCCGCGGAGCGCGAATTTCGGCCGGGTAGTCGGGGAAGGTGGCAATGTCGCTTCCCATCAAGGCCGATGTCGTCCCTAATTCGCTGCCGATGACTTGAATGCCATCGCCCGAGTCGCCGACGAGCCGAATGGTGACAGACTCTAGTTGTTCCGAAGGCTTGGAGGACTTGAGGAGGTCTTCCATAGAAGTAGACATGGTCCACTCGTTGTGATTTGGATGCGGAACCGGTGAGTATTATTCGCCGCCGGCAAGCGACGACAATCGCCAGAGCGACTAGGCGCCCTCGCGCTCCGTGGTTTTGTGGTGGGGATTGGGGGGAAGGTTGTATATCGTGGCCGGAAAATGCTCAACAAGAAAATGCAACAGACCGGACACGTTTAAGACGCCGATCGGTTTGTTGTCGTCGTCGACGACCGGCAGCCGCCGGAATCCGCCGCCAGCCATCCGCTCGATCGCCACGCCAATCGAATCCGAAATGGAAACCGATTGGGGAGATGATGTCATTATCGACGAAATGGATTGCTCCAGATCAGCTCGTTCGGCCATATAGCGGAGCGCGTCGCGCTCGGTGAAGATCCCCTCCAGCGCGCCGCCGACCGAACAGATCAGCACGCAGCCGTGATTGGCCGACTTCAACGCCCCGAAGGCCTGACGAACCGTCTCGGAGGGAGCCAGCATGGGGGGATCTGCTTGGATGGCCTGTTCCACCGTCTCCAGCTTGAGATTCAGTTGAAAGTCCACCCGAATGCCCTCAGGAGATCGTCGACGGAAGGAGCTTCCGTTGTGTGGTTCAGTTGGTGTGATTAGTGGAAGACGTCGGCGGCCAGTTTTTCAGCACACTGGGCGGGGCCGAGAGCCATCGACGGCGGCCGGCTCGACTCAAGCGATGAAGGGTACCACCACGCCGATTTCTCAACAAGGCAGGCCCGGCTTGAAAACCCGCAAAACACGACGTTTTTGGTTCATTCCTGGGAGTCGTCGGGACGCGGTGGAGGAAAGTACTTTTCCAAGTCGATCGCGCCGTCGCGCTGCTCTTCCTCCATCATCTTCAACCGCGATTCGAGCCGCTCCAGACGCCGCATCAACTGAGGTATCAGTTCCGGAGTCGGATCGTGGCGGCGGGGCCGCGGTACGGTCGGATAGTTGAGATGCCGCTGCAGCGCGGCGAAGAGAAACTCGGGCTCCTTGCGACGGTTCGCCAAGGCGATCTTGCCTTCTTTTTCGCCAAACAGAACGGGGGCCTCCTCGATCACCGGCTGCCCGCCGAGACGAGCTGATTGCCGCGTCAGGTAGTGTTGGCTACGGACAAAGATCATGTCGGCGATGTCGACGAGCCCGATTTGCCGGCGGACGGTGAGAATCCACTCCCGCCAGCGATCGTCGAACAGCGGGTCTTGGCCAACCGCTTTGAGTCCGGGATCGTAGCGCAAACGGTTGCGCGACAACGTCTCGAATTGAAAGAGGAACAACCCCTGCGGCGTCGGGTCGGCGGCCCGGAATTTCGCCTCGCTATGCAACACCTGGAGAGCGCCCTGAACGTCGAATCGGCCGCGTTCGTCCTCCGCCTCGCAAATCAAATAGGCTTGAAATGGAGCGAAATAATGGTCCAGTTTCTCCATCGCCGGCCCGAACCGACCGCTGTGCTTTAACTCGGCAAGCATGAAGTCGATCGCCATCGGCAGGTTCGACGTGGCGAGCAGCTCCTCGCGCACGTGGAACATCAGCTCCTGAATCGGCGTGGTCCCCGACTGCTCGTGCAGCGTGCGAAAGAAATAGGCCTGCTCAACGTACTCTTCGCGTTCCAGCATCATTCACTCGGCATCGGTTGTTTTTTTTAGTCGCCGTCTCGATCGACCTTGGCCCGCGCTGGTTTGAGCGCTGGTTTGAGCGTTGGTTTGAGCACCTTGTCGAGAAACTCCAGCGCTTCCTTCCTCGCCGTACCGCTACTGAAGGTGGCGATATGGCCCAAGCTGTCGGCGACATATATCTCGGACTTCACACCCAATTCGGTGAGCCGCTGGTGCAATCGTCGCGGGGACTCGATCGGCACGAGGGCGTCGCGCCCACCGTGGAAGAAGAAGACCGGCGGATCATCGCGGCTCGCGAAGGTGAGCGGTGACGCCGCCTTGTAGAGGTCCGGGTCGCGGCCGCGGGTGGAGCCGAGGAAATAGACCAGCGATTGACTGTCGTCGGCCACCCACTGAAAGTCACACGGCGCTCCGCCGGCGACGATCGCCCGCAACTTGGGTTCGCCGACCCGCTCCCGCAGCCCGAGCAGCGCGACCAGATGCCCGCCGGCCGAGTAGCCATAGCCGGCCAACCGCTTGGTGTCGATCTTGTAATCCGCCGCGTGTTTGACCATCCACTTCAATGCCGCGCGGCAATCTTCGTATTGCGCCGGATGCTTGTGTTTGGGCGCATGCCGGTAGTTGATGGAAACGCAAGTGTAGCCGTTGCGAGCCAACTGGTTGGCGTGGATGAGCATGTTCCAACGGCTGCCGGCGGCCCACGCTCCGCCGTGCACCATCAGAACTCCGGGGAACGGGCCCTCTCCGGGCGGAATGTAGACATCGGCGACCAACGACTCGTCGCCGCGCGTCACGTAGGTCACGCCTCTCTTCCGCTGAACCGACATCGTTGGCTCGGCGGCGGCCGCGAACGGCGACCATGCCGCAATTAGAGAAATGGCTAACAACCACTGCGGCGCCGTGGCCGTCCATCGGCTTGTGTCTATTCGCATGAGCTGACGCATCAGTCCTAGAAGGAAGAAACGACCCGCGTCTATAATACCCGGTGCTCGCCCCCGCCAACAAATCACCGCGCCGCGGACCGATCGCACGCCGGTGGTCGAGCAGCCCTCAACCGGGAGCCTACAATGGCGCGAGGTTTTTCGTCCATTCAAGACGCCGTTGCCGCAATTGCCGACGGTGAAGTCATTATCGTCGTCGACGCGGAAGACCGCGAGAACGAGGGCGATTTCGTTTGCGCCGCCGAGAAGGTGAATCCGGAGAAACTGAACTTCATCATGGGCGGACGCGGGATGCTCTGCGTGCCCGTGCTGCCGGAGATCAGTCGCCGTTTGGAGCTGACGCCACAGGAGGAGCACCGTCGCGATCGCCTGGGCACCGCCTGGATGACGACGCTCGACCACAAGTCCGCCAAAACTGGCATCACCGCCGCCGAACGCTCGCGGACGATCCAAGCCATCGTCGATCCGCAAACGACCTCCAATGATTTTGATCGCCCCGGTCACGTGCACACGCTGTTGGCGAAAGAGGGCGGCGTGTTGCGCCGCGCCGGACATACCGAAGCCGCCGTCGACCTGGCGCGGATGGCCGGACTAACCCCCGCCGGCGTGATTTGCGAAATTCTCGACGAGACCGGCGATCGAGCCAGTCGCGATCAACTCTTGCAGATGGCGGAAGACCACGATCTCAAGATCATCTCGATCGAGTCGTTGATCGCCTATCGCCGGCACAGCGAAAAGCTGGTCAGCCGGGCGGCCGAGGCCGAACTGCCGACGCGCTTCGGCGAATTTCGGATTCTCGTTTACGACGTCAAATACGAAACCCAGGAGCCGCTGGCGCTGGTGATGGGCGATTTGAGCTCCGCCGTCCAACCGCCCTTGGTCCGCATGCACTCGAGTTGCTTCACCGGCGATCTGGTCAACTCGCTCCGCTGCGATTGCGGCGACCAATTGCACATGGCTCTGGAGATGATCAGCCGCGAAGGCGTCGGCGCACTGGTCTACTTGCCGCAAGAGGGTCGCGGCATCGGTCTGAAGCAAAAGATCCGCGCGTACAATCTGCAGGACGACGGTAAAGACACGGTCGAAGCAAACCACGCGCTGGGGTTCAAAGCCGACCTCCGCGACTACGGAGTCGGCATGCAAATACTCAAAGATCTCGGGCTCGCCGAGATCCGTTTGCTGACGAACAACTCCAAGAAAACCGACGCCTTCAATCTGCGCGGTTTTGATCTCAACGTCGTCGACCAGGTTCCCATCGTGCCGCCCGTGAATCAGCACAACGCCGGATACCTGGCGACCAAGCGAGACAAGATGGGCCACAATCTGCCGGACAGCATCTAGGGCGCGATACCAGGTCCAGGGCAGTCGTCGCGGTACTCGGTTTGGTCTGGCGCTCGATCTACCGCTGTGATTGCGACCAGACTCGCAACCGTTCGGCCTCCGCGGGGCGTCCTCGCAGCTCCAGCTGCGCCGCCAAACTGGCCATCACGCTCGCTTCCCAGACCGTGAAGTCGTCGGCGGCTCGCAACAGGACGCGGGCCTCCTCCAAATCAGACTCCTTGTCCGCGTACGAACCGTCCGCGACTGCCGACTGCAACCAGCGGCGATAGATGATTCGGCGGCCGCTCACGAACAGCTCCACATCCGGTCGCACGACCCGCCTTCGTTCGAGGATCTTGATCGCGTTCAGCCAATCGCCCTCACCACAGAGCTGTTCCGCCCACAGGTGGTGAATGTGCAGGTCATTCGACAACAGCGGTTCGTACTGATCGTCCAGCGCCAGGCCGGTGTATATCAGCTCCGCGGCAGCGGCGAATTGCTTGGCTTCGCACCTCGCCAGCGCCCAATTGTTGAGTCCCGCCAGGCGGTTCGCCAGCGCCGTCGAGTCGATCGGGTCGAGCGCCAAGCTGGCCTCGATTAAGTCCAACGCATCGCGAAAGTGAGTCGCGTGGAGCTGCTTGACTCCCCGGTTGTAGTAGAGCTTCGCCAGCAGCTCGATGTTGCCAATCACCCGCCCTTCGTGCGGAGCGCGGCTCGGCTGCTCGAACCAATCGGGGCACGTCGTCTCGACGTCGGTGGCGGCGTCGAGTCGGCTGAAGACGTGCTTCGGAATCGCGACGGCTCGACTGCTCACATCCACTTCTTCAGCCAGGCAGTGGAACAGCAATGTGGCCGTCACGCAGTTGAAATCGCCGTCGGCGATGGCGCCGGCGAAGTCATTCAGATCCGCCTGGTACTCACCGACGAGCAATTCGCGGTGCATGAACTCGTAAGCGATCCGCGCCCGCTCCATCTCGTCGAGTGGGAGGGAGAGTTGGCGAAACTCGGCGAGACGGCGATTGAACTTGCGGATTGCCGATCGGCGCGTTCCCTCGTCCGACCCGCTGGCGATCAGCGCGGCTTCGGCCAAGGTCATCTTGTCCAGCCGCCCATCCGCCGCGTCCGACAACAACAGGTGATCCGCCTCGCTGAGAACATCCGCCCCGCAGACGGGCATCGCACCGCCTAGCAGACAGCCCGCCATTGCGATCGACAGCCAGGTTGTCCGGCGGTGGGGCGCGATCATTCTGACTGTTCCGGTTGGGAGGAGAGCGCGGATCGGGAATGCAGTCGCAGGTGGGCTACGCCGCGATGCGGTAGCGAAACATAGGTTGCGAAAACGCAACGCGCGGCGGCCGAGCGGCGAATTCGACGGATATCGTCAAACCGGCGCCGCTGCTGACGACTTCATTTGACGGCCGCCACTCGGCGACGTAGATAACTATTGCGGTTCACTCGCGGCGCGCGACCAGCGGATCGTCGCCGGCGACTCCGCACGGCGTTTCCATCCACCCGCCGCAGGTCGTGGTTGCTTGGCATTCCAGACTGGGCACTCGGAGTCATCGATGCACACCACCGAGCTGAACGCCACGCCGGACAGCGAACTCAACGCCACGGAACTCAACGCCACGGCGACCACCTTCGAGGAAACTGTTCAAGCGCGTGTCAAACTCGCACTCAACAGTTCGCCGGGACGGTCCGCGAGCGAGCGTCGCCGCTCCCGACGCCACCCCTACCCATACCCGGTCCAGTTGACGCCCGTGACTAGCGACGGCGAAGTTCTGACGGGCGACACCTTCTTCGTGTTGGGCAAACACCTTGGTGAAGGCGGCCTGGACTTCTACCACTCAGACCCCGTGCCGTACCGGCGAGCGATCGCTTCGCTGAAGTGCGGCGACCAGTGGGTTTCGCTGTTGATGGACCTGACATGGTGCCGCTTCGGCGTGCACAGTTGGTATGAGAACGGCGGCAGATTCATTAACGCCGTGTTGTCTCCGCTCGATCCCGATGCCCCGACCGACCTACGGGCGCTGATGGTCTAGACGCGCAGCGGTCTTTGAGCAACTCCAGTCGCGAGAACGGCTCGCGGCGTTATCCGCCGTTTTTCAGGTCCTTGAGCAACGCTTGCGCCTTGTCGCGCAGGTCGGCCACCTTGTGCCCGACCGCCACGATCGATCCCTTCGTGTCGACTAGCACGAACGTGGGGATCGCTTTGACGCCGTACTTGCTGGCGACAGCTCGGGCGTCGTCGGCAACCAGGTTGGGCCACGCCACGTCGTGTTCTTCCAGGTATTTCGCTAGAGCCGCGTCGTCGCGGTCAAGGTTGACGGCGACAACTTCCAGCCCGTTCGCCTTTTGCTCTTCATAGTATTTCTTGAGCACGGGGGCTTCGCGGAGACAAGGACCGCACCACGTCGCCCAGAAGTCGACGATCACGACCTTGCCTCGGTAGGACTTCCAATCCAGGGCGACACCCAAATCGGTCACGCCCTCCAGGACCATCAATTCACCGACCAGTTTCGCCGAGTCAGCTTTGGGCTGCTTGGCGATCTTGCGGCCGTAGGCGGCCAGCTTCTTGTCGCTGCTCTTGGAAAACAGCTGGCCGAATTCCTGGAACCCCCGCTCACGCTGCTCGGCGTCCTCGATGCGATTGAGCACCTTCACCGTGCTGGACGCCAATCGCAGATGTTTCTCGACCATTTTTTCTTTGTCCAGAAACGCTTTGATCTCTATCAACAGCGCCGGCACGTCTTTGAGAGGCGCTTCGGCGCCGTCAATCACCTTGCGTTCCATTTGGAAGAACGCCACTTGCTTGGCGATCCGCGGGCGGGCGTCGTCGGCCAACGATTTCGTAAACGCGACCAACTGCTTGTCGGCGTCTTCGTCGCCGAAGCTGGCCAACTTGTGCAGCGTGCGGAATTTCGCCTCCGCCGCAATGACTTGAAATCTGTCGGACGCCTTGTCATCGCCTAAGACCCGATCCGCCGCGTCGACCACCGCCGCCGCGAAACCGTCGCGCGACTGAATCGACTGTGGCTTCTCCCGCATCCGCAGCAAGAACTCAACTAACTGAGCCGTCGAATATCGAGCGCTCGCCAAATAGGGATTGCGCCGCGCGGGCTGCTTGTCGTCGTCGCCCGTTTCTTCGTCATCGTCAGCGGGTTGGTTTTCGGTGAGCGAAACGAAGTGCGGAGCATTCCAGTCGATTCGCGATTGCTTCTTCTTGGCGGCCTCCTCCGCCTCCTTCTTCTTCTTTTCCGCGGCGCCGAACAACTCCGCCAACTTGTCGCTCAATGCCTGCCCGGTGACGTGCAAATCGACCACCTTTCCGTCGGGATCGATCAGCAATGCAAACGGCAGCGCATCGACGCCGAAGGCTTTGGCCAACGGGTTTTCAAAACTGCTCAAGCCACGCTCGTTGCCGACCACTGTGAGCCAGGGGATGCTCTGCAAAGAAAAGAACTGCTTGAGTTGGTTGCGATCTTCGTCAATGTTCACGCCGACGACCTCAAACCCGTACTCCTTGTATCGCTCGTAGTTGCGGCGGATGTGCGGAATCAACTCCAGCCCAGGTCGGTACCACGTCGCCCAGAAATCGATCAGCACGTATTTCCCTTGCAGCTGTTTGATGTCGAAATCACCGCCTGCGTAGACTTGGCCCACCAGATCGATCGGCTTGCCGATCAAGTCCATCCGGCGGCGGGCGTTGCCGATCGTCCGTTTGACGTATTCAACCTCGTCCTTTTCACCTCCCTGAAAGGCCGCTTCAATCGTGTCGTGCAGCGTGCGGCATGCGTCGTACTCATGCACGTACTCCAGATACTGGGCGGCCCGCACAGCCATGCCCAATGTTGGACGTCCCCGCCCCTCGCGAGCCAAGGCTTTGACAAGACCGCCGAGCAACGGTTGGATCGCCTCCTTCTTTCCCGACATCGCGGACTCCAGATTGTCGGGAATGTCCAGGCGAACCAGGGCCATCTGTTCAACAAAGGCCGCCAATGCGATTTGCAGGTCTTCGTTTTCTACGCCCTTGTACGTCCCCACGATCGCCCGCTCGGCCTTCAGCGACTCCTCCGGAAACCCCGTTCGATAAAGCAACTGAGTTGCGGTGGTCGTCAGGTTGAAGATATCCGACATTCGCAATTCGTCTTCCGCCTTTATCTTCAACAGCGCGACTATTTCGTTCGACACCCACTTGCCGTCGGCAAGTTCTTTGACCATCAAGTCCTGAGCTTTCAAGTCGAAGTAGAGCTTCTTCCCAAGGAAAGCTATCTCTTCGATTTCGTGGCCGCGGAGCGACGCCGAGAACTCCCGCAGATGGTCGCGGACTTGGGATTGAGTCACTCTGGAACCGACCGCGCGGAACAAAAAATCAAGCGATTCCAGTTTCGCGTTAACGGCCCGCACTAACTGTTCCTTGTTGGCCTTGGGATTCGCCATCACCGCTTCGGTCGCCTGAACGCGCGCGCGATGTAGATGCTGCATGTCGACGAACATCTCTTGTTCGTTCCGTCCTTTGGGTCGCGTGCGAGCCAACCGATCGACGAAATCCAACAAGTCCTCTAGTGAATTGGTCCGCGGCAAATCGTAACTCGCCATCGGCGGCAACAACTGTTGCTCGCGCTGCGGCTGTGCGGCTCCAGCCGTCGATTGCCCGCCAGCCTGGGGACGCGTCCCGCCGCCGCCACCGGCGGCAACGCCCGGTCGAGCCGGCCCGATGGGAGCCCCGGCGCTGGGCGACTGTCCAGTCGAGGAACCCGTTTGACCAACGCCTGTACCACTTGTCGAGTCGCCCGTGTCGGCAGGTCGAATCACGGGGGCCAAGCCCACCCCGCCGCCGTCGCTCGGAGATCCGGATCCCCCATCCGCTCCCCCGCCTGAGTTCAATGTCCCAACGATTTCTCGCAAGCCGTCGGCTCCGTCAGGTTGCCCGGACGCGGCGCTTCCGCCGCTCGAGTCGCCCTCGTCGCCTTCGTCGACCTCGTATTTGCTGCTGGCGGCAGTCAGGGGTCCGGTCGTTTGCTCTTTGCAGCCTGTGGAGACTGCCAACACGACGAAAGCCAATCCCAAAAAGACGGGAATTGTGCGGGCGGAAGACATGAAACTTCTCCTCTGTCTGCCAGACCATTCAAGGTCTGGAGGTCAATCGCTCTGTCCGATCAGTCGGTCTGCGCGCACCCATCCGCTTTGCTGTGCAATGGGAGACATCCGATCTGAGCCATTCTAGGAGTCGAGCGGGGAAGCGTCCTAGCCCAGTTTTTAACCGGTTTCGCCGCCAACTCTTACCAAACTCTCACCAACTCTCAATATAAGGCTGCCGAATCCAATTGGTTCACCGAGTCCATTTCCTCGGCGCTCCTGGCGGGTCCCCGTTGGCTACTTTCCGCCCAGTTCGGCTTTCAACAATCTGTCCAGCGAATCGCCGCGGGCATTGATCGAAATCACCCGACCTTTTCGATTGATCAAGAACATCGCCGGGATACCCGTGATGCCGTACTTCTCGACCGCATCGTGCTTCCCCGGATGTTTCTCGTCGTGCAAGGTAACCCACGGCACCTTCTTGTTTTCCAAGTACTTCGCCAACGCGTCGCGATCCTGATCGAGGCTGATCCCGACGATCTCAAATCCCTTGCTCTTATACTGCTTGTAATTCTTCAGCATGTTGGGGTACTCAGCGATGCAGGGTCCGCACCAAGTAGCCCAGAAGTCAACGAGGACAACTTTGCCCTCCAGCGATTTCAGGTCGAACTCTTCGCCCTCGAAATCGACGCCCCGCACGATCATGCGGTTTCCGATCAGCTTGACTTTGGCCCCCGCTGAACGAATCGCCTTGGCGTACCGCGTCAGGCCGGCTTCCTCAAACAGGCCGGAGAACTCCTGGTAGGCAGTGGCCGCCAGCTTGTAGGATTCGGCCTTCTCCAACCCCTGACAAACGGTCATCGCCATGCGGACGTCGCCGAGCGCTAGATCCTGCTTCTTCAAGTAAGCCATCACAGCTTCGAGATGACTCCCCTGAGCGCTCTTGTCCAACGTCGGAATGATCAATGAGCCGGCGGTCAAAGAATCGACAACGGCTTCCTTGTACTCCACCGAATCCTTGTTCTCGATCAGCACTTTCATCGCGTCGGCCGCTTGCTTGATCTTGCTTTGAAGAACGTACATCTCCTCCATCGAGCGTGGGCGGTTCAACCGAACCTCAGCGATGAACTCGGTGAATTCACCGACCGAGGCCTCCTTTTTCTCGGGCGCCACCAACTTGGCGAAACGCTTCTCGGCCGCTTTGTACGCTTCCGACTTTTCTTTGTTCTCCGCCCGGGCCGACGACGCCATCACCGCGGCTACGACCAAACAGATGGACAGACGAGTAAAACGGTTCGACATCCTGAACTCCTCGAGGAAGCGGCGTAGAGAATACTTGCTCTCGTTAAGCTAATCCATTAACGAGATGGCGACAAGCAAAAGCGGGCGGGACTGGCTCTGTGAATTGGCGGTGTGAATTGGCGGTGTGAATTGGCGGTGAATTGGCGGTGAATTGGCGGTTGGAGCCGGCTGTGGCTCCCCGCTGGCCGCGGTGGACCGCAAGACCAGGACGAGTACCACGAGGAGATTCACGAGGAGTTCGGAGTGGAAACAAAAAAAGGGAGGGAACGCGTCGCCGAATGACGTTCCCTCCCAGGTTGCAGAGTCGTTGCTCGTCTGCATGAGTCGATTGTAGGCAGGCGCCCTCAGCCGAAAGGTGATCCATTTCACACTCGTCAAGAAAACCTGAAATGATGGCTCACCCCGCGATTTGAGGGGCGATCGTGCGACCTCCGTCGACTGGCAGGCAGACTCCCGTCGCGAAATCATTCTCCATGAGAAACTGGACGGCGTGGGCGATCGCTTCCGGCGACCCAGCGCGTTGTACGAGTGTTCCGGCAATCGCTGCTCGCCGCGCCGACTCGTCCAGCGAATCCGGCAACATCGCCGGACCAGGCAATATGGCGTTCACTCGACACTGCGGATTCCGCTTCGCCAACTCGACCGCCAGGCTGCGCGTCATCGATTCAACGGCTCCTTTGCCGCAGGCGGTCATAGGCCCGTGCTTGAGCACGGGTGAACCAGGCGCTGCTGCTGCAACCAACGCCCCATTCTCGCGTCGCCCCTCGCCATCGCGTTCCAACGATCTCGTGCCGGCTGCAACCAACGCCCCACACTCACGTCGCCCCTCGCCACCGCGTTCCAACGACACGAGGGCGTTTACGCCCTCCTCCGCCGCGGGCGGTCATAGGCCCGTGCTTGAGCACGGGTGAACCAGGCGCTGCTGCTGCATCCAACGCCCCATTCCCGCGTCGCCCCGCGCCATCGCGTTCCAACGATTTCGCGGTGGCTGCAACCAACGCTCCATTCCCGCGTCGCCCCTCGTCATCACGTAGCAAGAAATACGAGGGCGTTCACGCCCTCCTCCGCCGCAGGCGGTCATAGGCCCGTGCTTGAGCACGGGTGAACCACGCGTTCCGGCTGCATCCAACGCCCCATTCCCGCGTCGCCCCTCGCCATCACGTCCC
>JASMLW010000434.1 GCA_030748485.1 Pirellulaceae bacterium
CAGCTCGCTCTGTGAGTGGCACTGCCACTTGATGAATCCTCCAAATCGTTCTCGAGCAGGAGTGTATCTGTGAGAAGCCGCACCGCATTGTTCTGTCTGCTGATCGCCGTGGCGACCAACAACGCTCAGACGCTCGCCGAAGATCAGCAAGGACCCGTGCGCATTACGCCGCAAGTCAGCCGCGTGGATGCGTCGTTTCGAGGACTGGCCGTTCGCAACGAGCGAGAAGCTTGGGTGACTGGCTCCCAAGGAACCGTCATCCGCACGTCCGACGCCGGGCGCACATGGCGGCGGATCGTCGTCCCAGACTCCGACCAACTCGACTTTCGCGACGTGGAAGTCTTGCCCGCTGGAACGGTCGTGCTGATGGGAGCCGGCAGCGGACGGATGTCGCGAGTACTGAGATCAACCGACTCCGGGGCTACCTGGCGGACGGTGTTGGTCAACGGCAAGCCGGAGGGTTTTTTCGATGGCCTGGCGTTCGCGGACGGCAAGAGAGGTGTGCTGTTCGGCGATCCCGTCGGCGGCCGTTTGGACATCCACCTCACCGACGACGGCGGAGCGACGTGGCGACAACTGCCCCCAAAACAGAGACCCGCACTGAAAAAAGGCGAGTATGGATTCGCAGCCAGCGGCACGAGTGTCGCGATCGACGACCGCAACATCTGGGTCGCCACCGGTGGCTCGGTGGCGCGAGTGCTGCACTCGCCCGATGCGGGAGCGACTTGGACCGCGTACGAGACGCCCGTTCGCAGCGGTAATGAATCGTCCGGGATCTTCTCAATCGCCTTTGTCACAGCGAACGCAGCCGTTGTCATCGGAGGCGATTACGCTCAACCAAAAGAGGATCGCGACAACGTCGCGTGGTCGGTTGACGGTGGGAAGACATGGATGGCGGCGCCCTCTGTCCGCATGCCGCACAAGGCGTGTGTCCGGTCACTGGGCCAAGGTCGGTTGCTGACGTGCGGCCGCACGGGAGTGGCTTTCTCCAAAGACGGCGGCCGCAGTTGGGTCTCTGTCACGACTGCTGGTTACTTCACGCTCGCCGTCGACGGCCGCACGGGAACGGGATTTCTAGCAGGCAGCGACGGCCGTGTCGCTCGCTTCGAACTCAACGGCGCACAGAGAGACTGAACGGCCTAGTCCAGCGCGGATCCGTCTTCGAGTTCGACGGTTCCCGGCCAATCCATGGATTGGAACATGAAGCCCTCGAGGGAAACGTCGGACACCAAACGATCGCCGTAGTTCGACATCAACACAATGGCCCACTTGTTGCGCGGGTCGAATGCAATCGCACAGGTATAGCCGCCCGTTCCACCGCCGTGCCAATAGAGCAGTCGATCCTGCCCTTCGGTGATCGTCCAGAACAGCGCGACATGGTCCTCCAGGTCGCCCTTATGGTGAACCGTTTGTGAATCGATCACGACGTTCTCCAGTGGAGCGCCGATCGGGTTGAGCTGCGTTTCGAGCAGAGTCAGCATGTCGTTAACCGACGAACGAACTCCGCCAGCCGCCACCAGGACATCGAAATCCCAACGAGTGGCGTCGAGTCCGTCGTTGTCCAATCCACGAATAAAGCGGCTGGCGTTTTCGTCGCTCACCGTAATCGATGTGCTGTCAAGTTTGAGCGGCTTACAGATTCGTTCGACCAGCATCTGCTCGTAAGACAGTTCGCTCGCGTGTTCCAAGGCGTGGCCCAACGATCCGGCTCCGATGAATGAACGGAACGACTGCGAGATTGGCCGCAATTCGGTTTTGTTCAAATCATCGTAGAGTTGTTTCGCGGTGTATTCGGCATAGGGGTTCTGCTCGTTGAGCGGTTTATATCCTTTTGGTTTATTCGGAAACCCGGACGTGCCGGTGGCCAACTTTCGCAGCGTCACATTTTCCAGCGTGTGATTGCCGACGACAGAGCTCGGCAGGTGCGATATCAGATTGTCGTCGTAGTCAACTTCCCCCCGCTGGACCGCGTCGGCAAGCACCAAGCCGAGCAATACGCGCGACGCGGATCCCATTTCGAATATCGTGTCGCCGTCGGGTGCATCGTCGCCTCGGTGGTAGGCTTTGACCCAGCGTTGGCCGTCGCGCAGCGCGCCGACGACCAGCGATGCGTTGGGTCGGCGGTCGAGATACATGGCGGCCAGTTCATCGATCTTGGCGTTAAATGACTGCGGCGGCCCCGACTTTTCTTCGATAGCTGGATTGAGCCAAAAGTAAACCGCCAGCGCTAGTCCGCCGGCAATCAGCGTGAACACCGCTCCCAGAGCGATCAATTGGCGCGAGCGTTGTTGGTCTTGCGTGGGGACGCCCGGGTCGCGTGAGGATGGAGACTTTGCCGCATCGGTGGAAGAAGACAATTCAAACACTCCTATCCGGCGAACTAAAGCGAATTAATCAGTGTCGCTCGCGATATCGATCGACTCATGTTCGGCGACGGGCATCACAAACACTTTTCCGTCGCCCATCCTGCCCGTTCGCGCCAATGGCACAAGTTTGGCCAGGATCTCTTCGACTCGCGCGTCGTCAACCCACAAGGTGATCTCCACTTTGGGCAGAAAGGCTCGCGAGTACTCAGACTCACTGTATTGGTCGAGATAGCTTTTTTGGCGTCCGAAACCTTTGACTTCACGCACGTTCAACGCTTCCAGCGGAGCGCGGCGAAGTCCGGCGAGAATCCCTTCCGCCAAATGTGGTCGGACAATGGCGACAATCTGTTTCACAAGCGCAGTGACTAGCTGAAGAAGTGACTAGCTGAAGAAGTTTTCACCAAACAAGTTTACGTCCGGCCCACTCTCGACCTCGATGTCCCCGTGCACTTGAGTCATACAGGCCAGTCGCATGCAGTCCTCGTGGCCGACGAATGCGAGACAGGGGACGGGGTCGGGAACGAACGGAGTCTTGAACCGCAGCACCTCTCGCTTGGTCATCTCGTTCGTATTCTCCTGGCCCTCGTTGACCAGCACTCGACAGGATCCGCACATCCCTTTGCCCAGGCAATTGAAAACCTTGTTGAAGTTCTGCCCATAGCCGTTGACGCCAAGATTGAGATTGATCCCGGCCTTCTTGGCTTCCGCCCGCAGATTCGCACCTTCGGCGACTTCAATCTCTTTCTTCTCGTTGACGAACTTGACGATTGGCATTGCAAGGTCCGGTTTAGCTGAGTTGTCGATGGGTGGTCGATGAGTGGTGGCTGAGTTGTCGAAATGAACTTGGATATCGTAATGTCGACAGCCTTTTAAATCTACCTCACCGCAGAGCATTCGGGTAGCCGAATCGACGCCCCGGACGTCGCCTTTCCCACCCTCCCCTGCGGGCGGAAACGGCGGATCTATTCGCAGATCCAAATGCCGCAAATCAGCTTCATTTCCAGTCGACAGGAGCCGGCGCAACGCCCATTCGATGCTGGCCTCGCAAGGCACCTGGAATTTGGGCGCCTGGAATTCGGGGGAGCGGAAACGCTGCGTCAAATTGTCGCGAGTAGGTGTCAACGCGGCGAGCGTCCGCGGCGAATGATCGGTTTACTCGAGTCGCTGATTCTGACACCATGACGGGTCCACGGTTTTCTCCAGACAAGGACGATCACAAATGGCCGAGCGGTCAAACTACCAAAACCGCATCATTCGCAACTACTACCAGAATCGCGAGGGAATCGCCGTTCAACGAATTCAGGAATTGGTCACCGAACTCTACTTGTCGGAAGGCAAGAAGCGTGAGAAGGCTTGGGAATCCTTGGCCAATCACCTCGCCAAGCTGGAAGTGCCACAATCGCAAATCGACCATCTGGTCGAGCAAGACAATCCTGAATTGGTCGCCAAACTGATCAACCGAATCGTCGGCGAATCTTGATCGCCGTTCTCGAAAGGGCGCCTGCCGTGCGTACGACTTGGAGTTTCTTTTCGGCCGGGCAACTGCAGTTTGGCGTTGGAGCCGCGCGGACGATCGGCCGCCAGGCAAACGACCGACAATGGAAGCGGCTGCTGATCATCACCGACCGTCAGCTACGATCGGCCGGAGTGGTCGAGCGAGTTGAGGAATCGTTGCGAGCCGCGGCGATCGACTACTGCGTTTTCGATGAAGGTGAGGCCGAACCGTCGTTAGCGGTCGCCGGTCGAGCGATCGCATGCGCCGGGGAAGTGCAACCGGACGCAATTCTCGGACTCGGCGGCGGCAGCAATATGGACTTGGCCAAGATCACCTCCATCGTCGCTCAACACGGCGGAACGCCGCACGATTACTTCAACTTCAACAACGTGCCCGGACCCGTGCTGCCGTTGATCTGCGTGCCGACGACCGCTGGAACGGGCAGCGAAGTTTCCCACGCCGCCGTGCTGACCGATACGGAGAACGAAATCAAGGTGAGCACGCTGAGCCAGTTTCTGCGACCCTCGTTGGCTGTCGTCGATCCCGAACTGACCTACTCCTGTCCGCCACAAGTGACCGCCGATAGCGGCATCGACGCGTTGACGCACGCGATCGAAGGCTACACAGCTACGGACTTCAGCGAGATGCCGCTGGCGGACGGCGAACCGGCGGCGTACGAAGGCAGCCATCCGTTGGGCGACACGTTGGCGGAGCAGGCGATTGAGTTAGTCGGCCGATTTCTGAAACGCTCAGTCGATGATGGCGGCGACGTGGAAGCTCGCAATGGAATGGCGCTGGCGGCCACTTTGGCTGGATTGGCGTTTTCCAATTGCGGAGTCGCTCTAGTCCATGCGCTCGAGTATCCACTGGGCGGCGCGCTGCACTGCTCTCATGGCGGCGGCAACGGCCTGCTGCTGCCGTTCGTCATGCAGTTCAACTTGCCGGCCTGTCAAGCCAAGCTGGCGAGAGTCGCCGAATTGCTCGGCTGCCCCGCCGCTCCGCAAGCAGAAGCCGCCCAACAGGCGATCGATGTCGTCGAACGACTCAAGCAGGAAATCGGCGTGCCGCTGAGAATCAATGAACTGGGCGGTTCGCGCGAGCAACTGCCGGAATTCGCCCGCAAGGCGTTCGCCATCAAACGGCTTATGGACGTCAATCCGCGCACGCCCACCGAGGCGGACCTGCTGGGAATCTACGAGGCGGCGTTTTAAGCCAAACCGCTCTACAGCTTCCAGCCCTTGCGATACTCTTTGTGCAACAGCGGATTCACGTCGGGATGATTGACAACCTTGAAACCCTTCGCGTCCCACTTCAATTGCTTGCCGCTGCGATAGGCGACCGTTCCCAGGAGCACCGCTTCGGTCAACGCGCCGGCGTAGTCGAAATTGCACGTCGTCATCTCACCCGTCTTGATCCCGTGCAGCCACTCGGCGTGGTGTCCAATGGATCGAGGGACGAAAGGTTCCGGCCGTTTCTCGATGGGTTGGGCGGTCAGCGTCTCTGGATCGATCAAGTAGTGGCTTGAGTAGTTGGAGAGCAGGATCGCCTTGCTGCCGATGAACAGTTGAGCGCTGGTCAGGTTGAGCGGTTTGCCCTCGGTCGTTTTCAACTTCGTGGCGATCTCCGGCCGCTTGCCGCTGTCGTACCAGGTCAAATGGACCGGCGGCAGTTCGCCGCGGACAGGGTATTGGTAGTCGACGATGCACCACTGAGGCGTGCTCACCTTCTCCACGGCCGGTCCCTGGGCCTCGATCGTCTTGGGTCCCCTCAGATCGAGAGCCCAATGGGCGAGATCCATGTAGTGGCAACCAAAGTCACCCAGCGCGCCGGTGCCGTAATCCCAAAACGAGCGCCACTTGAACGGATGGACGCCCGCACAGTAGGCGCGTTCCGCGGATGGTCCCAACCAAAGATCCCAATTCACGTGCTCGGGCTGCTCGGCCGGCGTGAACTTGGCCCCGCTGTAACGGGCCGACGCCCAAACGTGAACGCGCTTCACCGAGCCGATCGCACCTGTCTTGATCAACTCGACGACTTGGCGGTAGTTCTCGCCCGCGTGGATCTGGTTGCCCATCTGAGTTATCAGATTGCCTGCTTTGGCGAGTGTCGCGAGAACTCTTGATTCATGGACGGTGTGCGTTAGAGGTTTTTCGCAGTAGACATGCTTCTTCAACCGCAACGCCATGGCGGCGGCCGGCGCATGGGTGTGGTCGGGCGTGCCCACTACAACGGCGTCGATGCGGGCGGCTTCCTTGTCCAGCATGTTGCGGAAGTCGGTGTACTTCTTCGCCCGCGCGTACTTGGCGGCCCCCTTGTCGAGCAACTGCGAATCGACATCGGCGATGGCGATGATGTTTTGAGACGCGACGCCGGCGATGTCCGAACCCGCTCGTCCAGTCGCTCCAACCGCGGCGATGTTGATGCGCTCGTTCGGCGAATCTTTCTGTTGGGCCGCCGCGCCGCTAACGTGGACGCCCATGGCGCAACCCGCCGCACCAGCCATAGTCTGTTGCAGGAAACTTCTGCGATTTGACGCCATGAGACTGCTCCTTCCGTTTTTCGGTTCGGTGAACAGCCCGTACGATAGTCGCGCCGGCGTCCAATTTCAAACAGCGCGAGATAAATGGCCCGCCCACTTCATCCGTCTTGGATCAAGTCGCTGATCTTGCGCCCCGTGACGCTCAGCGGCAACTCGTTCAGTTGAGCCGTGGTGACCCACCGCGTTTCGTCCGTGGCCCGCGGGAACCGGCGACAATCGGCGTCGTAGCAGTCGAGCGTAATGCGGAATCGAGTCACACCGTGCCGGATGGTTGCCCGCTTGCCGCGAACCGTGACGGTTGCCCCGATACGATTCCGCACGCCCGATTCGATGTCGTGTTTGGGAGCGCTCTGGAGAGACGGTAATTCGAAGCGCGGGAAGTCCCAGAGCCCCGCCCAACGCTCGTCCGGACGATTGCGGCGGACCAGCACGCGGGGGCCGCGCCAGACAATCACGGCCGCATGTCGTACATCCGTGTATTTCATTTTCTTCTTCGGCGCCGGAATTCGGTCTTGCCAACCGAGACTCCAAGTCGGGCACAGCGGTTGCATGGGGCACGTTTCGCAGGAGGGATCGCGCGGCGTGCAGACCTCCGCGCCCAACTCCATCAGCGCTTGGTTCAGGCGACCGACATTCTTCCTCGGCAGCAACTCAGCCGCGAACTCCCACAGTCGCTTCCGCGAAGCGGACAGCGCGACATCCTCCTCCCAAGCCAACAGCCGGGCGAACAGCCTCGTCGTGTTCGCCTCGAGGATGGGTTGACGATCGTCCCAAGCGAACGAGGCAACCGCGCCCGCCGTATAACGGCCCACGCCGGGCAAGGCGAGCAGATCGTCGAAGTTGTCCGGGAAGAGCCCGCCCCGCTCGTCGACGATCATCCGCGCGGCGCGGTGCAGTTGGCGGGCGCGTCGGTAGTATCCCAATCCCTCCCAATGTCGCAGGACGTCTTCCTCCGCGGCCCCCGCCAGCAACCCGACATCGGAGAATCTTTCCAAGAACCGCTCGTAGTACGGAATCACCGTAGCTACTTGTGTCTGCTGCAACATGATTTCGCTGACCCAAATCCGATAGGGGTCGGACGTTTGTCGCCAGGGAAGATCTCGAGCGTGTTTGTCGTACCAGGCCAGCAGCCGGCGTCGCAATCGCCCACGCCATTGCGCATCCACGGGTTTCGCTGTCAATTCATCCACGATCGTCTTGCGCCGTGTCCATGCCGTCGGCTATCGCCTGCGGGGAAAGATCAGTTTGCTTGTTTCCGGCTCGAAGTACGCAACTGCGCCCGTAAACTCGACTTCGATCTTGCCGCGTTGCTGGTCGGCCGCCCAGCGAAACAGGTACTCGCGCATGTCTCTCTCCAGATGGTCGCGGACATCGACCCACCGCAGTTGCCCGGGCGCGATCTCTAGCACATGGATCAGGTGCACGCCGAACGGAGTGACAACGGGCTCGCTCACATCGCCCGCTGGCAACGCAAAGGCGGCTTTCGAGAACGGTTCAGGCATCGGTTCGCGACGCGCAATTTCGCCGATTTCACCGCCCTTTTTCGCGGAGGGGGATTGTGAGAACTGTCGCGCCGCGTCGGCGAAAGAGATCTCCTTTTTGCGGATGCGATCGCGCAGGTTGGCCGCATCCTGACGCCCGGCGTCGACAGCTTCGTTGGGGCCCGGTTTGAACAGAATGTGAGCGACTTTCAGTTTGCGACCGTCGTAATCCGCTTTCCGCTGATCGAAAAAACGCTGCAGATTCTTGTCGGTCAAATACCGTTCAAGGAAACGGCGCCAGCTGATCTGCCAGCGGAGCAACTCGTTGAGCGACCGGTCGTTGAGCTCGGCTTTCTTCAGGTAGTCCTGAAAGTCGACGCTGCGATCCGCCAACCTCTTGCGGAGACGCTCGAGGTCGAGATCGACTTCTTTTTTGGACGCCGCCAGCTTCTGCTTTTCCAAAAAGGCGAGCACGAGTTGCTTATCGACGAGTTGTTTGAGCGTCTCGGCTTGCAAGACTAGCAGGGCGTTGGCTGTGACCTTCTTGCCGCGGCGGCCCGTCTTCACAGCGCGTTCGACGTCGCTCACCGTGATGACGGCTCCGTTGACCTTGGCGGCCGCCCGCTCCCCCGATTCATCGTCAGCCGCCACACTCGCCCGCGCCATGAGGGCGAGGCAGGCAATCGAGGCGCAGATGAGCTTTCCGCGCCGCGCTGTCAATTCATATCGTCGTCTCTGCTTGTTCTTCATCTCTATCTCGGCAAAACAGACCAGCACCCCTGCTCGCTGTCGATGCGCGAAGGCATCGGCCTGACGTTCTCAATGGTGTCGTTTCTATGGCGGCTCTATGGCGGCGACGCCTGGCGCCGGTTGGCGCGGTCTCGGTCGCCTAGGGGAGTTCGACGTCCTTCACCTCGTACTTGACGGGCATGCGGATGATCAGCGCGGCCGTCTCGTACACCAAGCGGCAGCCATCGAGCCCCTGCTCGAGGTCGAACAAATAAGAGACGCCGATTTCGCTTTCACCCTGGCGCGTTGTTTCGAGACCGGCCTTCTCCACTCGATTGCCGTCGCTGTCGACGATGTAGGCCGGGTTGTTCAGAATCCAACCGCGATGAGACTCGAGCGCATTGTTGGATTCGTCGAAGCGAACGAGAATGTAGAACTTGTAGAGTTCCCCCGCCTTGCGAACTCGCTCGAGCGTTACCGTGACGCCGGCGCGGCGAATGTCGACATTCGTGACGCCTCGCAGTCGCTTGAATTCAAACTTGTCGCTGCGACCGGGAATCATCGCTGTCAACTCGCCCTTGATCGACTTGATGTGCTTGATGTCGCGGGAGGGCAGCGTAAAAGGAATCTCGACGTCGACAGACGACATCGCCGGTTGCACGGGCACGTCCTGCTGCCCCTCCGCCTCAATCACCAACTCATCGCCGTTCTCATCGAGAGACTTGATTTGGTTGAAGGGTTGCGAAAGCGAAATCGGATTGAGCCTCGGCTCCCAAGCGATGTTGATCGTCAGCCTCATACCTTGGACCGACGGATTCACCAAATCGCGGACGGTCGTAATGCGAATCGGCTGAAATCGGAACGGCCCCGCGTAGGTGGCCTTGCCGAATCGCTCGATCTGCTCTTCGGGGCGCGCCATCAAAGACAGTGCATTGGGAGCGTTCGCGAATTGATTCACCGTCAACGAAGCCTGGTCGAGCAGTTTGTCCATCGCCTCCCAGTAGAGCGCTTTGTCGAAATCGAACTCCACCTCGCCCGTCTCTTCGGTGATGTTCACGACTTTGTTCGTCGTCTGCTTCTCCAGTGCGGCCATCGCCTCGGCGAACGGCAGCGGTCCTTTCAGAGTGACCAAAGTCGGATCGGCCGCCTGTTGAGCTGCAACGCTTTCGACATTCCTGAGGATCCGGCCCAACCGCTGCCGCACCTCGGCCGGAGTCGAACGCGACGTGCGAGGTAGGTAGTTGAGAATGTCCGGACCCATCTCCGTCAGCTTTTTCTCGGCGGCGTCGCGAACAGCAAACTCCAAGTCATTGAGTTGGAAAACCAGTTCGCGAACCTGTTTCCCCAACTCGGGTTTCGGTTGTGTTTCCTCGACATCGTTTTGACCGATGACGACGGCGCTGATGAGTAATAGTGAGCGAATCACCGCACTCCTCCTGTAAGAAGAAAGACCCTTACGGGTCGGCCAGCGTTCATTTTAGGGGCAACGGACTGAGTTAGCCACGATAAGGGCCGAGAACGTCGGCCCGGCTGGCCATTTATGACGTAGGCTTTCCCATCGGGATCTAGTCGAAATCGAGGCATCACCCATGCGCCGCGCCGCCCTCGTCGTCTTTCTGCTGATGCAAATCACGTTGCTGTTCGACTTTCCGCCCGCGATCCATCTGGCGCTGGCCACGCTCGCAGTACTGGGCGTCGCGTGCACCGCCTGGTGCGAGCGACGGCCCTTCGACGAAGCCGCCAAGGTCTCTCTGATCGTGACACTCATTGCCGCCGTTATGGCGCCCGCCGTCTTCGCCTCTCGAAGCGCGCGCGGAGCCGACATGATGCTCGAGCTGGAGTGGAACGACAGACGCATCGAAGGCATGCCGGTGGATTGGTCCGCCAGCCGAGTCCGACTATTGGGACGCGATGGCCGACTGTGGGATGTCCCGCCGGCGGAAGTGAAGAGTTTTCGCCGGACAGCGTCCCAATTCACCAGCTACTCCCTCGCCGAGATGCGCGGACAACTGATGCGCGAATTCGGGCACGCCTTCGACGTCTCCGGCGCCGGACTCTACTTGGTCGTCCACCCGAAAGGCGAGAAAGACCAGTGGGCTCACCGCTTCGAAGATATCTATCGAGTTTTCGTCAGGTACTTCTCGGTTCGCGGACTGGCGCCCGCGCGGCCGGCTGTTCCCTTAGTCGCCGTTGTCTTTCCAACTCGACAGGGTTTTGCGAAGTACGCCGCGCAAACGGGAGCCAGGATCGGCCCCGGAGTCCTCGGCTACTACTCGCCGTCAACCAACCGCGTTCTGCTCTACGACGTCTCCCGCGAGACGGGTCAGCAGGAGCATTGGCAGATCAACGCCGAAACGATCATTCACGAAGCCGCTCACCAAGTCGCGTTCAACACGGGGATCCACAGTCGCAGCGCGATGCCGCCCCGCTGGGTGGCCGAGGGGTTGGGCACTCTATTCGAAGCACCTGGGGTTTGGGCTCCGCGAAAGTTTCCCAACCAACAGCATCGCTTCAACCGAGTTCGCCTGCGCGATTTCCAAAACCGCGCCGCAACTCGCCCTCAGGGTTTTCTGCCACAGTTCGTTTCGTCGGATCGAATCTTCGGCTCCGATCCGCTCGCCGCGTACGCCGAGGCCTGGGCGTTGACTTTCTTCTTGATGGAAACTCGTCCCCGCGACTACGCCAAGTATCTAGGCAAGACGGCGCAAGGCGCCGGCGGCATGGACTCCAACGCCGTCGAGCGACTGAAGACCTTTACCGATTGCTTCGGCGCCGACCTTCAGCTGCTGGAAGCTCACTACCTGCGCTACATCGGCAGCCTCAAGTAGCAGCGGCACAACCATCGCCCACGTTGCCTTGACGCCAGCACTCTTGGCGGCGGCGCTCTGCGTAGGATGGGGCGCCTTGTTCGCGAAATTCTGCTAGCGAGTTTGCTTGAATCGGCTGTGAATCGATCTGGCCGCGATGCGACCGCTGTTCGTATAATCCGCCCCGTCTGTTTCCACGCGCCTGCCTTCGTTGGGCGCTTGTTGGACAGGTCTGTTGAATTCCGAGTTGGACATGGAGGTCCGCTGGGTCATCCCAAGCGGTGCGCAGGATGCGCAATCGGCAGCGGCGTTTGGTCGCCGCGATTCTCACCACCATTGCCTGGTTGTGGTGCGCGAGCAGCGTTGCTCGCGCCGAGGCGCTGCGCGTACGGATTGCTTGGGGAGAAGGTACGGCTCGCCAGTGGAGCGGCAAGCTGTCGCTCAACCAGGGGCAACTGCGATTGGTCCGTAGTCTCGGCCTCGCACCCGATACACCGGGCTCAGCCTACTCGACTGGGCCGAACGTTATCGTGATCGGCGAGACTTCTCCGCGGCGCTACGACGGGCTGGACATCGACGTCGACGCGCCAATCAACTCGATTCTGGACGTCGAGCTCGCATCGCGTGGAGGTCCGCCGCAAAAGTTCGCTGTCGACATTTCCGAGCTCGTGACCAATCGGGCGGGTATCGGCAGGGACCTGGATGCAGCCGGCAACCGTTTGCTCTTGCGGCGGGCTCCAGGAGACATGTTGCGATTCGAGATTAATCGCCCACACCTGGTGTTCGCCCCGCGCGAGCCGATCATCTTCACGGCTCAAGCACATTTGCTGGCCGATCTAGGTCTGGCGAATCAGTCGGTCGTGCTGCGAGCGCGACTGCTGCGAGCCGACACGTCGCGGCAGATCGGTGAGTTGGAAGAGGAGTTGCAGCTCGACGGGCAACGGTCGGCGTCGCCGCTCGACTTTCGTTTTGACGCGCCGTTGGAAGAGGGAGTCTACAACCTCGAGTTGTCGTTGCAGCAGCGACGCCAACTGGGATTTCGATTGAAACTTCTCTACCGCCGATTGGTTCAATTGGTCGTAGTCCACTCGCAACCGACGATCAACAGCGGCCACGAATGGCGCGAGCAATTCGCGCTCGATCCGTCTCGCAACGATTGGCTCGACTGGATAGCCGACTTGCCGGGTATTGAGTCGATACCTGGAATGAAGGCGACGCCGGGTCAATCCAACACGCAGGTCGTGCGTCGCGGCGGCCAAGAGATGATTGAGATCAAGCGAAGTTCTTGGGTTGCCTACCCGTTGACGATCGCCGATGAGGATCTGAACCGCCCGCACATTTTGGAGATCCAATATCCGGCTGATGTGCGCCAGACGTTCGGCGTCAGCGTACTGGAAGTCAATCGCGCTCAAAGTGTGACGCCGATGACGGTGGACAGCGGGGTCGATGTGGGCGATCGAATCTCCGGTCCGCCAATCGAAGTGCACCGAGTCGTCTTCTGGCCGCGGACGACGAGTCCCTATGTGCTGTTGACGAATCAACGCGCCGAGCAAGCCGCGTTGATCTCGAAGATTCGCGTCCTGTCGGGACCAGACCATCTGCCGAGCAGCCGAACGAGCCGTGTCGAAGGTCGCCTGGCGGCCGCCTATTTTGCTGAGCCGCTGTTTCCGGAGGCGTTTCACTCGGACGAAGCCGCCGACATCGCGCGGCCTCCCCACGGCTCGTTGGACGATTGGTTGACGTTCTACCGGGGCGCCGTGCGGCTAGCCGAGCATCTGAAATACGCCGGCCAGAATGCGGCCGTGGTCTGCGTCGCCCGCGAGGGCGGCAGCCTTTACGGCAGCGACCTACTCGCGCCCACACCGCGCTATGACAATGGTCTGTTCTTCGCGACAGCGCAAGACCCGTTGCAAAAAGACGTCGTCGAGATGATGTTCCGCATCTTCGATCGCGACGGACTCAAGCTGATTCCGGCAATTCATCTCTCCGGTTCGATTCCCGCCTTGGAAGCTTTGCGACGACGCGAAGGAGGAGCCGCGATTACCCTGCGCGGCGCGGAGGGTCAGCACTGGTTTCGCAAGCCGCCGGCGTTTTACAACCCGTTGCATCCGCACGTGCAGGGCGAGATTCATCGCATTGTCGAAGAGTTGGAAGCTCGCTACGGGCACCACCCGTCGTTCGGCGGCGTCGCTTTGCAGCTTGGCCCGGACACGTCCATTCAGCTCCCCGATGTCGACTGGGGAATCGACGACCAAACCATCGCCCAATTCGAGCGAGACACGCAAATCGTCGTTCCCGGAGACAAGTTGCCGACCCGCTTGTCGTTTCTCCGAGGCAAGGGGCGCAGCGCCTGGCTGCAGTGGCGAGCTGATCGGCTGTCCCAATGGCACCGGCGACTGCAGACGTCACTACAGCGTCGTCGCACCGAGGCGAAGTTGATCATCGCCGGGGCGGACGCTTTCGCATGGCACACCCTGCAGGCGACGATGCAGCCGGATGTCAAGAACCGCGGTCTCGCGCTCCGCGATATGTTTCTTCGAGTCGGCATGGATCCGCAACTGTACCGCGACTCGACCGCGCCGCAACTACTCAGACCGTATCGCGAAGGAGCCGTTGTGCAGTTGGTCGCCAGCGGCGGCGACCTGCGGCTCAACCAGTCATCTCCGCGAGACGAAGCGGCGTTTCGCGGCGCTGTCATCTATCAACCGGCCGTACACAAGCGGCTCGGCGACTTCGATCGGCTCAACCCGTTCGGCGATGACGTCGTTGTCCGCACTCGACTGCAGTCACAGATATCGGCGAGCGGTTTCGAGCAACGGCGGCGATTTGTACGAGCCTTGCACCGGGCCGACTTGCACACGCTAATCGACGGCGGTCCCCGGCCAGGCTTTGGACAAGAGGATGAAGTTGTCCGGCTGCTCGAAGCATATCGAGCGCTCCCGGCGGAGAAGTTTGACGATCTACCGCCCGCCATGGAAGGCGCGGCGACTGACCTGGTGGCGGTCCGAACGCTGCAAGGGCCTCGCGCGACGTATCTGTACGTCGTCAATCAAGCGCCTTGGTCGATGCGAGTTCAGATCGCGCTGGACGCCCCGCCGATGATGCCGCCGATCTCGCTACCCGATGCGCGGCCGGTGACGGCGGAAGCTGATCCGCGGGGCTCGGTCATCCAGCTGCAACTCAATCCTTACGACCTGTTCGTGATCGCCGGGCAGATGAAGCCCAGCAGTTGGCGGGCCGAAACGCCACCGGCAATGGTCAAGGCCGTTCAGGGCGAGTTGTTGAATGTGAAGAGCATCGCCGCCAAACTCCAGGCGTCGCCCGTGCGGGCGGCTCCGCCGAACTTGGATTTCCAAGCGCCCGTTGTGGGCAACGGCCCGCCGGGATGGCGGTCGGCGATGGGAGCAAACGCGCTCTTCCAAGTCAAGCAGGTGGGAGACGGCGGACAATTCGTCCAGATGAAACTGACCGCCGGACGGAACCCACCCGTGTTGTGGTGCCGCAGTGAAAAGTTCGCCGCGCCGCAGACCGGCATGCTGGCCGTGTCAGTACGAATGAAAGCTGTCATCCCGCCCGGCGGTGCTCAACCCAACCTGGCGGTGGCGCTCGACACGATGGACGACGTCCATTACGACCCGATCTTCATCGGCTTGAACGGCGTCAACAAACTCACCAACGAATGGCGCGACCTCGTGTTTCGGTTTCCGATTCCCGCCAACTTGCCGCCGGCTGCACTCGGGTTTGATCTGCGCGGGCCCGGCGAAGTGTGGATCGATGACATCAAGTTGTACGACGTTTGGTTGGAGCCGGGCGAGAAGTCGGCTCTGATGTTCAACAGCGGCCGCGCGATCGAGGGAACACGGGACGGCGAAATCGGTTTGTCGCTCGACTTCCTCGACAGCTATTGGACACGATTCCTTCGACAACACGCTCAGCCCGTCAAACGTGTCGCAGAAGGACAGCCGGTTGAAAAAGCCGGCAATCGATGGTTCCCAGCAATTCCCATTCCGAGATTGCGGCGGTGAAGAATCCCACGCATCCGTCCCGAGCCAGCCACTTGCCGCACGATCTACCCGGGCGGCCACGTCAGGGCTCGACCACCCAGCAGATGGAAGTGCAGGTGGTCGACCGTTTGACCGCCGTCGCGGCCGCAGTTCACGACGACGCGATACCCGTCGGACAATCCGAGTTGTTCGGCGAGTTTCCGGATGACCAAGTGGATGTGCCCCACCAGCGATTCGTCGTCCTCTGTCAATCGGTCGAGCGATGCGATCTCTTTCTTGGGGATCACCAGGACGTGCACGGGAGCCTGCGGACTAACATCGCGAAACGCCAGGCAACGCTCGTCGTCATGGACGACGTCCGCCTCGATGTCGCCATCGATGATCCGCTTGAAGATTGTCTTTTCAGTCATCGCGCTCCTCGGTTTCGTCGTCGGAGAAATCGTCGGTCGGTTCGTCGACCAGAGCTCCCTCATCACAACATTCAACTGCCGATAGATCGTCCGGCAGGCCCACCAGTTCAATGGCTTGATCGGCGATCAGCGTCGGAATGTCGTCGCGCACCGGGTAGAACCATCGGTCCGAGACCAACCCTTCCGCCAACGGCTCGTCCAGCGTCTCGCCAATGCGATTGGACAGTTGACCGGCGTCAATCTTGGAGTTCACCCAATCCACTAACTCTTGCGAGGCGGCGGCGAGTGGTCCGCCGTCGAGCGGACAACGGAGGAGTTTGAGCAAATGGTCGTCCACGGGCATGATCGACGTCGCCTGTTGAAAAACGGATGGGTGGCCGGCACTGGGGCCGCCGCGATTCTACCTCAACCAACAAGGCAAAAAAGGCGGTCGCCGGGACGAGGGATTGGCCGCTGGTTGGGCGCGGGCGTGTTGTTGTTGGGAGTCGCTGTCACGTCTGCGACCGCGACTGCTCAAGATGTGCGCTATTTCGAGAACCGCGGCGCCACTTATCGGGACATCACGTACCAAGGCCGCGACCCCCACGCGGTGCAACGCGATTCGCAAGCGGTCGTCGATTCGCGAGATTTCGAACGGCGACCCACAGTCGCTCCACCCGCGTGGGACACATCCCACCGCAAGGTGATCGAGTACCAGTGGCGCAAGCGGACGGTCGACTGGTGGAACCCGTTTCGGCCGACGCGCGACGTCTGGCGACGCGAACCGATTGTGAAGTGGGTGCACACTCGCGATGGCGAGCGAGTAACCGATCAGCAATTGGCCGACAGCCAACGCGCTCACTCGAGGATCTACGACGTGCCCACCCGACTGGCCGGTCGAGCAGGCGCGTCAGCAGGCGCGTCAGCAGGCGCGTCAGCGGGCGCGTCAGCGGGCGCGTCGTCGTGGGAGCGAGACGCCCGGTCATTGACTGTGAACTCAGACGACGGCCGCGCGCGTTCAGCGCCGCGCCCGCCGCGCAGCTACACTCGCACGGCGTCGACACAGGGCGCCCGGTACACAGACTCGAATCTCCGCCAGTCGGCGCGGTCGAGATCAGTTGATTCGCAGTGGCGTCCACGAGCCGACGATCCGGCGGCTCGTTAGGCTGGCCGCAGGTAGCCGTGAGTGCGCGGCGTTACGCGTTTTCGGTCATCGTGGGCTTCTTGGTGCGCCGTCGCGGTTTGCGAGCGGGTTTGGCCGTGCTCCATTCTTTGGTCAACGTCTCAAAGACCTCGGGCGTTTCGTAGCGGACCGTATCTTTGGCGTCGGGCATGGGGCCGATCAGGCCGCGGAAAACGGGGAGCCCGCGCAAGGTCAGGTCGGTGCTTGAATCATCCACTCCGATCTGTGAATGAAGTTTCGTGATCGCGTCTTCGTTGTCGTAGTCACGGGTGCGCAGGTCGCCGTCGGCTCCGCGCG
>JASMLW010000435.1 GCA_030748485.1 Pirellulaceae bacterium
CGCTTTGTGTGTGGCACTGCCACTTTTGGGGCGTGGGTTTTTGGGGCGTGGGTTTTTGCATTGGCTGGGTGGGGCGAGGTAATGGGGTCGTTGATTAACGCCGACATTCCGGTGTTCGTGTACGGGGTCGTTTTCGGCTCCCTCTTGCTCTTTTCCGGACTCGTCGTCGGCGTCTGGTTTGGCCGCCGAAACACGTCTGAAGCAACTCGCCCGCTCGAGTCTGAACAACTGCTCCACTTCGTGGGCGGCCTCGTCGAATGGACGAACGGCTTCGCCACGGAAGTCGCCCAGCATCGCTCCGCGCTCGACCAACTCGCAACCGGGACGAGCGACTCCGACGACCCGGAAGAAGAAAAGGGCGAGAAGGACGCCGAGCAAGACGTGTTGCTCAGCCAGATCGTCCAGGCGAACGAAGCGCTCCGCCGCCGCTTGGACACCGCCGAAGGTCAGCTGACCGAACAGGCCACCGAAATCGCGTCGTACGTGTCCGAAGCGCGGACCGACGCGTTGACCAAACTTCCCAATCGCCGCGTGTTTGACGACGACTTGTCGCGGAGGTTCGCCGAATGGCGGCGGCATCGCACGCCGCTCTCGGTGGTGATGGTCGACATCGATCACTTCAAGATGTTCAACGACCGCTACGGACACCTGGCGGGCGACTTCGTGCTCGAACAGGTCGCCAATGTGTTGCGCGAGACGGCTCGCGAATCGGACCTGGTCGCGCGTTTCGGCGGCGAGGAGTTCGCCGTGCTGCTGCCCGCTACCTCGCGCGGCGAGGCTTCCGCGGCCGCCGATCGGCTTCGACACGAAGTGGCCCAGGCCGTTTTCCGGTACGAAGGGATGCCGCTCGAAGTGACGCTCAGCTGTGGAGCCGCCCAAGCGATGGAGGGCGAGGCCTGCGCGGCGCTGATCAAGCGAGCCGACGATGCGTTGTACGCCAGCAAGGACGCCGGTCGCAATGCGGCTCACTTCCACGATGGATCGAGTTGCGTGCCGATTCAACCGACGGTGGCCGGCGGACCCCGCCGCGTCACAGCCTCTTACAACTCGCCCCTCGACCTCGCCCAATTCGAGGCCATCCGCGGCGATCTCTGCAATCGCCTTCGCGAGTATACTCAAAACAACCTCGGCGAAGCGTAGCCTGCTGCTCGTTCACGCACTTGAGCTCCGGCGCTTTCCAGCCGCCAGTGAATGCGTCACAATCGTGCGATCCGCCCGCCGCGTTGCGTTCTCGGCGACCTCGTGCGAGCGAACAATCCTGACGGTGGAGGTGGTCGGTTGGAGAATGAATTTCAAGATCGCGTTGCCTTGGTGACCGGCGGCTCGCGGGGCATGGGGAGATCGATCGCGCTGCAGTTGGCCGCGGGCGGAGCCGATGTGGCGATCGGCTACGGCGAGCGGCGGGAAACGGCCGAACAGGTCGTGCGGGAGATCGAATCCCGCGGCCGCCATGCGATCTGCCGCCAATGCGACTTGCGCTCGCAGGAACAGATCGATGACACGGTCGCCCGCACGCGCGACGAACTGGGGCCGATCGATCTGCTCGTCAACAGCGGGGCGATCAGTAACTTCGCCGATCACGAGGAGATGACGTACGAGCTGTGGCGCGACACGATCGACGTCAATCTACACGGCGTGTTTCGCATTCTCTTCGCCGTCAAGGACGAGATGATTGAGCGGCGGTTCGGCCGCATCGTGCTGATCTCGTCGATCGCCGCTTACAACTATCGGCCGCAACAACTTCACTACGCCACGTCCAAGTCGGGCGTGATCACCATGACCGCCTGGTGCGCCGAGGCGTTCGGGCCGCACAACGTCCGCGTCAACTGCATCGCGCCGGGACTGGTCGACACGGAAATGATGCGCGTTGTGCCGGAGGATTTGATCGCCAAGGCGGTTGAGACGACGCCGCTGCGACGAGTCGGGAAGCCCGGCGAGATAGCCGAGCTGGCGACATTCTTGCTCAGCGAAAGATCGAGCTTCATGACCGGCCAAACAGTCATCGCCTCGGGCGGTCGAGCGATTCGGCACTAGGGTCGGCCCGCACGTGTCTTGAAGATCGCCTGTCGAACCTCGTAGTCGACAAAAGGATTCTCTGGAGCTAGTGGGTAGGAATCGGCCAGTCAGAGCTTCTGTTTCGGGTTGGGAAGGACAACGACGCAGAAGATGTTAGTGGCAAAGGCGTGTTTTCCTAGCGACGCGGATGCCACGCAAGAGACGTGCCCGACACGACGAGCCTTAAAAGAGCTTAATACCGTTCTCGATGCGGTGCGCGACCTCATCAAGTGCGTCTTGGAGGGCCTCTGCGATCTCGTCGTATCCGTTGTTCCCAGTGCTCGTTTGTACGGCTCCCGCAGTAGCGAAACCGCAACTGGTAACATCCAGACTTGGGATTCTTGTAGAGGCTTGCCATTGCTGTTTGGCGAGGCGAGAATGCTTGGTTGAGCGACGCCGAATCGTACGCCGCAGCAAGCTCGCAGAGCAGCGATACAAACGCCATGCAAAGGCAATGATGTGCCCAATGCTGCTCACGCGCCCCGTCTTGAAGGCCCTTTCAATCGCACTTAAACTCAACCGATACCAACCACCAGCCAGAGTGGCGGAATTGGCAGACGCGCTGGATTCAAAATCCAGTGCCCGTTAGGGCGTCCCGGTTCGAGTCCGGGCTCTGGTACTGATGAACTATGAAGGACTTACGGCGACAGGTCGTGAGTCCTTTTTTCGTTGCTTCGGTCTCAACACTCCACAAACACTCCACACGGTTTCCGTCACTTGGACGCTTTTCGCGGAGGAGAGATCTCGGGGACAAACAGCTGACTCGTCGTCTGCTGGAGTTGCCTAGCGACAGCTATATATTTTTGCGTCGTAGAGTAGCTCTGGTGCCGCATTAGCGCCTGGAGGGCATCAGCCGTTAAGCGGTCAGCGTTCATGGTCGCAAACGCTCGCCGCAGGTCATGAAACCCGAAGCGGTCGCCGCCCGGTTTGCTAACTTCCGCCGCCGTCTGGATCTCGCCGAATTGGTCCCACAGCGGCCGCCGCCCACCGCCGATGGGAAACATCTCGACGCTGAATCCGTTGATCGATTTCAAGTGCTCAACAACCACTGGATGAAGTGGAACTCGCTCGGCCCGTTTTCCCTTAGTCGCTTCGGCCTCAAGAATCGCAACACCTTGATCGAGATCAACGTTGGCGCGACGCAGGTTGAGCAGCTCGCTGATTCGCCAACCGGTAAGGTACGCGGTAATCAACAGAGCACGCCACCAGTCCGCCGTATCGATGTTGGGAACGCGGGGCCAAGTGGCTACCCCACAGGCTTGGTAGATCGCCGCAAACTCATCGGGGGAAACATAGCTCGGTGCTTTTGAGCGTGGTTTGAGAAACTTGATTTTGGGCAACTTTGCAAGGTATCCCCAGTCGACGGCGACGCCCAATGCCGCCTTGATGTGCCGAAGCTCTCGGTTGACGGTGGACGGTGAGACGCGGCTCCCTTTTTTCGATCCGGCCTCTAGGGATCGGGCGGCAACGTATTTGTCAATGGTCTTTGTAGTGACCTTGCTGACTTGGACCGGGCTGGCGACCCGCTCAAAATGCGCCAGGGAGATCTTGGATGTTTCGATCGTCGCGGCCGAACGCGCGGCGATATGCGTTTCATACGCGGCTCGGAAGTCTGGCCACTTGACGCTGGACACAGTTGAGTATGTCCCGGCCGCCAGCTCGCCCTCAGTCTTCCTGCGGAACTTTTCCGCCGCCGACTTTGACCCAATCCTCTTCGAACGTTTCCGGCCCTCTGGATCGAACCAGCCAACGGTCCATGGGGCCTTGTCGCCAAGTCTTTTCTTTTGTCGCGCATCCTGAAAAATCCACGCTCTCATCGCAATCTCCTTCCGCAAAACAGCGTAAATGGGGAAGCAACCCGATTGAGAAAGTGGGGCACCGAAGAAACAGCGGCGCAATTAGAATGGCCACCAGCCATGTCGTGACCCTCCTTACCAGGGTTGCGTATGGTTAGAGCCGTCCTGGTGCGCCAACACCTGGGCGGCTCGCCTCTATTCTTGCATTCGTTTTGGCGATGTCAATCATTGGCTCAAATCTGATTTCGAGCGAGATAGTCCTCTAACTCCTCGCGGCGATAAATGATCCGCCGACCGATTTTGCTCGCTTCGATCTCGCCTCGGAGCCGAGCGTCGCGCAAGGAATGGCGCGGGATACCGATCAGCGCGGCGGCCTCGGGCTCCGTGTAGGCGATGCGGTCGGTGTTCTGAGATTTCTCAAAGTGTTCCAGCGTTTCGCGCACGACTACTCGCACGACTTCTCGCAGCCCGGCTTGGTCATTGTGTTCGATCGTCATGGATCTTCCGATTCAGCTGTCCCCTCACAGAGGCTTCAGGTCCGCGAGGTAGCGGTACCGGTGGGCTTTGTACGAATTGCCGGTTTTCACGAGCCGTAAAATGCCATCCTGAACGAGAAGGTATAGCCATCGTGACGCGGTCGTGTGATCGACGTTCACCATACTCCCAAGCTTGCGACACGAAAGAAAGAAAGGCTCCGTTCCGACCCGCCGCTGCAACTCGCGGCAAATGCTAACCACCAACCGTACATTGGGCTGTTCGTACTGTAGAGCCACCTCGGGAACTTCAGATTCGCGGGCTACGGCGAGGATGCCGTCGAGCGGATTCTGGCCTTTGGGAAACTTCACGCTCTTCCAGCCTTTGATGAAGTCGATCCATGTTTCCTCAAATGGCTGCGTGGTGATCACAGGTTTCGCCCGCCGATGCCACTCTTCAACGTACGGTTTGAGGCTCTTGGCAGGAGCATCATGTAGCCCAGGGATCGCCTTCAGAGACCGAGCGAATTCGAAGATCTGCCGGTTTCGTTGACCGGGGCCATTGGGAAGCGTATCTAAAGTCGCCTGCTCAATCTCTTCGGAGAAAGGTGTGACATCCCCCCGTGCAACAGAGTAGACAGAGTGCACAGAAGCCATTGCTTCTGTCTGCTCTGTGATCTCTGACTGCTCTGTGATCTCTGTCTTCTCTGTTGCCCTCTCCCCCTCCAATAGGCCGGATTCAACAATGTCGACGACTGGAGGCGGACCTTCCAGCAGTGGAATCCTCCATTCGTACACGGCCCCGGTTGGGTGCTGGGACGGCGGCAGCACCGAATAGCAGCCGTGGCCAATTCGCAATTCGCCGTCTTCGGTCTTGATCGCACCGACGCCGTTCGGGTTTCCGGCGAGTTGCCGGGCCTTCGAGACTTCCGATCTTTTTGCCGTGAAATAGACATGTCGCCCTCGCTGTGTGGCGACGGTCGGCAGCCGCTTCGCTAACTGCGGATTCAGATTCGCCCAGCGTCGATAGGCGTCCATGTCGTCGAAATCGCGAGAGGCCAGGCCGGACGACACGTCTCCAAAAATGACGGCGATTCCAAGGTCGGAGCCTTCCCCAAACCAACTCTCGATCTCAGCGTCCAGAGGAAGCCGATTCTGGTACGGTTTCCATTTGCACAAGGGCCGCTTGTCGCCCATTTTCATGGGGATTATCGACCAACCTCGACGGCGATAACGCCGGGCCTCGTTAAGCGTGACCATGTTTGGCGGCTCTCCTACGGCTAAGATTGAAAGTACACACCGCTTTGTGGTATGCCTGCATCGCGCGTGTATTTCACAGCTCGCTCAGCGCTTCTCCAGCGCGCTCGCGGTACTCTTTGAGATCCTCTTGTTCGTTCTTCTCTCGCTCCACCTCAGCCTCAAAGGCCTCCAAGTCCAACACACTGCGGATCGTGTGTTCGACGATCTGCTTGAGCGTCTGGTGAAAACACGTACCCTAGACCGCTGTACTTCTCGGACACTGCCGCCGCCGCGTCGTAGCTAGCCCACGTCGAGGAGTCGTTGGATTTCGCCAGTTGTCCGTCCGGCTGGAAAGGTAGCTTGTCGCGTCGGCCGTCCCGATCCACTTCCCGCCAGACAACCCACTGATCGCGGTCCCTCAGCTCGGTGGGAATCCCTTGAGCTGTACGCCCATCGCTCTCGCGTCTCAGCCTCATTAACATGGCCGCCCGCCGCCTTCCCGTGCCGGTCTACTGGAATCGGGGCCGTTTTCAGAATCCTCCGTCGTGGCACGACGATGACTCTCGATCCATCGAACTAATTCCTCTCGCTCGAACCGCAGCTCCCCGTCCGGGAGCCTAACGAACGGAATTAGCCTAGCCTTCGCGAGCCGCACCAATCGTGGTCGGAGCATTCGGACCAAATCAGCCGCCTCACCGTCAGTCAGTAGTTGTCCGCTAGTCATGATGACATGGTAGCGTCACTCCTGAGTCCGTCCACAGAGGTGCTTGCGTTTGCTGTGCGTGTGATCACATATGAACAGATATGATCACTTGGGAGTATAGCCGTGTCTTGCGGCATCCTTGCCGTGTATTCGCCAGGATCTCAATGTGATCTTCTCTGCCCGAATACGGCCGTTATCGATGTGTCTCTTTAAGGTCGAGTATGACATCTTCAGTTTCTTCGCCCATTGCGAGGGCGAATCAGCCGGAAGGAAGCCGTCGGTCGAATCAACTCCATGCTCTTCGACCCATCGGTCGAGGGCTTCACGAGCCCGTTCAACATGCCCGACGACAGAATCACTGGCCGCTCGCCACGACGTAGGTGAGTAACGGGCGGGTTCGCCGTGGAATACGCCCTCAACCTGACTCACAGGGCCAAAGAGGTTTACTCCCGCGCACAGTGACGGCATTGAGAACCTCTGGTCAACGGACGACGCCTCCCCTTCAAGATGCTGGAGGCGTTTGAGGATCTGGTCTGTTGATCGCCGGTCGCGGGACTCTGATACACGCGGTATTGGTTCCGCCCCCGGCGGGCAACTCTGGTTCAGCCTCCTAATGACTCGATCTTGCAGCTCAAACCAAAGAGCTTGTAATTCCTCCGCGTTTTCCATTAGTCTCTCCGGTTCGGTTTGATC
>JASMLW010000436.1 GCA_030748485.1 Pirellulaceae bacterium
CTGGCGGTCACGGGCGACCCGGACCAATCGATCTACAGCTGGCGCGGCGCCAACATTCAAAACATCCTCGATTTCGAAAAGGACTATCCGACTGCGAACATTGTGCGACTGGAGCAGAATTATCGCAGCACGCCGCAGATCGTGGCGGCGTCGGACCACTTGATTCAGTACAACCACAATCGCCACCCGAAACGGCTCTTCACCGACAACGCGCCGGGGCGTCCGGTCCGCTTGATCGCGTACCCAACGCATCACGACGAGGCGAACGACATTGTCGCGCAGATTCGAGCTGAGTTGGACGCGGGGCGTCCAGCGAAAGAGATCGCTGTCTTCTACCGAACTCACGCCGTCTCGCGCGTGATCGAGTCGCGACTTCACGACCACGGCGTCGCCTACCAGATTCTGAACGGTCACGAGTTCTATCAGCGGAAAGAGGTCAAGGACGTTCTGGCCTACTTACATCTGTGCAACAATCCGGCCAACGACGCGGCCTGCCTGCGCATCATCAACACACCGCCCCGCGGCATCGGCCGCAAGACCTTAGATCTCATCAAAGATTTCGCTCACCGAAAGTCCACTTGCATGTTGGATGCTGCGCGGCAGGCGGCGCTGGCGCCGGGCGTCACCAAACGGGCGGCCGTCAGTGTCGCGAAGTTCGTCGCGATCATCGACTCGATCGCCGAGCACGCCACCCAACCTGTGGCGTCGATCATGGACCGCGTCGTCACGGAAACCGGGTACCGCGACTACCTACAGGAACGGGCGACTGACGAGGACGACAACGATCGAGTAGCTAACATCGAAGAGTTGTTGAGCGCCGGCATGGAGTTTGACCAAACCCTTTCGGCCGGCCCGGCGCTGGAGAAGTTCCTCGAGCGAGCGGCGCTGGTCAGCGACACGGACGACCTGGATGACGGGTCAGCCAAAGTCTCGCTGATGACCTTGCATTCGGCCAAGGGGCTCGAGTTCCCCGTCGCGTTTCTCGTCGCCTGCGAGCAGGGGTATCTGCCTCACGAGCGATCTCAGCAGCCGGCCGAAGTCGAGGAGGAACGGCGACTCATGTTCGTCGGCATGACGCGCGCCATGGAGCGTCTACAGTTGAGCTACGCGATGTATCGGATGCGGCGGGGAGTGATGGCCCCGACGGTGCCGAGCCCGTTCCTGCAACAACTGCCGCTGGATCAACTGGAACTCTCCATTCCTCGCACCGTGCAACCGCCGCCGCGCGACGAGTACAGTCAGGCTCCGCCGGCGGGCGGGCCGTCAACATTCGATGACGCTCCGCGGGAGCCGATCAATGAACAGCCGGCTCCTGCTCGGAAACAACGCATCGCCGCCAATTTCAAGCTGACGACCGCTTCCGAGATGATTGATCAAGCGAGCGGCGAAACGCTCCAACGTCCCGATCCGGAAATTTTCGAAAACGGGATGGTCGTCGCGCACCCGCGCTACGGGATTGGGTCGATCGTCTCACTCGGCGGCTCGGGAAAAAAACGCACCGCATCGGTGCGATTCGCCGACGAGTCGCGCGAGCGCCAATTCTTTCTCTCCTATTGCGATCTCAAGCCGGTTGCCTCAAGCTGAACCCGCCGTTGCTCGCGAGCCCGGATCGAGCAGAAAGTCGGCCGGGCGGGCGATCTTCCCATTGCCGTCGACAGACAAACATGACAACTGCCTACCCCAAGATCGCCCAACTGAAGTCGCCCGCCGAGTTGCGGGATCGATTGGACGAGTTGGGAGTTGACTTGCCGGTCGACGACCGAATTCTGACGGCGGATGAAGATTCGCCGCTCGCCGCGCCGCTGGACATCGGCGACCTCCACGTCGGCAACCGCTGGTGCATTCATCCGATGGAAGGTTGGGACGCCAACCGCGATGGGTCGCCCTCGGCGCACACCCTGCGTCGCTGGCGGCGGTTCGGCGAGAGCGGGGCGAAGTTGATTTGGGGAGGCGAAGCCGCCGCCGTGCGGGAAGACGGGCGAGCGAATCCGAACCAGACCTTGGCGACTCCCGCCAATGCGGCCGGGCTGGCGCAACTGCTCAATGAACTCACAGCCGCGCATCGGTCCGCTTGCGGAGAGACGGCCGATCTGCTCGTCGGACTGCAACTTACTCACTCCGGTCGATTCTGCCGTCCCAACTCAAAGCAGTTGGAGCCGCGAATCGCCTACCATCACCCACAGCTCGACGAGAAGTTCGGCATCGACCCCGACGACGATGCAGCCGTGTTGACCGACGCTGAAGTCGACAGTCTCGTCGATTCCTATCTGGCCGCTGCGCGGACCGCACAGGAAGTTGGTTTTCGATTCGTCGACATCAAGTCATGTCACGGTTACCTGATGCACGAGTTTTTGAGCGCTGGGCGGCGACCGGGCCGGTATGGCGGCGATTTGGCCGGCCGCAGCCGATTGTTGCGCAACGTCGTCGAGCGAGTTCGTACGGAGCTGCCCGAGTTGGCGGTCTTCGTCCGGCTCAGCGTTTATGACATGCCGCCGTTCAAGACCAGCCGACAAGTTGGCGAGCCGATGCCGTTCGCATTGCCGTACAACGACGCTTTTGGGCATTCGCCCGCCGACCCGCTCGTCCCCGACCTGAGCGAGCCCCTGGAGTTGATTGGCATGTTGCGGGATTGGGGCGTCACCGCGATCAATGTTTCCTGCGCCAGCCCCTATTACAATCCGCATCTGATGCGGCCCGCCATCTTTCCGCCCTCCGACGGCTACTTGCCGCCGGAAGATCCGCTGGTCGGCGTCTGCCGGTTGATCCACGCCGCTCGAAAATGCAAGGCGGCCCACCCGAAGTTGACTTTTGTCGGCAGTGGCTTCACCTATCTGCAGGACTACTTGCCGCATGTCGCCCAAGCTGTCGTTCGCGCGGGCTGGGTCGACTCGGTGGGCATTGGTCGGATGGTGTTGAGTTATCCAGACTTGCCGACGGACACTCTTCGTAAAGGTCAGCTTCGCAGAAGGAGCGTCTGCCGAACGTTCAGCGATTGCACGACCGCTCCCCGCAATGCGCTGATCAGCGGCTGCTTCCCGCTGGACGACTACTACAAGGACCAGCCCGAGGCCGAGCAACTGCGCGAATTCAAACAAGAACGCAAAGAAGAATAGGTCCCGCTTGCCGGGCTGGACCTCGCGACGAAGTCGCGACAATCGGCGTTCTATTTGACAAAACGCGACAATGGGAGCCGCTCGAGTGGGCGGACCCGCGCTGACGGCCTCGGAAGGCGACTCGGAAAGGAGCCTCGGAAGGCCCATCAAAAGGCCAACGTGCACAAGCGACCTGGCGACGAAGTCGCGACAATTGGCGTTCCATCAGACGAAACGCCGCGTTGTGCTCAAAAAACCCCCATTCCCGATATCCGGTGCGGCGCCGTAGAATCTCGCGACCGGATACTGATACGCTTTCGCCGCAGGACGATGTCGCAAGCACCGGCCTTGATTAGCGCCGAGGAGCAGCTTCGCCAGCTGCCCCTTCAGCTTCATCGGCAAGAAGACTTCAGCCAAGTGGTCGCTGCGCTCGGGCAGGGAGAGACGGCCTCATTGGACGGAGTCTGGGGATCGACGTGCGCGCTGGCGGCGGCGGCGTTGGCGACGAGCTGTCCAGCCACGCTCGTGCTGGTGCTTCCTGCACAGGCGGACATCGACGACGTCTGCGAGGAACTGGAACTGTTCTGGGACGGTCACCCCTTACGATTCCCAGCATGGGAGTCCGAGCCGGACGAACGGACGCTGCACGACGACATCTACGCCGATCGATTGCGGGTGCTCAAAGAGCTCAGCTCAACACAACCGCCGCGCGTGGTGGTGACGAGCATCGAGAGCCTGCTGCAGCCGACACCGTCTCAACAGTCGGTCGCCGACAACACGAAGCGAATTGAAGTCGGCTCGCGGACGGACACGGAGCAGCTGCGCCGCTGGCTGGTGACGCACGCCTTTCATCCGACCAGCGCGGTCGAGTTGCCGGGCGAGTTCTCGATGCGCGGCGGAATCCTCGACCTGTTCGCGCCCGACTGGATTCGGCCCGTGCGAATCGAGTTCTTTGACGACGAGGTGGAGTCGATACGTTCGTTTGACGTTGGCTCTCAACGCAGCATCACCACGATGCAGTGCGCCGAGTTGACCGTGCTCGGCTCGTCGCAGATCGACGACGCCCATCTGGCCGCATTCCTGCCGGAACATTCCTGGTTGGCGTTCGTCGAGCTGGAAACGATGGCGGAGAACGCCCGCGGCTACCTTTCCCGCACCGCTTCGCCCGACCGGTTCCACAGCTTCAACCAGGTGATGAGCGCCGCCGAGGGATTCTCGCATCTGCTGGTCAGCGCGCTGTCGACGAATTCCTCGCCAACTCACTGCCAGTTGCAGATCGAGTCGGTCGAGCGGTTGAGCGGCGACGTAGCGCGGGTGCGCGAAGAGCTGGCCGCGCTGACCGGCGGAGACCGGCTGTTCGTCGTTTCGAACACGTCGGCTGAATCGGATCGCCTGCGGGAGATCCTGGTCGACGAGTCGAATGAAACGCTGACCGCCACGCAGTTCGCCGTCGGCGCGCTGCGGAACGGTTTCCGCTTGACTGAACAAGATGTGCTGTTGGTCAGCGGCAACGAGCTCTTCCACCGAACGCAACTGAGACGACCTCGCAAGCGACGTCTGGGCAAGGCGCTCGACAGCTTTCTCGATTTGCGAGCGGGCGACTTGGTCGTCCATCTGGCGCACGGCATCGGCCGCTACCGGGGTCTGGAGCTGTTGGATAAAGACGGGCACGTCGAGGAACACCTGCAGATCGAGTTTCACGGCGGCACCAAGATCTTCGTGCCGACCGCCAAGATCGACATGGTGCAAAAGTACATCGGCGGCTCGAAGACCAAGCCCAGCTTGGCGCGGATCGGCGGCAAGACATGGCAGCGGCAAAAGCGGGCCGCCGAACTAGCCGTGACCGATCTGGCCTCGGACATGCTCGAATTGCAAGCCGCGCGGTCGTCGCGCACGGGCATCGCCTTCCACGCCGATACGGAGTGGCAGACCGAGTTCGACGCCGCGTTCCCGTATGAGGAAACGCCCGATCAACGAACGGCGATCGCCGCGATCAAACGCGACATGCAAACGGCCAAGCCGATGGACCGGCTGCTCTGCGGCGACGTCGGGTTCGGCAAGACCGAAGTCGCAATGCGAGCCGCCTTCAAGGTGGTCGAGAATGGCTACCAAGCCGCCCTGCTGGCGCCGACCACGATTCTGGTCGAACAGCACTTCCGCACCATTCGCGAACGGATGGTCGAATTCCCGGTTTCGATCGCCAAACTCAGTCGATTCTGCACGACACAAGAGATCCGCAAGACGGTCGCCGACCTGGCGGCTGGCCGAGTTGACATCGTCGTCGGTACTCATCGACTTTCGTCGCGCGATGTGAAGTTCTTCAATCTCGGTTTGGTGATCATCGATGAAGAGCAACGTTTCGGCGTTGAAGTGAAGGAGCATCTCAAGTCGCTCAAGTCGACGGTCGACGTGTTGACGATGAGCGCCACGCCCATTCCGCGCACGCTGCATATGTCGCTGGTGGGCGTTCGCGACATCTCCAATTTGGAAACGGCTCCGGAAGACCGCATCGCCGTCGAAACTCGCGTCTCGCGATTCGACGCCGACTTGATCCGCAACGCCGTGATGCGCGAACTGAATCGCGGCGGACAGATTTTCTTCGTTCACAATCGCGTCAACGACATCGAACTGATCAAGCAGCGTCTCGAGCACATCGTCCCCGAAGCGTCCATCCGAATCGGGCACGGCCAGATGCCCGAGGGCGAGTTGGAGAAGGTGATGTTCGATTTTGTCGCCGGCAAGTTCGACGTGCTGCTGGCGACGACAATCGTCGAAAGCGGCCTGGACATTCCCAACGCCAATACGATCTTCATCGACGAAGCGGACCGGTACGGGTTGGCCGACCTTCATCAACTGCGAGGTCGCGTGGGACGTTACAAACACCGCGCCTATTGCTACCTGCTCGTCGAACCCCACAAGAGCATCACACCCAACGCAGCTCGACGACTGCGGGCGATCGAGGAGTTCAGCGAGATGGGAGCCGGGTTCTCGATCTCGATGCGCGATCTTGAAATCCGCGGCGCCGGCAACTTGCTCGGCACGCAACAGAGCGGCCACATCGCGGTCGTCGGCTACGAGCTCTACTGCCAATTGCTCGAGACGGCCGTTCGGCAACTGAAGCAACTCCCACCCAAGTTGTCCGTGGACGTCGACATCGATCTGCCCGGCGAGGCATTCTTGCCCACTGACTACGTTCCCGACATGCGGCTGAAAATCGACATCTACCGGCGGATGACGCGGGCCGCTTCTTTCCCGGACCTGAGCGAACTCAGGCTGGAGATCAACGATCGATTCGGGCCGCCGCCGGCTCCCGTCGAGCGAATGTTCGAACTTGCCGAGTTGAAAATGGAGGCGGCTGTCTGGCAGATCGGGGCCATCTACACCGAGGCTGGGTTCATCGTGTTCCGCTACGCCGATCGCGGCCGCATAGAACAATTGGCGTCGGCAAACCGTAACAAGGTTCGAGTGGTCGATTCTTCCAGCGCCTATCTTCCTATGCCGGAAGACCTTACGGACGCCACCAAAATTCTGTTCCTCGTCAAATCTGTGTTGCAGGCAGGGCTCTGACGCCACTATAATCCCGCCCCCGCGCAGGATGCGCTCGGCGGTGAAGAGACCCTTCCCCTTTCCTGATTCATCTCAAACCAAGGCAATTTCGGTGCGCGAGCAAGTATGGAGACTTCTCGTCGTCACGAGCGCGGCGGCCATTCTTTCCGGCTGCAGTTTGCTCTCACGGCAAGACCCGGGACCGGATCCGCTGGCCCCCGGAGCGTCGACGCCACTGACCATCACACCGCCAGGAGTTGGCGGGCAACCCGCGCCTGGGCGCGATCCGCTGCACCCGCCATTTGTTCAAACACCAACCGGACAGCCGGAGCCGGAGCCATCTCCTTTTGTCCAGGCCCCACCCAACGTCCCATCACATCCGGCGTCCTATCAGCCTCCCACCTACCAGCCTCCGACCTACCAGCCCTCTCAGCAACAGTTTCGTCCACCGGTCGATCCATCGTCGCGCGGGCCGCAACAACAGACGTATCCTTACCCCCACACCCAACCGCAACCACCGGTTGCGCCGCCGGTTGCGGCCCCGTACCAAGACCCCGTCGCCAGTCGCGCGCCGCTAGACGCTTCATCGAATGGGAACTTGAACTACGACGATACGATTGAACCCGCGCAGATCGTCGCCCGGGTTGGCGATCAACACATCCTTGCCGGCGACATCCTCCCTTTCGTCAGGCAGACCTTGGAGCCTCACCGCGACAAGATGACGCCGGCGCAGTTTGAGCAGCAGAAAGAGATGGCGATGGTCCAAGTGCTCAAGCAAGCGGTGGACGCCAAGCTCATGTACGCGGCGTTTCTCCGCGACATCCCGGCGGACAAGCTCGAGGACGCGATGCCACAGATTCGCCGCCGCATGTCAGAAGCCTACGACGAAAAAGAATTGCCCGACGCACTCAAAAAGGCCAAGGTGGCTTCGGCTCAACAATTCGACGCCATACTTCGCAAGTTCGGCAGCTCATTGGCCAAGCACAAGCAGCAGTTCATGGAGCGCGAACTGGGACGTCAGGCGGTCGTGATGAATATCGACATCCATCCCGAAGTAACGCACCTGGAGATGCTGGACTACTACCGCGAGAATCTGGCCGAGTATGAATTCCCGTCGCGAGCGCGGTGGGAGAAAATGACGGTGCGGTTCGACAAGACGCAGAGCGAGCAGCAAGCGTGGCAGGCGATTCAGGTGCTCGGAAATGAGGTGCGGTTGGGTGGAGCTCCGCTCAGCGCGGTCGCCAAGCGGAGTTCTCAAGGACTCGACGCCAGTGAAGGTGGATATCACGATTGGACGGAGCCCGGCGAGCTGCGATCACAGCCGATCGATGCAGCGATCTTTCAACTGCCGCCGGGTTACCTGAGCGAGATCATCAAAGACGAATCGGGCTTTCACATTGTCAGGGTGGTCGAGCGTACGGCGGCGGGTCGGAAACCGTTCCTTGATGCTCAGGTCGAAATCAAGAAAGAGATCGTCAAGAAAAAGCGCAGCGAGCAGGTCGCGGAATTCGTCGCGAGCCTCCGCGAATCGATCCCCGTCTGGACGATCTACGACGACCCCAGCGGCTCCAACGCCGATGTCGCTGGCGGCGCGACTGGCGGCCGCCGCTGAGCCGGCGCTGAGCCGGCGTTCGCTCCGATTCACCGTTTCTAGCGCTGCGCGTTACATTGTTGCGCATGAATACGAATACAGCGCTGCGCGGCAACTTGGAACTGAAGGCACAGCTGGCCGACTTGGCGAAGGCCCAACGTACGGCGACCTCCTTGCCGATCCACCACGCTGAGCGTCAGGACCAGATCGACACGTACTTCGGCTGTGGTCGCGGACGACTCAAGCTGCGCGAAATCGAGTTGTTTGATCGCGACGGCCGCCAAGTCGAATCGCGAGCGGAACTGATCTGGTACGAGCGTCCGGATCTGGCGGACGCCAAGCGAAGTCGTTACCACCTGGTCGACGTGGTCGACGCGGCTGCCATGAAAGCGGCGCTCTCGGCGGCGGGTGGCCAGCTGGCGATCGTTTGCAAACGCCGCTGGATCTATCTGTTCGAAAACGTCCGCATCCATCTCGACCGAGTTGATTCGCTCGGCGACTTCCTAGAATTCGAAGCTGTACTGTCGACCGCTGACGAGCTGAGTTCATCGCAAGAACGCCTGTCGTTGTTGCGAAGGGAATTCGAAATCAGTGACGCGGATCTATTGGAAGCGTCGTACGGTGAGATGATTCTGGGCGAAGTTTGAGTTGGCTGCTGGTCGCAAGCCATTGGGCTGGCCCCGTTTAAGCGAGCGAGGCGCCAAGGCGGATCTTCGCACGCCGCTCGCTGGGTCGATTGTCGAACATATCCGCGGGGGGTACACTGCCCCTGATTCCGCGACGAAGGTCCGCAGGAGCGACAGGGATGAGTGAAGCACTGGAAAGGCAGACGATGGCAGACACAGCTCGACTGAAGATTGGCGATTCTGAGATTGACCTTCCCCTCGTCGTCGGTTCGGAAAACGAAACGGGAGTGGACATCGCTCGCCTCCGCGCTGAAACCGGGGCCATCACACTGGACGAGGGCTTCGGGAACACCGGTTCGACGGAGAGCGCGATCACGTTCTTAAATGGCGAAAAGGGCATCCTTCGCTATCGCGGCTACCCGATCGAAGACCTGGCGACCAGCTGCGATTTCGTCGAGGTTTCGTACTTGCTGATCTACGGCGAGTTGCCCACTTTCACGCAGCTCGAGCAATTCCGCCAGAGCATTCGACGGCACACACTGCTCCATGAATCCCTGCGGTACTTCTACAACGGCTTTCCTCGCGACGCTCACCCGATGGCGATCGCCTCGTCGGTCGTCAGCGCCTTGGCGACGTTCTACCAGGATTCGCTCGATCCCCGCGACCACGACCAAGTCGAGGTGTGCATTCACCGGCTGATCGCGAAACTGCCGACGATCGCCGCCTACAGTTACAAGAAATCCGTCGGTCAACCGTTCCTCTACCCGCAAAACGACTTGAAGTACACCGAGAACTTCCTGCGGATGATGTTCGCCGTTCCCAGCGAAGAATACGTCATCGACCAGGACCACGTCGAAGCTCTGAATATGCTGCTCATCGTTCACGCCGACCACGAGCAGAACTGCAGCACGTCGACGGTTCGCATGGTCGGTTCGGCCGACGCCAACCTGTTCGCCTCCATTTCCGCGGGCATCTGCGCTCTGTGGGGCCCGCTGCACGGCGGGGCGAACGAGGCCGTCGTCAATATGCTCAATCGGATCATCGCCGACGACTGCAATGTCAAAAAGTATGTCGACATGGCCAAGGATAAGTCGGACAGCTTCCGGCTGATGGGATTCGGCCACCGCGTCTACAAGAACTTTGACCCGCGGGCCACCTTGATCAAGGCCAGCTGCGACAAGTTACTCGCCAAGTTGGAGATCAAGGATCCGTTGTTCGACGTGGCCCAGGAACTGGAGGAGGTCGCCCTCAACGATCCCTATTTCGTCGAACGCAAGCTCTATCCCAACGTCGACTTCTATTCGGGTGTCATCTACCGAGCTCTGGGGATTCCCGTGCAGATGTTCACTGTGTTGTTCGCGATCGGTCGGCTGCCCGGCTGGATCGCCCATTGGGTCGAGATGCACAATTCACCGAAGAAGCGTATCTGCCGGCCGCGTCAGGTCTACACCGGCGCGAAAGCGCGGGAGTTTGTCGCGATCGAAGATCGCAGCTAGGCGAACCTGTCGGGGAGTCGATCTGTTGTCCGCCGAGCGCGAGTTGTTGGATACGCCGCGGTTTCGCATCGTCGAGATCGACGAGCCGCGGCGCGACGGCACAACCGGCGTGCGCGCCGTGATTCGACATGCGGGAGCCGTCGTCATCGTACCCATGGTGGACGACGACCACGTCTGTTTGATCCGCAACCTCCGCCACTCCGTTGGCCAGACGCTGCTGGAGGTCCCCGCTGGAACGCTGGAAGCGGGCGAGCCTCCGGAGACAACGGCCCGCCGTGAACTGACCGAAGAGACTGGCTATACGGCGGCGACCTGGCGAAAGCTAACAGAGTTCTACGCCTCGCCGGGAATTCTGGACGAACGCATGTTCTTGTATCTCGCCAGCGACCTGACCGCCGGCTCCGCCGCCCTGGAGCCGGATGAGTTCATCGAGAACATCCTTGTCCCGTGGCGCCAAGCGATCGAGATGTGCATCAACGGTGAAATCGAAGACGCCAAGTCGTTGGCGGCGCTGTTGCTGGTCGACCATTTGCGCCGCGGTGAGGCGTAGCCGACGATCGCGGAGCGATGATCAGTTCGCTTTGGGGTTGCGGTAGAGCTGCTCGGCCAGCAATTCGGGAGACCCGTCGAAAGTGTCGCGTCGGTAGTGCCACTCTGGATCGGTTGGCACGAATTCCTCATCGATCGGCCACGGATCGAATGGGGCGTAGCCCAACCCATCTTGCAGCTTTCGCGAGTCCATCGTGACATCGCCGGCGCGCGGCGGCATCGGTCCCGCTTCGATGCGGTGGCAGCCGTGAAGGTGCTCCGCCCGGTAACCACCCACTCGATTCACGATCTGGGCTATCTGGTAGAGGCTGAGTTTGCGGGGGCCGCCGCAGTGGAAGAGCCCGCTGAGTCGGTTCCGCAGAAGGTCGTCGAACACCTTGTTCATGCAGTCGGTGTAGGTCGGAGTTCTCACCTCGTCAAAGTAGAGCGTGGCCGGCTTGCCTTTCTGGAATCGAGCTTGAATCCAGTCGATTGCCCCGGCGTGCCCGTTGAAACTCACTCCCATCGGCAATGAAATCCGCAGCACGCAGGCCGTGGGATCAGACGACAGTACGAGGTTCTCTGTCTGCTCCATCGTTTTGCCGTAGACGGTCACCGGGTCCGGCGGGTCGGTCTCCACATGGTCGCCGTCGAGGGTGCCGGAGAAGACCAGGTCAATCGATAGGTGAACCAACCGCACCGACTCGGCTCGCTGCTGAACCGTCTCAATCAGGTTTTCGAGGCCGAGCACGTTGACACGCCAAGCCATCAGGGGATCGAGTTCGCAGGCGCGGAGCGCACAGGTCCCTTCGCAGTTCAACACAGAACGGAATTCGTATCTGTCGAACAGTGCTGGCAGGGATTGCCTGTTCTGGCTCGCCGCGGACGAGTCCTGCCACCAGTGCATGTCGCACCCGACCAATCCGTCGCCCTGGAGCCGCCAATTGTCGGCGCGACGAATGCCGATGACTTGCCCCGGAAAGCGGGCGTGGAAATGATGAAAGGCGTTGTACCCGGCCACTCCCGCAACACCCGTGATCAGCAGCGGCAAAGGGATTGAGGAGGTGGTGCTCATACGGGTTCAGCGGCGGTTAACGGATTCGCCACCCCACGCTCGGCGAAACGGCGCTCGCGCTTTGCCGACCGATTCGGCGGGCACGCGGCGGCGGCCCAATTCCATGGATCAGGGCGCAACACGCCTCAGCTTATCGAGTTACAACCGGTTGCGGGAGTGGGAACCCGGAGCGAGCCAACAGCGTCCAAATAGAACCAATGCGGAGAGCGGATTGGCAGGGATGTAGCGATTCTCCGACAGCCAGTGGCCTGAGGAGCGATTTTCAGCGCCGCAATTGCTACCTATTTTATGCGCGCTGTTTATCCTGAAGTTTACACCCATCTCCTCTTCACCTCTCATTGCTCAAGTCTCAACATGACCAGATCGAGACATTCCCGCCGCCGCCTGGCGACCCGCAGCCCGCATCCGCTTCGATTCGAGGCTCTCGAAAAGAGAGTTCTGTTGGCGGCCGATCTAGCCACCGAACCGGATCAGGCGGCGGTGCAGTCCGTCGCCGAAGGCGAAGCCATCTCGTCGCTTGGCGACTTCGCCCAGGCGCTAGCCGACTCGGGTACGAAGTTCTTCGGGAGTGTGCTGTGCACCGTCTGCGACCGCCAAAAGGCGTTGTTCGGGCAACCCGCCGACCAACCGGATCACATCGAAGTGCTGAATCCCGACGGTTCGTTGAATGCGGTCGGGCAAGCGGAAGGCATCAACGCCACACCGACGTGGGAGTATCCCGATGGCACGCGAGCTGAAGGGTTCCAGTCGCTCGACCAGTTGGCGGAGGGCTCCGGCGTCCCGCTCCCCACGAATATCGCTGTGCTAAAGACGAATTTTGGCGACGTCGAACTCGTGCTGCAGCCACAAGCGGCTCCGCTGACGGTCGACAACTTCCTGAACTACGCGAACGACGGCGACTACGACGACAGCTTCTTTCATCGACTCGCAGCGGGCTTCGTCCTTCAGGGAGGTGGCTTCGTCACGACCAATGAGACGTTCACGTCGACATTGCAGTTCGCCTCGATTCCAACCGACCCGCCTGTCGTCAACGAATTCAATCTGTCCAACGTGGCAGCCACGGTGTCGATGGCCAAACTGGGCAACGACCCGAATAGCGCGACGAGTCAGTTCTTCTTTAATCTCCTCAACAACAGCGAAAACCTCGACAACCAAAACGGCGGCTTCAGCGTATTCGCAACCGTCAACGACATGACTGTCGTCAATACGATGGCGTCCGTCGGCACGCTGAACGCGGGAAGCCCGTTCGACAATCTGCCGATCAGCGGCGACGGTCGCCTATTGGTCATCAATGGCGTCACGGGAAGCGGCGAGATTCGCGGAACCGTGTTCGGCGACGACAACGTTGACGGGGCGCAGAACGGCGCCGAGCAGGGAGTGGCCGGAGCAACTGTATTCGTCGATGGAAACGACAACGGAAACCTCGACGCGGGCGAGCTCTCGACGACGGCGGCCGCGGACGGCTCATACGTCATTACGGCCGGCGCGGGGACCCACATCGTCCGACAGGTGCTCAACGCCAACGTCGCGCCGACGATCAGCGATGGCCGCATCTCCGTCGATGTTCTGATCGGGCGGACGACCGCCGATGTCGACTTCGGTGAGTTCACAGTTCCGGCTGTCGCCTCGCTCGATCTGGTGAACACCAGTGACACGGGACCGGACGACGCGGACAACGTGACGAGCCGCGACAACTCGGCGCCGGGCAATGCGTTCGACATCTTCATTCCCTCGGCGTTCGACGGAGCTCTCGTACGCTTGTTCGCCGACAACGTGCAGATCGCACAGGCGACTGCGAATAGCGACGTCACCATTTCGTCGGGGGGCAGTCAAACGTTATCGGGCAACGTCGTACTCAGCGCCGACCAGGTCGTCAATGGAGTCGCCGGGCCGCGCACGACTCAGTTGTCGATCACGATCGACGCCGCCATCAATCCCATCTCCTCGACGCCGCCCACCGACGCCAAGGCGGGCGACGACCTCAACTACAACGCCCAGCACGACGAAGAGGGCTCCGGTCTGACCTACACATTGCCAACCGGCCCCGCCGGCGCGTCGATCAATTCCGCGACGGGCGTGGTCACCTGGGTCCCCACGAACGCTCAAGAAGGCTCCCACAACTTCAACGTCGTCGCCACGGACTTGGCGGGCAATACGACGAACCAAGCGTTTGTTGTCAATGCGATCAGCAACGAACTAATCCGCGTCGATTTCAAGACGACCGACCTGGCTGAATCGGAGATTACATCGGTCGATGTCGGCGACTCGTTCTTGTTGCAGGTATTCGTTTCGGACCGCCGCATCGCGCCTCAGGGAATCACCGGCGCGTTCTTCGACGTGTTGTATCAAAACGACCTCGTCACCCCCAACGGCGCGGCCGTGTTCGAAGACGACTTCGACGCGGATCGAGAGTTCGGCGACGCCAGCCAGTTGGGATTGATCGACGAGATCGGCGCCCGCAGCAGCGGGGGAGCCGGCAGCGACGGCGGCAGCGTGCTGATGTTTACGATTCCAATGCTCGCCAACATCGCGGGCACGGAGATTTTTTCGGCGAACGGAGCCGACGACTTGCCCGCCAACGACTCGTCGCTCGTCGGACAATCACCGATCTCCCCGGCGGAATTCAAGTTCAACGGTGCTTCGATCGCGATCAACGCATCGTTCGGAGCCAATGGCGATCTGTTCGGTGTCGACGAAGACACAGTCAACGCCTCACTCGACGTGCTGCAGAATGATCAGCAGTTCCAATCGTCGACCGGCGACCTGATCATCTCGGCGGTCGGACCGACTTCAGCCGGCGGAGCGCTTTCCATCGCCCCCGACCTGAAATCTCTAACGTATTCGCCGGCGGCCAACTTCTTTGGCAAGGAGACGTTTGTCTACACGCTGAGCAACGGTTCGGCGAGTGACACGGGGTTTGTTATCGTCGACGTGCAGTCGGTGAACGATCCGCCCAACGCGGTCGACGATCAGTTCACCGTGACAGAAGACAGCGCCCAAACATCGTTCGATGTCTTGGGAAATGATGACAGCAGCCCCGACCCGCCCGAGTCGTTTTCGATCACAGCCGTCACTGCGCCCGATATGGGCGGCGACGCGACGATCGGCGCCGCCGGATCGATCATCCGCTACCAGCCAGCCGCCAACTTCAGCGGCATGGAGACGTTCTCGTACACATTGACCGACACTCTAGGCGCGACAAAGACGGCGGTCGTCACCGTCACCGTCGATCCCCTCAACGACCCTCCCAACGCGCTGAACGACACGTTCAACATCGATGAAGATGACCCGGCCGCGGATTTCAAGCCTCTCGTCAACGACACCGACGCACCCGATATGGGCGAGACGCTGACGATCACCGCCATCAGCGGTGGTTTGCCCGGCGCCACGGTCCAGTTAGTGGACGGCGAGACCATTCGTTACGCTCCCCCCGCCGACGTTTTCGGATCGGACATCATTTCCTACACGATCAGTGACGGGAATGGCGGTGAGGATTCGGCGCTGATCAATTTCATGATCGCCTCGGTGAACGACAACCCTATCGCTCGCGACGATTCGTTCACCGTCGTGAAGAACGCCTCCGTGACGGGCTTTGACGTCCTCGGCAACGACGACGACGCCCCGGACCTGGACGAGACGCTCACCATTGAGAGCTTCTCGCAGGGCAACAACGGTGGCGTCGTTTCGCAGGGCGTCAACGGCCAGCTGAACTATCAACCGCCGCCCGACTATTCGGGGCCGGACGAATTCACTTACGCGATCGGTGACGGCAACGGCGGAATGGCGACGGCGACCGTGATGGTGACCGTTCGCGACTTTGAGCCGAGCTCACTTGGCGGCTCAGTCTTTATCGACCAAAACAACAACGGCCTGTTCGACGCCAACGAAGGGGCGCTCGGCGGGGTTACCATTCAGCTCACCGGTACGAGTCCAATTCAAGGCGCAGTCAATGCCTCGGTGCAGACCGCGGCCGACGGCAGCTACGCATTCATCAATCTGCCGCCAGGCGAGTATCAAATCAACGAAGTCCAACCGCAGTTTATCGCCGACGGCATGGAGAGCCTGGGGACGGCCGGCGGATCGATTCTGGCCAACGATCGCTTCGGGATCAGCGTTCCGGAAGGCACGATCGGAGCCGATTACAATTTCGCCGAACTCGGTCGCAACTCACAGGCCACGTCGCTGGCTGACTTCCTCGTTCGCCAACGTCGCAGCGTGACCGGAGCCGCTCGTCCTTCCGTCGAGACGCTCACGGTGAACGGCGTCGCCGACTGGTATAGCTTCGGCCCCGGCTGGCTCGGGTTCGCCAGCGCTCAGTCGAGCCTGGTTCAGACGAACGAGATTTCGTTGGCCGTCGAGGATGGAGCCGGCGCAGTCCAAACCCGCAATGTGTCCGCGCCGACCGCCGAAGTGAGACTGCTGGCCGCAAACGAGACGACTTTCTTCGCGCGGGTGACTGGCGACTTCACTTCGATTGGGTTTAGCGCTCCGGGCGGCTCCGGCGGTTCCGGGGAAGCTGAGGCCGGGTCCGTCGAAGAGATCGCGGCCGCGTTCAACGAAGGCTCCGATCAGTACGTTATCGGTGAAGGCGAACCGGCATTCATTACCGAGTCGCTGCTGGTTGTTGCTCCATCCCCAGCTCAGCCGGTGGACAACGTCGAGCACCTGCCGCCGCTCGTCGTCCTACCCGTGTTGGAACTGCGACCGGTGGATTCTCTGCTGGCTCCGCCGACAGACGGCTCCACCAACCATTACACGGCCGTCGCCGACATGGCCAATCGGGGCGAACGGATTGACGCCGCCATCGAAACCGCCGAGTTCAACTCGGTCCCCAACGCTGAGTCAATCGAGTCAATCGTCGCCGAGTCAACCGTCGCAGGCGTTGTGTCGCGAGATCGCTACGCTGTCGATGTCGACACGGTCCTCGAAGACGACACCGACGAACTCTTCGGGCTCTAACTGCTCGCAGAGATTCCAGTTGACGCCGCCGGAACCTTGATTCCTCCCCGCGCAATACCAGGGAGCCGTTTGGCTAGTAGGTTGCCGAGACTCCGAAGTTGACGCCGTGGGCCCAATAGGAGCCGTCGCGGAATCGGAAGGTCGGTCCCCGCTGGCCAGTCAAGGCGCCTTCGGACAACTGGGTCGAGTTGATCGATCGATCAATCGTGTCGCCCACCTGCACGATATCGCTCCAATAGATGAACGAGTAGCCGAAGGAGATCTCCACGCAGGGCGACATTTGCCAGCGTGACTTCAGACTGAATTCGGGGACGACGGCGAACTTGTGCCGCGAGTACTCGCCCAGATTCGAAGCCAAAGAGAACAGTGATCCATTAAAGGCTTGCGGCGGTGGTGACAAGGTGCTGGCACCTTGAATTCGAACTTGCTGAGCCATGTCGCCGATGCCCAACTTGGCCAACAGGTCAATCGTGTGAGGACCCTCTCGAGCGGCCATCATGAATCCGAGCATCACGCCGTGGAACTCGTTCCGCACATCGAAGATGTCGACCCCCGTGGCGGCCAGAGGAAGCGTCGTCTGATAGGAAACCGCCAAATCTTCGTCGACGCGCGAAGCGTGGTAACCGAACAGAATGTCCGCTCTACTCGTCGGAGTCAGGTGGAATGGCGAGCGGATGTAGGCGTCGCCGCCGAGGACCTCCGATTCCGACTCCACCCGCATCTGGCCGCTGGCGTCCAAGAGAACGTTGATCGGCAGCGCGTTCTCGTTCAGCACGGCCGGATTGAGGTCGAAGAAAGGTATCCCCACCGACGTTCCCGCTGGAAGATTGTTCGAATCGAAGCTGGCCACGCTGCGGCCGAGATGAAAGTACCTCGCCTCGATCGCGTTGCGAGCCTGGTCGTCAATCCACATGCCAACCCGCACGCGAGCGCCCGGCCGAACCTCCTCGCCGTATGTGTCACCTCCAAAGTGAATCGTCGACGGGAGGATGTCGGTGGACGCCAACGGCGGCAGACGGCGACCACTCCGCCACCACAGAAGCAACTCCATCTCCGACCATATGTATCGACAAGACTGGCAGCCCACGCATTCGGCGCAAGAGTCGAGGAGGGGTTGATAGACCTCGTCGTCCCAATGCTCTTCCCAACCCTGGTCAACTGTAAGTGGCCCGTCATTTGTGATGACGGCGTCGTCGCCGCCTTCGAACAGCAACACGCTCGAATCGTCGGAGTAAGCAGCGGTGGAATAAGCATTTCGCATTCGCCGCTCGCCCCGACCAGTTCGCAACCAGGGCCCGACCCCGCTGGTGGCGTCCCAATCGACAGATTGAGTCTGTTCTTCTCGAAAAGTCCGATTAGGCTGCAGGGGGGCTGGAGCGATTGGCGTCGGCGCCAACCATCGCTCAGTCGAATCGGTGCGAAGTAAGAGCTCGCCGCGACGGCGGATGCCTGGGACCACTCCCTCAGCCGTTGATGTCGGCGCTTTTTGCGCCTCGCGGACTCCGCGGTCGGTGCGCAGGTCGGCGCCTCGCGCCTGCCAAGGCGTTGAGAGTATCATGGCTAGCAGTAACCACCGCTTCACAAAGCGACCTCCGACGCAACAGCCCGACCCTTGCCAGATTTGGACAGATCGTACATCCTATTTCGGTTGCGCGATGTCTACCGATTAAGCAAACTTGGTTGACTTTGCCGGTTTTGACGCTTGTAACGATTAATTGAGCCAGCGGATGATCTCCAGTTCGATCTCCACCGGCCTTAGCCATTCAAATACAGAGGAGATTGGCGGAATGTACCGAGCACGATTCACGATGCTAGCGACGCTGGTGGTGGCAATGATGGCTCTCGACGCGGCCAGTGCGGCCGGTGGTCGGATGTTGCTGGGCCGTCGGCGTTGGGCGCGGCGCAAGGCCGAGTTGCACGCTGACCTCTCCACACAGCTCAGCGGCCAGGTCACCGAGCAAGTCGACGCGGCTCAAGAACAGCTGGAATCGCGCGTCGATGAGCGAGCCGACAAATTGAGTAAGCGTGTCGGCGACGAGTTCAACGAATTCGAAGCGAAGACAAGGTCTTACTTGGAGCTGCAGACGCAGGTCTTCAAGAAGCAGATCGATGCGGAGGCGGCCCAGCTGCGCAAGGAGTCTCAGCAACAGTTGGCCGATCAGGTGGCTGCGATGCGCAAAGAGCACACGGAGGCGCTGGCCGGTCTCGAGAAGCAGCACAAGTCCGAAATTGCGGCCGCTGTCACCAAGTTCAATCGCCAGTTGGATGCGGAGCGGAAGAAGCTACAAGACGCTTCGATCGCGGCCACCGCTTCGATTCGCCGCGAAGTGGCCGCCGATGTGGCCAAGCGTTTGGAGGACGCCGAGACGAAGCTGGCCGCGGCCAACGCGCCGTTTGAAGCTCCACCCGCTCCCGAGCCGCCGGCGGCGCCCGCCGAGGAAAACGCCGTACCGAACGAACGGCCCGCCATCCAAGAGGATGATGAGGAAGAAAGCGGAAACGAGGACGCGCGCCGGGCTGATGGCGACACGGGCGAAGAGTCGAGCGACGCGGAAGCCTCGGATCAGACCTTTCAGCGTCAATAGATCACCTTCTCCGCTCATGGCATCCGACCAAGACTCAACAGAATCAGCTGATGACGTGGACGCGCCGTTCGCGGAATCCTCCGCCGATCGCGCGCGGTTTCGCTGGCAACTGCTCGTCGGCGGATTGATCGCCGTTTGCATGTTGGGCGGTGGAGCCCTGATGCAACGGCGGAAGTTGGCGCGGCAGGCGGTCGCCGTGGAGCGGATCGTCGCGGCCGGCGGACAAGTGGAAACGAGTCCCAACTATTCGCCGTCGCCATTGGCCCCTGTCCTGGGAGTCGACCCGACCTACGAAGCTGAATCCGTCGTGATTACCGGTTCCGACGCTCCGGCCATGTTTCGCGAGTTGCGGTATCTACACGGCGTCACCAACCTCACCCTCAACAGATCCGTCGCGACCGCCGCGGAAATGCGCGAGTTGCAGTTTCTTCGCTCCTTGAAGAAGCTCTCGATCGAAGACGTCGAAACGCCGGATGGTTTGGCGCTGCCCGTGTTGCCGTCGCTCACACACCTGGCGATTAAAAACACGCCGCTCAGCGGCGAGGACGCCATCGCGATTGCCCGGCAGACGACTCTCACCGAGTTGATTCTGATCGAAACTCATCTGCCCGCCGACGCGATCGAAATGTTGCAGTCCGACCTGCCCCGCTGCGCGATTGAAGTGAAGTAGGCGTAGCTTCGCGACGAAGTCGCGACAATCGACGTTCCATTAGGCCTCTCATCCCAAACGTCCTTGCAAAAAAAGAGGCGGGCTATTAACCCGCCTTGGCCGTTGGAGTTTGGAGACGCGTTTCTCGCTACCGACGGACCATGTGTATCGAGTGGCTCTCGCCGGTCACTTTGTTGTTGATGTCGCCATCCACGCCGGTGACCGTGCTGTAGAGAACTCCTTCGCCGTGCATCGATCCGCGAGTCCAATGAAAACGCAGGACTCGTGACGTGGCCGTACCTTCGATACGTGAAACGCGTCCGTCGTCCGAATAGGCGTTTCCGAAGACTCGGTTGCCGACTTGAGTCAGTTTCATGCTGCCGCCGTTGTATCTCCAGTGGCCGCCAAAGTACTCGTGAATAATTGGCGCGGGAACTCGGTAAACCGGGTTCACGACGATCGGCCTCACGACCGGCATGACCGCCGGGCGGACGATCGGATCGACATACATGTAGCTGCGATGGTAGGTGCGGTACCGGGGCGAGACACCGACGTGCATGCCGCCGATCCGAACCGAAACCCCACCACGCGAGATCGGGTAGAGATGGCTTGGATGATGGACATGGCTTGGATGGACAAAGATCTGAGCGTCGGCGGTCGCGGTGAAAACGACAGCGACTGCGGCGACGGCGAGTGTGGCGATGGCGGTGTGGCGTTTCATGGCAGGCTCCAAAGTTCTCGGGAGGGTGGGGTGTGATGGTTGTCCAGAGAACGCAATCGATGAGCCAAATGATGGCGTCGCTGTGTGGCGAGGACTTAAACTGTGTCAATGTAACGTTTTGTGGCATCAAGAAGCGACGCCACTCGCTGTGGGTCGACGTCTTAGAATGAGATTCGCAATCCCAATCTGGCGCGCCGAAACCTCGTCGCGAAGCCACGTACGATGGCCTTCCAAGGCCGTCGAGAGCGGGTTGGCGCCTTGAAAAGCTGTCGGATTCGTGCGCAACGCGGTGTGAAGAACGCCGCGTTGTCTTGAATGGAGCGCCCATGGTCGCGACTTCGTCGCGAAGTCCTGCCCGGCAGGCAGGACCTACTTATGTACGATGGCCTTCCAAGGCCGTCGAGAGCGGGTTGCGCCTTGAAAAGCTGTCGGATTCGTGCTCAGCGCGGAATCAAAAACGCCGCGCTGTCTTGAATGGAACGCCCATGGTCGCGACTTCGTCGCGAAGTCCTGCCCGGCAGGCAGGACCTACTTACAGAACCACGCTTTCAAGTCGGGGCGGCGAGATTCGAACTCGCGACCTCCTGCTCCCAAAGCAGGCGCGCTAGCCAAGCTGCGCTACGCCCCGCGATTCTTCAAGAAGGGAACATGCTACCGCCCAGATGCTGAAACGACAATCGCAACGACAGTGTACATAAGGACACCCATCGGTTTGAAAGGGGATTGATCATCCTACATCTCGTTGTGGTCGTCCTGAGTCGGTGAGATATTCGCGAAGCCGATCAAACTCATCGTGGCTGGCAAAGTGAATGACGATCTGGCCGCGTTTCCGACTCGTCTGTCGAATCTCAACTCGCGCTCCAAGGGCGACCTTGAGTTCTTGTTCAAGAGAGGCGATTTGCTTGTTCTTGGTTCGCTGCGTTCCTCCCTTGCGCTCGTCGAGCAGTCCGTCCTCGGAGAGGATCTGCTCTTGCACTCGACGCTCTGTCTCGCGCACGCTCCAGCCGTCGCGGCGGATTGTTCGGCAGAAGTCGATCTGCTGTTCTTCTTCACCGAGCGGCAGCAGTGCGCGAGCATGTCCAGCCGAAAGCTCGCCCCTTCGCAAATTGCCGAGAATCTCATCCGGCAACTCGAGCAATCGCATCAGATTGGCGATCGACGAACGATCGATTTTCAGCCTCCGCGCCAGATCTTCCTGGGTGCACTCGTGCTCGTCCAAATAGCGTTTGAACGACAGAGCTTTCTCAACCGGATTGAGATCCTTGCGCTGCAAGTTTTCGACGATAGCCAATTCAGCGACCAGTCGATCGTCTGCTACGCGAAGTCGCGCGGGGATCGTTTGCCAACCCGCCTGAATCGCGGCCCGCAATCGTCGCTCGCCTGAAATCAACTGATAACGCCCGGCGACCTGACGCACCAGC
>JASMLW010000437.1 GCA_030748485.1 Pirellulaceae bacterium
CAACACAGCCATGATGGAATTGGTTACCGAAGGCATGAAACTGACGCCTGCAATTCCCAGTTTCATCCAGGCCCGAGATGCATTGTTACAGGCCGACGTGATTCTCAACAAGGGTGTGAACCTGGACATTCTTTGGGAAGCGTTTGTACGCCGCGGTATCGGCTACAGTGCGACCGGAGGGGCTGGATTACCGACAGCGGTTGCTCCGACACCCGGGTTTGACGTTCCCCCGAACAACCTTCGATCAACGATCAGCGGTACTGTTTACTCCGACTTCAATGGAGACGGCAGCCGCAGCGGAATCGATACGCCGCTCGCTGGCGTAAGTGTCTACATCGACGTTAATGAGAATGGTCGCCCGGATGTCTTGGAACCGACCGCGGTTTCCGCCGCCGATGGCACGTACTCGTTCGAGTTCCTTATCGCAGACACCTTCACCATTCGCCAGATTGATCCGACTGGATTCATTCAGACGGAACCAGCCAACAACCAAGACCACACTGTCATCGTGATCCCAGGCATTGACCAAACCAACGTCGACTTCGGCAACGAGCCCGGCGGCGGCGGCGGATTTGGCGGCATCGTTTACAACGACATCGACGAAGACGGCAACCTGGATCCCGGTGAGCCCGGCATTGGTGGAGTCACTGTCTATGTCGACCTCAACCAAAACGATCGGCTCGACTTTAGCGAACCGGCGACGCGCACAGCCAGCGATGGATCGTATTCCATTCCCGTGAATCGCGAAGGCGATTTCGACGTGCGGATCGCCGTGCCGACGGGACGCACCCTGACCGCTCCTCTCTCGGGCGAACACAATACAACGGTCGGGTTCGATCTGGTGGTCACCGGCCTCGAGTTCGGGCTCACGGGCGAGATGCTCGACTTTGGCGACGGACCGGCCATGTTCCCGACACTGTTCAGTGAAGACGGAGCTCGTCACCGGATCCTCGATGGCTTCCATCTCGGCGCCAACCTGGACGCGGAAGGCGACGGTTTGGAAAGCGCGACGGCCCTCGGCGACGACACGACCGGCAGCGACGACGACGACGGCATTATCTTCTCGACCAACATTACGGCGGGCCAATCGGCGACCGTCAACGCCTTGGTCTCGCTCAACAGCATGACGCCCGGCTTCCTGCAGGGCTTTATCGACTTCAATCAGAACGGCAGTTGGGACGATGTGGGCGAGCACGTGATTGTCGACCGACGGCTCGGCGAGAACCTGACGACGGGCACGCCCGTCTCCTTCACCGTTCCCAGCGGCGCCTTGACGGGCCCGACCTACGCCATGTTCCGTTACGGTTGGGAGCGCGGCATCGGCTCGACGGGCGAAGCTTTCGCCGGTGAAGTTGAAGTCTATCCGGTCAACGTCTTTGGCGACGTCCCGGTGGCGAACGACGACCTGTACACGGGCGTCGTCGTGCAAGACCAACCCAGTCCCACGAATCTGGACGTGCTGACCAACGACTTCGCCAGCTCGGTCGGCATTTCGATCGCCGGCGTCTCCGCGACGATGGGCGGACCGTTCAGTTCAACGACGCTAACCACCAACGGCGGCATCATCACCGTCGTTGGAGCCGGCGTCGACTACACGCCTGCTCCCGGATTCTTTGGCGACGACATTTTCTACTACCAGGTCACCGACGGCACGAACACCGACGAGGCGATGGTGACGGTCAACGTGGCCCCGCTGATCTCCGGCCCGGCCGCGGTCGACGATTTTGTCGTCGGCGTCGACGCCGATGGGGGAACGCCCGGCTTCCAGGGCATGGTCGACGTCAACGTGACGGCCAACGACTTCCTCGGCCCGGCGCACACGCCGACAACGCCGACCGTCTTGCTCTCGGTAACCGATCCAGATCCTTCGACGGGCACTTTCTCCATCTTCGATCAAGGCACGAGCGACCCGACGGACGACGTCGTGCGATTCGTGGCCGCGACACCCGCGCCGCCCCTCGGCACGATCATCTCGGCCATCTATACGATCCGCGACAACAACGGCGCCACCGACACGGCGAGCGTCACGGTCCAGTTGGGGAACGACACGACCGACGACGTGATGCATATCTCGCTGGGATTCTTCAACCCGAATACGGGCGCGCCGATTACCACGGCGGACGTCGGTTCGCAGTTCGAACTGCGAGCATTCGTCGAAGACATCCGACCCGAGCGACCGGGCGGCGGCGACGATTCGTTCAGCGGTATTTTCTCCGCCTACTTCGACGTGGCGATGACCAACGGCACGCTGGGGACGTTCGTCGGCACTCCGCAACCGACCGCCTTCTATCCCGAAGGCTTCACCGGCGACACCAACACACCCGACCTGGTCAACGAAGCGGGCGGTATTCAACCGATCACCATCGGCGGCATGATTCGCGGCCACGGTCTCGGCCCGATCCACATCTGGTCGCAGATTGTCCGAGCCGACATGACCGGCTTGCTGACATTCCAACCCAATCCGGGTGACGTGACAGCTCTGGAAACCTTGCTGTTCGACCCGGCCGTTTTGGTCGCCGACAACCAGATCGACTATCAAGCGGGCAGCATTCTGATCACCGGCGGCAGCCCCGAGGGCGAAATGCTGGTGATGAATCCGCTGCACAACGCCAGCCATCGCTCCGACACCAACAACAGCGGCACGTTGAGCATTGCTGACGTCCTCGTCTCCGCACAAGGCGTCGTCTACTCAATGAACCAATCGCAGAGTGAAGGCGAGATGCGAAACAGCTTCGGCGGACTCGTCTATCTCGACTCCACCAACGATGGCCGGATCACGGCGAGCGATTTGCTCACCGTCCTCACCGACGTTCGCAATGAGTTGTATGGCGGCCTGGGCGAAGCCGAAGGATCGTTCAACCAACCGCTCGGCCTGGTCGATCAGGAAATCGTCCGCGAGACTCCGGTGGCTCCTGTGGCTCCGACAACGACGCAAACACTGGCGTCAGTCGACGATCGGCGAACTGCGGTTCAGATCATCGACGTCCAAGGCCCTGTCACTCGCGAGATCATTCCGCCCAGCGAATTCATCTCGCAAAGCATCGAATCCCGTTGGCACGCGGAAATCGACGAATCGCTCAGCGACGAGCTGCTCGACGAAGTCGGAGCCGCCTGGCAAGATAATCTCCTCAACGAAGAGTAAGCCCAGCCGGCGAAAACAAATTCCTGGCCCGCAACACCGGCCCGTGTTGCGGGCCTTTTTTTGTTGGGGTTTTGATCGGTCGGATCGGACGGATGATCATTGGATCGGTCGGATCGGGTCCGCCCGATCCACAAAGGCCGAAGGCCTTTCTTATCGCAGCCTGGGGCAACGCCCCAGGAGAATCGTGGCGTGATCGTGCGCACCAACGGCCGCGCCCCCGCCACTGATGCGCATTCCCTGCCGAGGGCAGAGCGCAGCCGCGCAGCGCCGCCCTGGGTTGCCGATCGATGAAGACCCATCAAGCCCTGAAAGGGCGCCACAACAGGGAGCGTCGAATTTTGACGCGGCATGTTTGGGGACGCGGCATGTTTGGGATGAATCGGTATGTTGTGCCCTTTCAGGGCCACGGGGTCCGGGGATTTTCCGTACCCAGGGCGGCGCTGCGCTCTGCCCCGGGCTGACATGTTGCGGCCCCTTCGGGCCTGCGGGGCAAAAGGCGGGAAAGAGCTGAGACGTGAAGATATGAAGTTAGTGGAGGGCGAGCGGCGCCAAGGAACTTCTTCCCGCCCC
>JASMLW010000438.1 GCA_030748485.1 Pirellulaceae bacterium
CCACCGCCGCCGCCCAAAGCGATGCTGATCTGTTCCGTTTTCAGGCGAAGACTGGCGAGCAATGGGTGTTGGAGGTGAACGCGGCCCGCAACAAATCGAAACTCGACTCCAAAGTCGAAGTGCTGTCCGCGGCTGGCGAGCCGATCGCTCGCGTCAAGCTGCAAGCGGTCCGCGACTCCTACTTCACTTTCCGCGGTAAGGATTCGAATACGATCGACGACTTCCGCGTGCACAACTGGGAAGAGATGGAGTTGAACGAATACCTTTACTCGGACGGCGAGGTCGTCAAGTTGTGGCTCTGGCCGCGGGGGCCGGATTCCGGTTTCAAGGTCTACCCGGGAGAAGGTAAGCGATACGGCTACTTTGGTACGACGCCCACGTCGCACGCTCTGCAAGCGCCGTGCTTTATTGTCGAGCCGCACTCGCCGTCGGCGAAACTGATTCCCAACGGTCTGCCGACATTCACGCTGTTCTTCGAAAACGATGATGAGAGCCAGCGGCGTTTGGGTAGCGACTCCAAGCTGACGTTTACGGCTCCGGCCGACGGCCAGTACCTCGCCCGAGTAACGGATGTTCGCGGATTCGCCGGCGATGACTTTCATTACTCCTTGACGATTCGGCCCCGCCGGCCGGACTTCAAAGTCACTCTGGGAGGAGCCAACCCGACCGTAAACAAGGCGGGTGGGCGCGAGTTTTCAGTTCGCGCCGAGCGGATTGACAACTTCGACGGCCCGATTCGCGTCGATATCGAAAACGCGCCGCCCGGTTTCCATGTGACGTCGCCCATTACGATTGAGGCGGAGCAGAACGTGGCGTATGGAGTCATCTCGGCTGACGCCGACGCCCCCGCGCCGACGGCTGAGAACGCCAAGGCGACGTCGGTCGCGGCGACAGCCCTCATCAACGACGCTGAAGTGACGCACGGCGTGAACAACTTGGGTGAAATCAAGTTGGCCGAGGCGGCGAAAGTCGTCGTGCGGCTGCGGCGAATCGACGACGCGCCCGACGCGCGGTACAGCGCCGACAATCCCCTGGAACTGGTCGTCGCGCCGGGGCAAACGATCCAAGCCAAGGTCGTTGTCGAACGACGAGACTTCAAGGCACGCATTTCGTTCGGAAACGCGGACGCCGGACGCAATCTCCCCCATGGAGTGATCGTCGACAACATCGGACTCAACGGGCTGTTGGTCGTCGAGGGCAAGTCGGAGCGGTCGTTCTTCATCACCGCCGCCAAATGGGCTCCCGACACAACCCGGCCGTTCCACATCTTGGCTCGAGTCGAAGGCAATCAGGCTACCTTGCCCGTCGTGCTGCGCGTTCGTCGCCCGGAGCAAACCGCCGCCGCGGGCGAAGACTAACGGTCTGCTTCCGGTCAACGATTTCAATGCCGCGTCAAGAGTTCGATCTTCCGTCAATCTTCGGCCTTGCTGCCGTCTCCACACATCTTGACGATGCGCGGGTCAAAGCGAGCGATGGCGGCGACCAGATCCTCCTGCTCGCGCATGACGTCGACAATATTCTTGTAGACGCCGGGCACTTCGTCGGCTCCGGCCGACAGCACCTTCACGCCTCGCTTGGCCAGGTCGTTCCTCACGGCGTTCCAGACGTAGCGCTCCTTGGCCTTGGTTCGCGACATGCGGCGGCCAGCTCCGTGCGAAGCTGACTCCAGACTGGTCGGGTTGCCCAAGCCGCGGACCACGAACGCCGGGTCGGCCATGGAACCGGGGATGACGCCGAGCACGCCCGCGCCCGCGGGAGTGGCTCCCTTGCGGTGGACGATGACATCCTTCCCGCCGTGCGTCTCGCGCCAAGCGAAGTTGTGGTGGTTTTCCACACCCGCGACAACTTGAGCGCCGAGCTTCTTGGTCACCAGCCGGTGAATGACGTCGTGGTTGGCGGCCGCGTAGTCGCCCATCAGGTTCATCGCCGCCCAGTACTCTTGTCCCTCCTGACTATCCAGATCGAGCCAGGCGAGCCGATCGAGATCCTCGTATCGCTTGGGCAGCTGCGCGCGGGCGATCGCGCTGTACGTCGAACAGACGGCGGCCCCGGCCCCGCGACTTCCGCTGTGGCTGAGCAACCCCACGTACTCGCCCGGGTCCAGCTGCAGGTCCTCGTCGCGCTCGTCGACCGTCACCACGCCAAATTCGGCGAAGTGGTTGCCCGATCCGGACGTTCCAAGTTGCTTCCAGGCGGTGTCCTTCCGCTCGCGCGTGATCCGCGTGACCGTCCAGTCGTCGTCCATCACGGCGTGGTCCTGCGGCGTCTGGTGCTTCGCTCCGATCCCAAACACGGTGCCGTTTTCCAAGGCTTGCCGATAGTGATCGAAGCGAGTTTTCATAGTGGACGGCTCGAGATCCAGCACCGACAGCTTCATGCGGCAGGCGATGTCGACGCCGACAGCGTACGGCACGACGGCTCCTTCGACGGCCAGGACGCCGCCGATCGGCAGTCCGTAACCGACGTGGGCATCCGGCATCAGGGCCGCCGCGGTCGCGTTGGGAATTGCACAAGCGCGCCGCATTTGGCCGTGCGCGGCGTCGTCAATCTCGGTCCCCCAAGTCTCGTACGAAATCGGCTCGCCGCGGACAAACTGACTCTCCTCGATGACGCTGCGAGCGAGATCGCCGAAGTAGACGTGGTCGACGTGATCCTCGGGCGCAGCCAGCAACTCGGTGATGACCTGCTTCACGTTCATACCGCGCAGTTCGCGCGCCGCGGCCGCCGCCTGGATCCCGGCAACCGCGGGAGCGACACACGCTTCGGGGACACCGATCTTCATCAACTGTCGACTGTTCATTCGCGTCGTTTCCTTTTCCGACCTACGAGTCGGTGCGTAGTGGAATTCACCAAGAACTCCCTGTTCGTCAGAGCACCGGGCTGTTTCAAGTGCGGCCCATCCCGCCGCCCGGTTGTACGTATCGTATTCCCGACACGATACGTAAGCGACGGGTTCGTTGGTAGTTGAGTGAGAAGCAGTTCTCCGCCGATAGGCGAAGGAGTACAATCAACCCGGCAGTGGCGAGCATCACGTTGCTCGTCCCCACTTGTCGATGGGGAAGCGGCTCACACCGCGAAGGACCATGACGACGATCAATATAAGTGGAAGACACAATCTCGTTGGTTTCCCACGTAACGCCAACCACAAGTTCAATATAAACGAGCGGACTTGGCGGGTCGGAGCTGGCGGCGTTCGGACCTTGAACTTGCTAGCCGAGTTGTATCATGCCAGGTCAACGACGGATCTCTACTGGCTCGTCAAGCACCGCGAGCTCGTTCGTGAGATCAAGCGACTGTCCGCGCGCCCCGTTCTGACTCTCGTTATTCAACAGACTTCCAACGCGCATTTGAGGAAGCTCGCCGTCTGGCTCCGAGGGCTTTGCGGGGGAACATTGGGGACGAAGATCATCTTTGACCTTCGCGACGATGGCGACGAATCGATGCGTCGCGTCGTGACTCGCGCGCTTCGTCGCATGTCGGCGTGGTGGGAGCTGCGGCGGATCGCTCGATGGGAATCGTCGCCCGCCATTCAGCGTATGGCGACGGCGAAGGAGCCGACGTTATTTGGTGATCGCCTGAGCGCAGCTACGCGGAACTTCACCCGCGGCGCGCCGTCGGAAGATCGATCGGAGCGATCAAGAATGACGCTCTCCATTTCGCGCTTCCTCGACCTGGCCGGGGGCAAGCCGCCGAAGTCGCCTCAGGTGATTCGCGAGATACTCTTGCGGATCCATCGCTTGATCTGCGGCCAGTCGACGTAGCCCGTCGCCGGGTTGCATCGCGCGAGGACTGTCGCAGTTGCTCGGTCGCGAGAGACAACACGACTGCGACGCTATTCGATGAGCACCGAGCCCGCCGTGCGAGCCAACTCGTCGAAGGAACGGACCAGATCGTCCGTGTCGTCGGCGTGTAGATACTTCCCGCCGCCTTCATTGGCGACGAGTCGCATCCGCCGCCGGTCGGCTCCTGAGCTGAACGTGACGGCGTGAACGACCACACCCGCCAGCTCATCATCATCGCGGGCTCGACGCGTCTCCTTGACGGGGTCGTAGCGACGATTGTGTCGGCCGTCCGTCATCACAATGATGACCGGCGAGGCGTGACGGCGACGACGCATCGACTTGAGGGCTTTCACTGCGTCCTTGATCCCCAGCCCGATATCGGTGGCTCCGGTCGCTCGCATGCTCGCCATCTTGCGGTCGAACTTGGTGTAGTTCGTATCGAGATCAGCGTCGATCCGGACGTTGTGCGAGTACGAGACCAGTCCGATTTGCTCGACGCTCGGCGTTTCGTCCACGACCTTGCGAAACACGCCGACCGCGTACTTCAGCCCCTCCAAACGGGTGATCCGCCTGCCGGTGATCGGATGCCGCACGCCGCCCCAATTCATCGATCCCGAGCGATCGACGACGACGATGATGTCGCGTTCTTCGATGGCGGCGGTAGCGACTTTACTGGCGTCGAACGAGTCGGTGCCCATGAAGCGGCCGAGCATGGTGGACACCGAACCCGACGCCGAGCCGCTGGTCCGCAGCCCGTTCACACGGACTGCGTTGAGTGGCGTGCCTCCACCGACGAAGCTGTACTTTCCACTCGCTCCCGCCGCCGCTCGGCCGAGAACAATATTGGCGTCGTCGATCAGCAGGCCTTTTCCGGCGACCATGTTCTTGGCGGCGATGTTCTTGACCGCCGTCCGCACTTCGGCCGCCGACTTACCTTCAGCCAAGGCTTCCGCCCCCGCCTGAGCGGCCGAGTCGGTCGCCGCGCGAAGCTGCGTTTGAGTGAGCTGGATGTAGGCGACGTCGACAGCGAATCCGGCCGCCGCGATGAACAGTGAGAGCATCACCAGAATGATGATGATGACCGAGCCGCGGCGATTCTGGTGACGTCGTCTCGAAAAGCGTGATCTGCGCGATCGCATACAGGGCCCCAAATGCGAGTGCATTGAACAGTGGAAAAAGACCACCTGCCAATTCAACAAGTAGGTCGAATTCGGCACGCTGTCCAAGCGGTTAACGCCTAAATGCGCCCGGCTCTCGCCAGCGGGTCCACCTGTAGCAGCTGCGCCGAAGAAATGAATCGGCCAGTCGTTGGCGAGTTGGCTTGGGAGTGGACTATTTCTTGGAGCCGGTCAGTTCACCGTGCACGTGCTCGATGTTCTCCTCACGAGTCTTGGCGTCCACGCCGGTCCATTCTTTGTAGAACGGCAAGTCGATCTCGGCCTTCATCTCGGCGAGCGTCTTCTTGCCGTCGATCGCCTTTTGGACGTACGCTCGCAGCTCGACAAAATATCGCCGCTGCAGGGCGATCAGATCCTTGCCGGCGAGCTCGCCGTGGCCGGGAGCGATCTTCTTCACCGGCAGTTCTTCCATCGCGTTGAGCACGGTGATCCAGCTGGCCGTGTCGCTGTCGCCCGTGTAGTTGAAGGCTCCGTTAACGCAGGCGTCGCCTGTGAAGAGGATGCCTTGCTTGGGGAGCCAAGCGACCGCGTCGCCCATCGTGTGGGCGTGGCCGAAGTGGAGCAACTCCATCCGCTGCTCGCCGTCGTCGAACACGATGCGATGCGGAAAATAGATCGACGGCTTCTCGTATTTCAACTCACCGTACTCTTCGGCGCGAGTCTCCTTCGAGCGTTCAAAGCCGTCCACGCCCTTGGTGTCGAATTCTGGGCGGCTGCGTTCCGAGGCGACCGCGGTGGCTCCGATTTCGGTGTACCGAACGTTGCCGTCGGCGTGGTCGCCGTGGTAGTGCGTGTCGAAGACGAACCGAATCGGCTTGTCGGTCCGCTGGCGGATCAGCTTGATCACCTCGTCGGCTTGGTTGGGGAAGTTGGCGTCGATCACGACGACATAGTCCTTGAAGATCACCCAGCCCTGATTGCAGCCGGTGAATGTCGGCTCGGTTTGCGCTTTGCGAAAGAAGACGCCCGGAGCCAGCTCGTGAACCTTGGTTTCCGTCGGGATGAACCAGGCCCGGGCAACCGTGAAACTCGACGCCAGCGCGGCGGCGACAAACGTGAAGATGACCAAGCGGCTGGCGAATTTGCGATTCATGTCAAGCTCTCCGTGACGGCTTCCCAATCGATTGAGCGGACGTTTTGCCATGGTGGCCGCCCCAACGCGACCAATGAAACGCTAACGATCGTAACTGTTCGGCACGTCGCGTGCATCCACTTCCAGCCAAGAGGCTTGATCGCGCCGCTCCCAACGAGCTCGAATCGTCCACCGCTGGCCGTCGTGAAAGTCGTACGTGGCGTAACGGACATCGCTGAGCGGCAACCCCAATCGCTCGGCCAGTTGCACTCCGACTTGCCGCAGCGACTCCTTGCCGGCTCCCGCCGGTCGAAATCGACGTCCCATTGTCTGCTCCCCGATCGGGCATCCACGAAAGTTGTCTTTCACCATGATCGAGCAGCTTGTGACACGAGCGGTCAACGAGCCGAAAAAAAACGCTCGCTCCCGCCCTCGTGCGAGAGGGAGCGCGTTGCCGCCCCCGCGATCCGCGGTCACAACTTGGCCCAGTGATCGTCGCGATACGTGCGAACGAGCAGCGAGTTGGCTTCCTGGTCGTCTTTGAATTGCTCGGCGGCGTGGTCGAACTGGAGATTCCTTCCCAAGCGGATCGCGATGTTGCCGAGGTGACAGAGCGAGGTGGTCAGGTGTCCCAATTCGATGTCGGCATTGGAACGCCGCTTGTTGCGGATCGCATCGATGAAATCGGCGATGTGGCTGTTGGTGTTTTGAGCTTCCAATTTGATGTCGAGCGGTTTGCGCTGATTGCGATCGAGATGGACTTCGCACTTACCCCGACGGCTCAGGAACATCTGCCCGCGATCCCCGTAGAACTCGACGCCGCTGTCGCAATTGTGAGGATAGTTCGTCGACCAGAGCCGCTCTTCGTAGATCAGCATTTGCTTGTCGCTGCCGTTCTCGGCGGCGAATTCATAACAGACTTGCTGAGTATCGGGGAATTCCGCTCCGTTGTGATACGTGTAGCGGCCACCCATGCCGGCGATCCGTTGTGGATGCTGATCGACACCCAATCCCCACCGCGCGTACTCGATGTCGTGGATGCCGTCGTTGCCGATTTCACCCGTGCCAAAATGCCGCGACCAATTCCACTGCGAGATAACGCCGTCGTAGTATTCGATCGGCGGCACGGGTCCGAGCCACATCTCGAAGTCCAGATCGCGCGGCGGCTTGGCGTTCGCGCCGCGGCCGGCTCCGGGACGTCGTTGAATGTTCCACGCCTTGGCGGTCAGCACCTTGCCGATGACGCCGTTGCGAAGCGCGTCGACCGCCTCGATCATCGTACTCGTGCTGCGGACTTGCGTACCGTGTTGGACGACGCAATCGTGTGCGCGCGCCGCCTCGACCATCACGCGTCCTTCGCGGAGATTGTGCGAGCACGGCTTTTCGACGTAAACGTGTTTGCCGGCGCGGCAGCAGACGACCGTCGCCGGAGCGTGCCAATGTACGGGTGTCGCCACGATGACCGCGTCCACCGAGTCGCCGTCGATCATCTCGCGAAAGTCGCCCGTCGTCTTGATCTTGCCTCCAAACTGGGCCGCCGCTTGGGTGAGCCTGCCGTTGTTCGGATCGGCCAGATAGACCAAGTCGACATCGTTGCGCTGCCGAAACATGTCGGCCACGCCGCGACCGCGACCGCCGCAGCCAATCAAGCCGACCCGCACTCGCTCGTTGGCTCCGCGCGACTCCGAAACGGCGCTCAGCGCCACCGTCGCCACGCCCGCACCGGCTGCCTGCTGAATGAAAGTACGCCGATTGTTCTCTGACATGTCTGCGCTCCCAAGGAAGGCCTGGCGCCATGATCCACCGACTGCCGCACAGCATAGGCGAACCGCTAAGGCGATAACAGCAGCGAGCTCGCGGCGAGGCTATAATCGTGGCTTCTCTCGCCGCTCACCCCCCGAGATTCACCATGATCGCCAGGCCACATCGCTGTCTTCCGTTGATCGTCATGCTGGCGTCGCTGAGCCTCACGGCGGCGGCTGCCGGAACCGACAAGTCGCCCAACATCCTGTTCATCTACACCGACGATCACTCGCATCGCACCGTTAGCTGTTACGACGCGGCGTTTCCCTGGGTGAAGACTCCTCACATCGATCAGCTCGCCAAACGTGGCGTGCGATTCACCCACGCCTACATCGGCACGTGGTGCATGCCATCGCGGGCCACCCTGCTGACCGGTCACCACCCTTACGCAATTGAGTCGATGCGGATGGAGGGCGAGTATCCGGGCAGCGAGTACGACCCGGCGAAGTGTCCGTTCTGGCCGGCGGTCTTTCGAAAGCAGGGATATCACACTGCTCAAATCGGCAAGTGGCACACGGGGACCGACACCGGGTTTGGTCGCGATTGGGATCACCAGATCGTTTGGAATCGTCCTCGCCACATCGACAATGCGGGAGCCTACTACAACAACCAGTTGATCGAACGCGACGGTGGGAAAGCCAAGCTGACCAAGGGCTACACCACCGACAATTACACCGATTGGGCGATCGAGTACATTCGCGGTAAGAATCGTCCGTCCGATAAGCCGTGGTATCTCTGGCTTTGCTTTGGCGCCGTGCACGGGCCGTTCACTCCGGCCGACCGCCATCTGCCGGCTTACCCCGACATCGACGTTCCCACGCCCGCTGACATCTACCCGCCGCGAAAAGGCAAGCCGCAGTGGCAGCAGGAGATCAAAAAGTGGGAGCTCGACGATCAAGGACGTCCGTCCATGGTCGGTGGAGCGTTCGGCGGCAAGACCGTCGAGGGAGCCAAGGGAGTTCACGGCAACACGCTGGCCGACTGGGTCCGCCAGTACCATCAGGGCGTGCTGGCGATCGACGAGGCGGTCGGTCGGCTGATGGACACACTGCGAGAAACGAAACAACTCGACAACACGATGGTCATCTTCACCTCGGACCAGGGGTTCGCCTGGGGGCAGCACGGGTTCTGCTCCAAGCTGGCCGCCTACGACGCGACCGTGCGATCGCCGCTGATCATCTCGTACCCGGGACTTACGGCGGAGGGAACGGTCTGCGCGTCGCCCGTCGGCGGAGTCGATCTGATACCGACGATCTTCAAGACGGCCGGCATCGAACTCCCCTGGAAGATGCACGGCCACGACCTGACACCGTTGCTCAAGGACCCCCAGGCGAAATGGCGCCGGCCGGTGCTGCTGTCACTCCAGTCGCGCATGTACGGCAGCGACACGCATGAGATTCCCGCGGCGGACGAACAGAAGCTGGCCGGAGTTCCCTGGTGGGTGTTTCTCGTCCAAGGCCGCTACAAGTACGTGCGGACGATGATCGCCGGCGAGGTCGAGGAGCTTTACGATTTGAAAAAGGACCCCGACGAACTGGTCAACCTCGCCCGCCAGCCAAAGCACCGGAAGCGAGTCGAGCGGATGCGCGCCGCCACGCTGAAGGAACTGCGACGCACCGACGCCGGATTTGTCGACAACCTGCCTGCGCCCAAGAACCTGGGCGAGTAGCGCCGCTTTCGATCCACAACCTAACCCCCGCACAAGCTAACCCCGCACAAGTTCATGAAATCGCCACTGCTGCTAATCCTGGTTTTCAGCGCGTTGTCGCAGTCGGCCGCGGCCGCGCCCAACATCGTCTTTATCTTTACGGACGATCAGGCTCCGTTCGCCGTCAACGCCGCGGGCGACGAGCGGTTCATTACTCCACACATCGATCGGATCTTCCACGAAGGGGCGCATCTGCAGAACAGTTTTGTCACGACACCTGTCTGCAGTCCCAGCCGCGTCGGTTTGATCGCCAGCCGCTACGGAACGGAAGTCGGCATCACCGATTGGATCAATCCCCGCGCCGAAGCGAAGTTGGGATTGAAGACTGATCTGGTGACCTGGCCGCAATTGCTCGCCAAGGCCGGCTACCGCACGGGGCTGTTCGGCAAGTGGCATCTCGGTACGGAGGATCGTTTTCACCCGACGAAGTTCGGCTACCAGAAGTTTCTGGGGATTCGCACGGGCGGCTGTCCGCCGAAAGATCCCGTTATCGAGTTGCTCAACGGCGAGACGAAGAAGGTCGAGGGTTTCACTTGCGACATCTTCACCGACCACGCGCTCGAGTTCATTCGCGAGTCGGGTAAGAAGCCGTTCGCGCTCTCACTGCACTTTCGAGCTCCGCACGCGGCCTGGTTGCCCGTGCGCGACGAGGATTGGGAGCCGTTCAAGAATCTCGATCCGGAGATTCCCAATCCCGACTTTCCCAACCTGGACACCGAGCTCATCAAACGTCGCACGCGCGAGTATTTGGCCAGCGTGAAGAGCGTCGATCGCAATGTCGGTCGAGTGCTCGACCTGTTGGAGGAACTCAACTTGAGCGACGAGACGATCGTGATCTTCACCAGCGACCACGGCTACAACTTGGGCGAGCACGGCGTTTGGTACAAGGGCAACGCCATTCGCGCGCTGACGAAAAACCCGCCCCAGCGGTGGAAGAAGATCCCGGCCGGCCGGCGTCCGAATCTATGGGACACTTCTCTGCGCGTGCCCACCGCCGTCAAGTGGCCGGGCGTCATCAAGCCGCGGACGAAGATCACGCAGACCGTTTCCAATCTCGATTGGTACCCCACGCTGTTGGCGATGGCTGGAGTCGAACTGCCGACCGACGTCACGATTCGCGGTCGCGATGCGACGCCCCTGTTGCGCGGTGAGTCTGTGAGTTGGGACAACAGCTTATACGCTGAGTACAGCATGCATCACGGCGCCACGACTCACATGCGCGGCTACCGCACGCCGCAGTGGAAGCTGATGCGAGATTTCGCCAGCGAGGGGCGCGCGGAGTTCTACAACCTGACCAAAGATCCCGCTGAGATGAACAACTTGATCGACTCGAAGGATCCGTTGCACATCCGCATTCGCCGGCGATTCGACAAACTGATCCTCGAGCGAATGGCTCAAATCAACGACCCGCAATTCCCCGCTTCGCGCTAGAACGACTGAGATTGACCGCGCGCTGAACAAATTGCCGTCGTCGTTGTAGAAAGCTCGCCTGTTTTCATCGACAATAGGCTCCAGTTCAATTCTTGTCTGACCACCCACGGCCTTTGCGGCCGTCACTGATGGAGCCTTGCAAAATGGTTTTACGGCATCTGACCACCCTCACCGCATTGATTCTCTTTTCGATCATCACAACTGCCGCGCGAGCTCAGCAATGGGTGACGTATGAAGGCGGTGAAGGGCCTGGCAAGGGAAAGCACATCGTGTTGGTTTCGGGCGACGAAGAGTATCGCTCGGAAGAGGCCCTGCCTCAGCTGGGCAAGATCCTCGCGCAACATCACGGTTTTCGCTGCACTGTGTTGTTCGCCATCGATCCGAAGTCGGGCATCATCAATCCCAACGTGCAGACCAACATTCCGGGACTCGAGGCGCTGGCGGACGCGGACTTGATGATCGTCTTTCTCCGGTTCCGCCGATTGCCCGACGATCAGATGAAACATATCGACGCCTATTTGCGATCGGGCCGTCCCGTGGTGGGTTTGCGGACATCGACGCACGCTTTTAACTTCGGCGGCAAAGGCCAGTTCGCCCGCTACGGCAATGGCTACGGCGGCGACGCGAAGGAATGGCGCGATGGGTTCGGCCGTTTGGTGCTGGGAGAAAAGTGGATCAGCCACCACGGCCGCCACAAGCAGCAGAGCACTCGCGGCAAGTTCGCTGACGGCGCCGAAAAACACCCGATCCTGCGGGGAATCACCGACGGAGCTATTTGGGGACCGACGGATGTCTACGGTGTTCGGCTGCCGCTGCCCGGTGACTCACAACCGCTCGTCCTCGGCCAAGTCGTCAATCGCAAGGGCAAGTTCGATGGCTCCGATCCGTTCTTTGGGATGAAAGAAAGCGACACAGAACCATCGACTGACCGCAACGATCCAATGATGCCCGTGGCCTGGACGAAGTCATTTCAAGTTCCTGGCGGGAAGGAGGGTCGTTCGTTCACCTCGACGATCGGATCTTCGACCGATCTGGTCAACGACGCGACCCGCCGCCTGGTAATCAACGGCTCGTTGTGGTGCCTGAAGATGGAAGACCAGATTCCCGCCAAGGGATTGAAGGTCGACATCGTCGGCGAGTACAAGCCCACCGCCTACTCGTTCCACAACGCCGAGTACTGGGCGAAGAAGGCAATGAAAGTCTCGGACCACGAGCTCCAATAGTCGGAGCTCCAACGCTAGTCCGCCGCGTTGTTGACGATCAGAGAAGTGGCACGGCCACTCCTACGTATCCGGACGCCGCCCCACGAAAACGGCCGCGATGATCATGATCATTCCGATCGCGCGAAAAACGCTGGCGACGATGTAGATGAACAACATCGGATTGCCGGCCCCCGGCGATCTCCCTCCGCTGGCCAACGACTCGACGATGACGGATCTGATTGCCGTCGATCCTACGACCGTGGTGGCGAGCACTAACAGCCCGATTGCGCAGAGGATGGACGCCGACGTGCAGCGGCGCATGAAAAGCAACGACGCCAGGATGCCGACGAGACAGATGAGGATGTACGGAGCTTGAAACAGAATGCTCTGCAGGAAGAACGACAATCCCGGCTGATCGTTCATTTCTTCTTTCGAGATGGAGGATTGCGGTAGTCGAGCGGCGGCTTTTGCCCGGGCAACATCAGCGACTTGTACGGGCGGCCATCGGTGCGCTGCTGATGCTCCTGTTTGGCCACGGCCAATAGATTGGGATTCGACATCAGCTCCCAAGCGTTGGCGGCCAGCACGCGGGCGGCGAGATTCATTCCTTTGCGAGCGATCGGCGTGCCGCCACAGGCCACCACTTGCCAACTGTGACCCGGCGTACCCGGTACGAAACAGGCCGTCGTGAAGCCGGTCGTGGGCACGACCCAGCTGACGTCGCCCACATCGGTGGATCCCATGCCAACGGTGCCGCCGCGGTCGAGCACCTGTGTGATTTGATCGAGCGGATCCGGTTTTTGCAACGTCTGCTGTAAGCGAATGGCGAACTGCGTGTCCGCGTCGGTGTAGGACAAGTCATTCAGGTCGCGGAGATTTCCCAGACTGACTTTCGCCAGCGCGTTGTTGGGCATGATCTCCGAAATCCCACCCTGATAGTCGATCTCGAGTTTGGTTTCCGTCGCCAGGGCTCCGGCTTTGGCGCACAGTTCCAAGCGGCGGTACAAGTCCCGCACCACTTCGCCTTTCGGATGGCGCACGTAGTAATAGACCTCGGCGAAATCGGGCACCACATTCGGGGCCAGTCCGCCCGCGGTGACGACGTGATGAATTCGCGTCGAGTCGGGGGTGTGTTCGCGCAAGAGTTGAGCGGCGTGATTTGTCAACTCGACCGCGTCGAGCGCGCTGCGGCCTTGGTCGGGAGCGCCGGCTGCGTGAGCCGACTTGCCGTGAAAGCGGAACTTGACCGCAATCCGCGCCAGCGAACTGCGATCGCCGGCCGAGTTCGAACTGCTGGGATGCCAGTGCAGTACAGCGTCGCAATCCTTGAACAGGCCGCTCCGCACCATGAAGACCTTGGCCCCGCCGCCCTCCTCCGCCGGACAACCGTAGAACCTCACGGTTCCCTTGAGGTCACCGGCGCGAATTCTCTCGGCGATGGCGATCGCCGCGGACGCCGACGCGGCCCCAAACAAGTGGTGGCCGCAGCCGTGACCGTAGGTGGCCGCCGCCCGTGGGGATCGTTCGGGTACTGCCTCCTGCGACAGACCGGGGAGCGCATCGAACTCGCCGAGCAAGGCGATCACCGGTTTGCCTTCACCGTACGTCGCGGTGAACGCGGTGGGGATTCCGGCGATCGGCATTTTCACTTCGAAGCCGGCCGCCTTCATCGTGTCGGCCAGTAGCTTTGCCGACTTCGACTCCTGATATCCGGGCTCGGCCCACTCCCAGATTTGTAGAGCCGTTCGCCAAGTGGCCTCGTCCCGATCGTTGATCGATTTGAACAGCGCCTCGCGCTGAGCGGAAGCGGGAGCCGCCCAACCCGCGACCGCCGCACCCACCAGACAGGTCAGCGCGATGTGAACGGCCACTCGAGCGCCACGCGGAAAGAATGCTTCAGCCACGCCTCAACTCCTCGCCGACAAGCGGCCACACGATTCACGTCTATTCGCCGATACAATACAGATGCTGAAAGGTGCGGATGAAAATCTGCCCGTCCGCGATCGCCGGCGTCGAGTTGCTCGACTCGCCAAGCTTGTTCACCTGGACGACCTTGAGTTTCTCCGTGCTCGGCTCAAACACGACCGTATCGCCGCGTTGATTGGTCACGTACATGTGTCCGCCGCCGGAGACAATCGAGCCCCAATAGTTCTTGCCGCCCTTGGGGCTTTCTTTCCAGACTACCTCACCCGTCTTCGCGGCGATGCACTGGAACGTCGCCGGTCCGGCGTTGGCCATCACGTAGTGGTCGTCGTCAATGAACATGCCCGACCCAATGCTCTGCGGGTTTTCGTCAACTCGCCAAGCCGAATTCAAGTTTCCTGTTTGAATCTCAAACCCGATCGAGGGGCCGCGGTAACCGCCGGTGGCGACGCAGAAGCCATTGCGGACGAGCGGCGACGAGTAGGCCAGGTCTCCGCGTTTGCCGCTAATGCCCTCGCACGACCAGATCAGCTTGCCCGACTTGGGATCGTATCCGTTCACCCGCGTGGGCAGCGTGCAGATCACCTGCGGCTCGCCGTTGACGCGCTCGATGAGAGGCGTCGCCCAAGACCCCATGTATTTGCCGCTCGTGTTTTTTTCGCCGTCGCCTTCCTGCGGCTCGGGAGTCCTCCAAATCGTCTTCCCCGACGACAAGTCGATCGCGGCGATGAAGATCTCTTTGCCGGGGCCCGTGTTGAGGATGACGCGATCGTTGTAAATGACCGGCGATGTCCCGTAACCCCATTGATGAAGGAAGTCGCCGAGGTCGATCGCCCATAGCTCGTTGCCGCGCATGTCGTAGCAGTACAACCCCGCCGAACCATGCCAGACGACAACGCGCTCGCCATTGGACGTGGGAGTCGAGCCGCCGTAGGGATTCGTGTTGTGAGTTTTTTCCACCGTCGCAAAGTCGACCGTCCGCGTCCAAATCTCTTCGCCCGACTTGCGATCAAAGCAGACCAGGCTGCGCTTCTTGCCGCTGTCAGCGGCGGTCGACAGGAACACTCGACCGTTCGAAACGATCGGACTGCTGTTGCCCGGATTCGACAGCGGTACTCGCCAAACAACGTTTTCGGTTGAGCTCCACTTGGTTACTACTTCCTTGTCGTCGGCGACTCCGTTCCCGTAGGGTCCGCGGAATCCAGGCCAGTCGGCGGCGGCGGCGCAACAGGCCGTCGACAGTGTGAGCGCAATGGCGAGTACTGCGGGGCGGATGGTCTCACGTTGCATGACGTAATCTCCTCGTCCGTATGGTGGGGCGTTTGGGGATCCCCAGCATACCGGATCGATCATACAGATCGCCACCGCCGGAACGGTTGTAATTGGAGTTGGCAATTGGAAACGCGAGCGGGGAGGAGTGCCGCCAGCCGTCGTCACCGCTTACGGGTGGTAGGGCGGAACTTCTGTTACTCGTTTGCCGTCGATCATCTCTTGCAGATAGACCGATACTCGATCGACGATTCGCTCGATAAACGCCTCGCCCTTGGCGGCGGTCGCCAGCGACGGAGTCTGGTCGACCTGGTCCTGCCACATCTCCGTGCGGACGTTTTCTGGAAACGCCGCCAGCGCGAACGACGTTTCGAATTCCTGGGCGTGCCCCGGCAAGATGTAGGGCATCTTGTGCCCACTGTCCATCAAGTCTTTGCCGTCCTGCTCAGTGAGCGTGTTCCAGTACGGAAGAAAGTGCAAGTTGACCTGGTGGAGGCGTAGAAACTGATCCCACACGGCCTCGCACGGCACGACGTTGCCGCCGTGTCCATTGAGCACCACGATGTTCTGAAAGCCTGCGCGGACCATGCTGCCGATCAAGTCGGAGACGACGTTCAAGAACGTCCCCGGACTGAGAGTCAAAGTTCCGATGTGAGTCATGTGGTGTTCGCTGATGCCCGCCATGATCCCTTCGGCGACCAGCACGTTGGGGCGGAGCTTCTCGGCGACTTTCTCGGCGACATGCCGCGCGCTGCGCCAATCGTGTTCCATCGCCATGTGCTCCAAGTGCTGCTCGATGGCGGCAATCGGAATGATGCACGCTTTGAGCTCACCGGCTTGCATTCGCTCGCGAAATTCGCGCCGTGTGTGTTTGCGTAGAAGAACCTCGTCGTTCGCCATTTCACGTCTCCTGTGGATTGCTGGGACGGTTATACTCGCTAACGCCGTGAAAGCAATCTTCTCGCCAATGCGTCAACCGAAATAAGGCTCAACATGGACGCGGACCGCATCAAGATGGTCATTCATCCGCCAATCGACGAGGAGCGGTTGGCGCAGCTGCGGGCCGCCGCCGCCAACGTCGACATCGTCAATTGCGCGACGAGCGAACAAGCCGCCAGCGAAATCGTCGACGCTCGCGCCTTCTTTGGAAAACTCACACCCGCTCTGCTGGACGTCGCCCAGCAGCTGGATTGGGTGCAATCGCCGACCGCCAGCCTGGAACACTACGTGTTTCCCGAGTTGATCGAACACCAGCTGACCCTGACAAACATGCGCGGACTGTTCTCGGATGTGATCGCCGACCAGGTGTTCGGCTACATTCTCTGCTTCGCCAGGAATCTACATATCTACGTTCGTCAACAACTCCAGCGGCGCTGGGAGCCGGTAGGTGGCGAAACGGCGCGGGTGACGTTCGCCGCCGGGCCGGGCGTCGTCACCGACATCGACTTGGCCCATCCGCACGTCGGCGACATGACCTTGGGCGTCATCGGACTCGGCGAAATCGGTTCGGAGATCGCCCGCCGCGGACTCAGTTTCTCAATGGCGGTCGTCGCCGTCGATCCGTTCCGCGATTCGCTCGACGGTGTGCGGCAAGTGTGGACGCCGGCGGAGCTCGACAAGCTGCTGGCGATCAGCGACGTCGTCGTGGTGGCGGCTCCGCATACTCCCGAGACCGAGAGGATGATCGGGGCCGCCCAATTCGCCGCCATGAAATCGACGGCCTACTTCATCAACATCGGTCGCGGGGCGATCGTCGATCTGACAGCGCTGACCGACGCGCTCCAAGACGGCGAAATCGCCGCCGCCGGATTGGACGTCTACGAGACGGAACCCTTGCCGGCCGACCACCCGCTGTGGCGGCTGGAGAATGCCATTCTCACACCCCACGTGGCCGGCTATTCGCCGCGCATCGCGGAGCGTCATCTGGAGGTGGTGCGCGACAACCTGGTTCGTTTCGCCGCCGGTCACCCACTGCGAAACGTGGCCAATAAGTCGCTCTGGTTCTGAATCTACGCGAATTCGGAGAATCCGCTCGCCGCCCCTTGACTCGCTCTAATCGACGAGTACAATCTCTACACATGTCGAGATTATTAGCGAGGACATGAGTGTTCTCCCTCCCGACGAGCTCGGCGGCGACAAGTCAACGGACCATAATTTCCCCAACCAAAGTCACCCCGTTTTCCCCAGGGTTTGGTTCGCGGGCTTGTCGCCGCCGGGCTCTTTTTATGCGCGATTGGCGGGTCCGCCCGCCGCCCGGTGAAGCTGCGGTCGCCCCGGCGCGTTCCGTCGTGGGGTCTGGAGAGCGACCCTCCAGAGAAGGTACAACCGTCTCGCAGTTGGAGGTGCGGCGTCCCCACGACAGGCGGCCGATCATGGCGAACGATTTCTCGCAGAAGCACGTGCTGATCACCGGAGGTACTCGGGGCATCGGCTTGGCGTGTGCGTTGAGACTGGCGGGCGAGGGCGCTCGTCTGACCCTGAACTATCACTCCCGTGAAGACGATGCTCACCAAGCGGTCGCCGCCGTCGAGGCGGCTGGGGGCCAAGCGTTTGCCGTGGCGGGGGATGTTTCCCAGCCGGGCGAAGTGCAGCGCTTCGTTGGATTGGCCCGCGAGCAGTTCGGTCCGGTCGAGATGCTCGTGGCCAGTGCTGGAGTCAGTTTCCCGATGCCGGCCAGCGACGTCACGTGGGAAGTGTGGAAAAAAACGCTCGACGTCAACCTGGACGGCGTCTTCAACGCGGTCTACGGAGTGATCGAAGAGATGATCGAACGGCGGTTCGGCCGCATCGTGACGATCTCATCGATCGCCGGTTTGCGCGAGCGCGAACAGCAAATGCCGTATTCGGTGTCGAAGGCGGGTGTGATCGCCATGACTCGTTGCTGCGCCGAAGCGTGGGGACCACACAACGTGCGGATCAATTGCGTTTCGCCGGGGCTGACGGAAACCGAGATGGCCCACACCTTGTCGCCTGAAGTACACGAAGCCATCATCTCGGCGACGCCGTTGCGGCGCATTGGCCAGCCGCACGAAACGGCCGCGCTAATCCGATTCCTATTGAGCGAAGAGTCGAGCTACACGACCGGCCAAACGATGGTTGCCAGCGGCGGCCGCGTGATGCTGCCCGGTTAGCCGCCGAATCGATCAACGACCCAACCCATAACAACATTGGCCGGAGGACGCCATGCCGCGAATGCAACACATCGTACTCGTGAAGTTCAAACCCGAGACGACGGCGGAAAAGATCGATGAAGTGTTCTCGGTGATCGCCGAACTACAGAACAAGATCGATGGCATTGAGAATTTTCAAGGCGGCCCGTACTCCAGCCACGAAGGCTTGAACCAGGGGTACACTCACGGCTTCATCATGACGTTCGCCGACGCGGCGGCTCGCGACGCCTACCTGCCGCACCCAGAACACGAGGTGGCCAAGAGCGCCGTGTTCCCGTTCGTCGAGGCCGTGGTCTCCTTTGACTTTGAGTGCGCGTAACGGCCCTTTGATCATGTCTTTTGAGCGCCCAGAGAGCGCCCAGAGAGGGAGAGAATACGATGGTCGCCGAATTCAAACAGATGACTGATTTCTTTCGCGAAGTGGGCGCCGACAATATAGCGCACACGAACAAGACGTATGTGGCCCACGCGATCGGCGTGTACAACGACCTGCGGCGTTGGGGAGCCGCTGACGATATCTGCCACGCCGGCTTGTTCCATTCGATTTACGGCACGGAGATTTTCCAGAGTTTCAAATTGCCGCTCGAGCGTCGCGGCGAGTTACGGGAGATGATCGGGGAGCGGGCGGAACGGCTGGCCTATTGGAATTGCATGATGGACCGCAGCGTCTTCGATTCGCTGGCCGCTCGCCGCGAACCGCCCTACTTGATGCGAAACCGCGAGACGGGCGAAGAGTGCGACATCGGCGGGCGCGATTACGACGACCTCTGCACGATCCATCTGTGCGATTGGCTGGAGCAAGTCCCGCGCAGCCAGAAGTGGGACTACCGGCGGGACGGCTACCGCTCGTTGGCCGAACGTCTCGGCGGCGTCGCGCGCGAAGAATTCGACCGCGTCTTCGCCGGCCATTAGCGGAGGATGGCGGCCGCGTAGCCGACCACGCGAGATTTGTCGCCGGAAACGTCGGCACTGGTCGCGTAGGCCACTTTCTCGACCGAGTTCAGCTGTCCCAATTCGCGGAGCGTCTCCAGAACGATCGCCGCGGGCAACACTCCACACATCGAAATGTTGTGCTTCCCGCACGTCGTCAACAGCTCCTCGGCGTCGAGCGACTCGAGCGCCGTGAGCGCCAGGTCGTCGAGCCGCCGATTCTCCTCATCGGGCGCGTAGTGATTCATGTCGCTGGAGATCACGAGCAACGGTGGCTCGTCCATCGACTTGATCACCTTGGCGAGACCTTGAGCGAACGACTTTACTCGCTCCAGGTTGCCTCCACCGAGCGCGACGCCGACGACCTTGGCGTCGGGCGCGAGCCGTTTGATGAAAGGCAGTTCGACTTCAATGGCGTGCTCCCGCGCGTGGGCGGCCGCATCCATTTGGAGACCGGGGATCGCGTCGACCAGTTGTTGGGCTAGTTGCGGATCGGAGTGGACAACGCCGCCCGGCACTTGCCACTTCTGGTGAGGGGCCACGGCCCATTCGACACCCAGGTTGGTGTGTTTGGGCCCGATGACGATGACCGTCTCGGGGATTTGGACGCGACCAAATACGGAGCCGGCGATTTTTCCCGAGTAGACCAAACCGGCGTGCGGAGCCATGATCGCCGGGCACGCTTCCCGCTCGGCGTTCGAGTCGAGGAATCCGTCGAGCATTTCATCCAGTTCTTGTTGATCGGCCGGATAGAAGGCTCCCGCCACCGCGGGGGCGCGATCTTCCGGACCGACGAACGGCTTGGCGACATTGCTGAACTCAGCGCTCGCAGCCGATGAATGTGTGGCGAAGCTGAACACTTGAGCCACTTGAGGCATCGACGAGTTGGCGCGATCGGCCGCCTCGGAAAGCAGTTCCGCGGCGGTTGACGACGGTTGAAAACACCAGCCATTGCGGCCGTTCTCCGCAACCAGCAAGCTGCGGCGGGCGGGGTCGAAGTCGGTCAAATCGGCCGCTTCAAGCGTTCCGTGCATGGCCGTGTCAGAGGCGATCGCCACGTCGACGGTCAGCGTATTCTCATCCAATGCGATATTGCGCAGGCCGTTCGCCGCGGTCTGGCACATGCTGAACAGGCTCGACTGCAACGGCAGATTGTTGCGCAGAGTCAAGTTGCCGACTCGCACCGGTTCTTCATTCTCCGCGACCGAAATCGTGAGCAGCACTCCCCGCACGTTGCCATCCGCTCCGCCGGGCAGGTACGAATTGGGCGTGCCGCCGCGATGGAGCAGCAGCAGATTGGCGCGACAGTGCTCGGCCAGTTGCCGCGTCTGTTCAGCCGTGTAGGCCAGCGGTGTCTCGAGTTCGGCGACGGCCGACTCGTCAAACTTGCCGGAAACGGACTTGCCCTCGAACCGAACCAGGTTCGCGTTGTCGTCGCGCCATGCGTTGGTCGGCAATCCCGCCTTGCGGGAGACCTGTTGCAAGAACTCCTGCGCCGTGAATCCATGCTCCGTCGCCACGCTCGGCAGCAGCAAGCCGGAGTTTGATCCGCGTTGGATTTGCAAACCGTGCTTTCCGATCTCGACGGCGGCGATCCGCTCGTCACTCTTGTCTTCGATCGGTTCGAAGGCGAACAGCAGCGTGACATCGAGATCGAGGTGTTTGAGTTCGATTGGCGATATTGGCGGAAAGCGGTTGTCGTCGACGGCCGTGCGTTTGGAGGCGTGCCCGATGGCCTGGGACAGCTTCGCCTCGACGCCGACGAGACCGCAGCAGGAACGCAACTGCCCTTTGCGTTTCAGCGTCACAAAGGCTCCCATCACCATTTGGCCCGCGGCGCCGCCGAGGGTTTCGTCGGCAATCGAAAGCGGCCGCCCCTGCACTTGCGAGGCGACGATTTCACAGGCGGCCTGGTGGATGAGCTGTTCTTGTTCAGCGCTCAGTTGCGGGCTGGTCGAGACTCCCATTTCGGTCGTGGGTGCGGCCGCGGTTGAATTGTCGTCGGGTGTCGTCATCGTTTTCAGCTCGCTATTTGGAGGGTCGGAGGAAGTATTTATGAGACCGGGAGCAGCAAAGTCGGCGATGCGAACCGGCAGACGCCGCCGGCCCCAGTCGCCCGGTCGTTCATCGAAGCGGCCGGCGATCAAACCTTGGCAGTGTCCGCAGCGGTCGCGTTCCAAATGGTACGCGCCGAGCGAGTACCAGTTGCGCTCAATCAACAACTCACCGCAGTGAGAACAGTAAGTGCTCTGATGGCGCGCGTCGTCGACGTTGCCGACGTAGACGTGTTTGAGACCCTGTCGCGTCGCGATGTCGTGGGCTTCGAGCAGCTTCTCCAGCGGAGTTGGCGGGCGGTCGTTCATCCGAAAATCGGGATGGAAAGCAGTGAAGTGAATCGGCGTGTCGTCACCGATCGCCGCCAGCACCCAATCGCACAGCTCCTTCAATTCCGTCGGCGAGTCGTTGGCGTCGGGAATAATCAAGTTGGTGATCTCGAACCAGACATCCGTTTCGCGTTTGAGCCACTTGAGGGTTTCCAACACGGGCTCGAGGTGCGACGCGGTCAATCGATAGTAGAACTCTTCATCGAACGCCTTGAGATCGACGTTGGCGGCGTCAATCCACTCAAAGAAGGGTTGGCGAGCGGCGGGTGATATATAGCCGGCCGTGACGGCGACCGTTTTGACACCGACATCGCGACAGACGCGGGCCGTGTCGATTGCGTACTCGGCCCACACGACTGGATCGTTGTACGTGAACGCCACGCTCGCGCAGGCCAGCTCCCGAGCGGCGGCGGCGATCATCTCCGGCGTCGCCATTTCACTTAATCGCTCGACCTCTCGCGATTTGGAGATGTCCCAATTCTGGCAGAAGCGACAGCCGAGATTGCATCCGGCAGTGCCAAACGACAACACGCTCGTGCCGGGAAGAAAATGGTTGAGTGGTTTTTTTTCGATGGGGTCAATACAAAAACCGGTGCTCCGTCCGTAGGTGGTCAGGAGTATTTCGCCGCCAACGTTCTGTCGAACAAAGCAGAAGCCGCGGTCGCCCTCGTTGAGCGTGCAGGCGCGCGGGCACAGTTCGCAAAACAGACGACCGTCTTCCGTCTCACTCCACCAACCGCCGGCGAACGAGCCACTGGGCCGCGGAGTCGCTTCAGGCGGAAGTTCGACAGTTCGGAGCATGAGACTGACAACCAATACAACAACGAGTCGAACGGGCGGGTCGCCTCAGTCTAACGTCGCGGAGGAAATTTGACTGCCGCGATGTGCGTGGGGTGCGCCGCGACCCCGCGAATCAAGCTGTTATTGCTCGTCGGGCGCGCCGGGCGGGTCGCTGTCGGGACCGGACTCCGGCTCACCTCCAACGTCTGTCGGCGGAGGAGGATCGGCTGTCGTGTCGGGCTGCGGCGGACCTTGGCCCTGGCGTTGCTGTTGCACCCGTTGCGCAAACTGTTGATACGTAGTCGAGAGCGACTCCAGCATGCGAGGCACTTGGGGAGCCGACAGAAACACCCGGCAGGAGACGGCCGAATTGGGGAACAGATTCGTCAAGAAATCGAGTTTGAATTCGCTCGCCGTGTGTCCGATCATCAAGCCGTTGGCGTAACTGCCGGGCAACACCTCATCGGGAATCTTGAGTTCGTCGTAAATCTCCTGAACCGACGGCCGCCGACCTTGATTCTGCGGGCGAGGCGGTTGCGCCGGTTCGCCAAACCGCTCCTTGTAGAGGTCGTAGTTCTTATTCAGCGCGTCGATGAACTGGGGCATGACAGCGTGCGGCATGACGATCCGAGCCGCCACGCTGGCGGGAGGCCCAATGTTCTGCACGAAGTCGATGACAAACTCACTTGAGCCCGTCATGGTGATCACGCCCGTGCTGAAAACACCCCGACTCACCGACTCGGGCACGCGCGCCGAGACATGTTGAGCGCGGACTTGTTCGTGCTGGGAGTCGCCCGGTTGTGGAGTTTCTTCACTCATGGTTTCACTCCCCGTATCGACCTGTGGCGGGGCGCGACTTGAAGCGGTCGAACGCTTCCCCAAGTTTCCTCGCCGCAGTCCATTACACGACCGAACTAATCCGCACGTCCCGTATGAGCCCGCAAGGCAATTGGTTAGAAAGGGGCTCGACTTGACGACCACATCGCACCTCGACACCCTCGACACACGGGCTATCCAAATGCATGCCGCCTATATCGAAAGCACGGGCCCTGCCGAGAACATCAAGTATGGGGAATTGCCCGACCCGCAGCCGAGCGGCTCCCAGGTGCTCGTTCAAGTCGGAGCGGTCGCGGTCAACCCGGTCGACACCTACATCCGCAATGGAGCCAACTATTGGGATCTGCCGAACCCGTTCATTGTCGGCTGTGATTTGGCCGGCGTAGTCGTGGACCGTGGACCGGAGGCGAAACGGTTCCAAGTCGGCGATCGCGTCTGGGGGACCAATCAGGGACTGATGGGCAGGCAAGGTACGTTCGCCGAACTCTGCGCTGTCGATGAAGACTGGCTCTACCCAACGCCGGCGGGCGTCGGCGACGAAGACGCGGCCGCTTGCGCGCTGGTCGGCGTCACCGCTCATCTCGGTCTCTTCCAGTGCGCTCAACTCAAGTCGGGCGAGAGCCTGTTTGTTCAAGGCGGCGCAGGCGGTGTCGGCTCGATGGTGTTGCAGATGGGTCGCGCGGTGGGAGCCCGAGTGATCGCCACAGCTGGTAGCGACGAGAAGGTCGCCGCGTGCGAGGCGCTCGGCGCGGTCGGCGTACACTACCGCACGGACAACGTCGCCGCCGCCGTAGCGGAGTTCGCGCCCGACGGCGTCGACGTTTTCTGGGAGACGCAGCGGGAACCCGACTTTGATGCGATCGTCGGTGGTCTGGCCGACCGCGGCCGGATCGTGCTGATGGCGGGCCGCGAGGCGCGGCCGGAGTTCCCGGTGGGCCCATTCTACGTCAAGGGTTGCTCGCTGCACGGATTCGTGATGTTCAAGCAGTCTCCGGACGAGTTGCGGCGGTGCGCCGATGACATCAACCGTTGGCTGGCGGCGGGAGAGTTGCAGGCGCGGATCGGTTGCCGGTTGTCGCTGTCGGAGGCCGCTCAAGCTCACAGGCTTCAGGAAGACAACACGTTGGCGAAGGCCGGCACGTTGATGGGCAAGATCGTGCTCAAGCCTTAGCGGGCCGCCGTTCACCTCAACTGATGACCGGGCGGTGTTTGCCGGCTGGCGGTCCAGACTTCGACATCGCGGAGCAACTGCTCCATGGCTCGCACGGGATCGACGTCGCGTCGCTCGAAGGCTTGCCCGGCTCGATCATCTTCAACTCGGCAATAGAATCGGTACGTCAAGTCGGGCTGACCGTAGCTCTCCAAAATCATATACGTCGCGCCGAGCACCTGGAGCCGCTGTTGAATAGCGCGCAGTCGATCATCGCTACTCGCAGGCGACCCCAAGGACCGCGGTCGAATCGCGGTTGCGTTCGTTGTTCGTTCGCCCTGTTCGACTGAGTCCGCATTCCGCAGAGCAGGTTCAAACCCATACTCAGTTGGGCTGGCTCCGTAGAGGACGCGGTCTAGCCAGTCGCCCACTGGCGGCAGCGCCATCACGGGCATCGTCAAAATCACACTCAACAGGATCGTCATGCGAAGGCGAACGGACATCTGAGTTCTCGCGTTGGCGGGTGCGACCCGCATGATATGTCGGATGTCCGCTCGCCGGAAAGACGAATCGTTGACGAGGCGTAGTGCGACGAGCGACAATGCTAATCGGAACTCCGTTCGGCGGGCGGCGAGTCGCCTACCCGCGGCGCATCATCCGTTCATTGGCAGAGCATCTTCCTCGATCGACAATCTCATGGCGCGATTAACCACAAGGCAGGTCGTTGTCCGAGGCGCGGTTATTCTGGTCGTGCTCTGCGTTATGGCGATGATCTCGTCCTTTGTCGTCCAGGTCTTCGGCCGCGTCGACGGCGTCGAGTTCTCTCCTCACATGGTGGCCCGCCGCGAATTCACGTATCTGCAAGTCCCGTTGCTGAATATCCAGGTCTGGCCCATTCAGCGATCGACGATCACGGGGGATCTGGAAAAATACCTCGTCAACAAGAAATACGTCAGCGTCGTCAACAAGGGAGCTCGATGGGATTTGGCTGCCGCCACGTCGGGCACAACCGCGAATAACTCTGGCGATGCGGGCATTCTGGTCGAGTATTTGGACGCCGTTAACCAGGAGCAGGAGAAAGCCTGGGTCGAATGGTCAAACGACCATCCCAAATTCGCCAAGCAGTTCTGGCCGGTCGTGTTCTCAGTCGCCCGAGAAGAGATGTACGTTTTTGTGCCGTCCCTCTTTGACGTGGCGAAGCGAGCGGCGACGCCGAATGAACTAAGCCGGATGCTCGCCGAATCCCTTGCCGAGAGCTACTCACAGGTCGCCGAGATTGAGCTCGAACTGGGCGATGATGAAATGGCGGTCGAGTTCTATTCGCGGGCCATCGGCTACGCTCCCAAGGACTCGGAGTTGCTAAAACGGCGAGCGGCGATATACGAGAAACTGGGCGATGAAGAGAAGGCCAATCGCGATTTGACCAGCGCCGCCGAATTGACTAGCAAAGAGGCCGCCGACTAGATATCGGACGACCAGGCTATTCATGGATTCGATCTATCTCGACAACAATGCGACGACGGTGATCGACGCCGATGTCGTTCAGGCGATGTCGGACGCTCATCGGCTGCGTTACGTGAACCCGGCGAGCCAACACGAACCGGGCCGGCGATCGCGGAAACGGTTGGAGCTCGCTCGTGAGAAGATCGCCCGCCCGTTGGGAGGTGATGTTTCCGCCGTCAACGGCGACCAGCTGGTGTTGACCAGCGGCGGCACCGAGGCGAACAACCTGGCGATCTTTGGACTGACTCAGCGGCGAGCGGGAGCGGTCGCCGTTTCGGCGGTCGAGCACCCCAGTGTGTTAGAGGCGGCGGCCGCTTTGGCTGAGAGCGGCCGCGAAGTGATCGTGCTCCCGGTCGATCAACGAGGCGTCGTGGACATCGAGTTTTGCGGCTCCGCCTTCGCCCAACAGAACATTGCCCTGGTCAGCGTCATGCTCGCCAATCACGAAACGGGAGCCCTCCAGCCGGTCCCCACGATCGCCGGATTGGCGCGCCGGAACGGGGCGTTGATGCACACGGACGCCGTGCAAGCCGTTGGCAAGATCGCCGTTGATGTGGTGGAACTGGGAGTCGACGCGTTGACATTCTCGACTCACAAGATCCACGGCCCGCGGGCGTTCGGCGGTCTGTTGCTGCGACCTGGGGTCACGGTTGAACCTCGGCTGTTCGGCGGAGCTCAACAGTTTGGGTTGCGTCCGGGCACGGAATGCGTGGCCACGGCGATCGGCGGGGAAACGGCTGTCGAGAAGGCGTGCCGGGAGCAGCTGGTTCGCGGCGCGGAGATGGCCGCGCTGCGCGATCGACTGGAGGCGAATCTCGACGCCGACTGTCCGTCCGTCTCGGTGAACGGCGGCGCGACGACACGATTGCCGAACACGAGCAATGTTGCGTTCCCCGGCCTCGACCGCCAGGCTCTGCTGATGGCGCTCGACATCGAGGGTGTTGCAGCGGCAACCGGATCGGCCTGTTCGAGTGGATCGAGTGAACCATCCACGGTGCTGGCGGCGATGGGGTTGGGGGATGAGATTATCGGCAGTTCGTTGCGGTTCTCGATTAGTCCGCGGACAACTCGAGAAGAAATAGACCGAGCGTCCGCCACGATCGCGCGAGTCGCTCGGCGGCTCAGCGGCGGCTGACAACAGCGGCCCGAGGGCGGATTGCTTTTGGCCTTGCGAATGCGAAACTGGTCGCCTAATCTTTTGGTCGATTTTCGCCCAGAGACATTCGAGAATCTATGGTCGCACCTCGTCGTCACGGATGGCCGCTTCACTTGACAACACCGCCACGACATTGGCCGGTGGCCGGCGGCAATTCGTTTTTCCTGTTTCCACAACGGGAGCCGCTTCCACGCGTTGACGAAGTCGAGGACGAATTGTCGAAACGACGCCGTCTGGAAGCCGTGTTGTTTGTCTCGCGCGAACCGCTCACCAGCCGAAAGCTCAGTCAATTCGCCAACTTGGCGGATGGCACCGAAGCGCGTACACTAGTTCGCCGGCTCAACGAGGAGTACGACGAAACGGGCCGGGCCTTTCGCATTGAGGAGATTGCTGGCGGATATCGCCTGATGACGCGCCGCCGCTTCGCTACGTGGCTCAGACGTTTGCCCGACACGCCCGCCGAAGTTCGACTGTCGGCGCCCGGGATGGAAACTCTCGCTGTCGTCGCCTACCAGCAGCCCGTCTTGCGAGCCGACATCGAAGCCATCCGCGGTGTGAATTGCGGCGAAATCCTACGACAGTTGATGGAACGAGAATTGGTGCGAATCTGCGGACGCAGCGAAGAACTTGGCAGGCCCTATTTGTACGCCACCACCCGACGCTTTTTGGAGCTATTTGGGCTACGCAACCTCGACATGCTCCCACGAGTCGATATGCTACGCGACGAAGAAGATCCTGAAAACACAACCGCCAACGTCGAATCGACTTCGACCAGCTGCGCTGAGGAAGGTCAACGGGAGGAACCTGAAGTGAGTGTTTCGATTGAGACAGTATTGCAACCCGCGCCCGCCGACAGGGACGAATTGGCGGCCAGTGTCGCTGAACCGCGGCAGGATTTCGACGAAGACGACTTCGACGACGACATCGATGACGATGACGACGACGAAGACGACGAAGACGACGAGAGCTACGACGAATTCGACGAAGAAGAGTTCGACGACGAAGACGACGGCGACGACGATGATGAAGACGACGACTTCGACGATGGCGAGTGGGAGGAAGTCGACGACGACGGCGACGAAGACGACGGCGACGAAGACGATGAAGACGAAGCGGAAGAGTGGGACGACGAAGAATGGAGCTCCGACGACGACGACGACGATAAGGATGGGGACGACGTCGATGAGGTCGAGGACGACGAGGAGGGCGTCGAGGAACTCGATGAAGATGATGACGACGGAGATGATGACGACGGAGATGATGACGATGGCGACGACGATGACGACGGAGAAGATGACGACGATGGCGACGACGACGATGGCGACGACGACGATGATGAAGACTGGTAGCGCCGCGTCCGCTCGAGTCATCTCTCGGGCGTTGCTGACGCCCTATTTGTCGATAGCCACTCAGTCTTTCAACTGAAAGAGCTTGCGGAGAGCTTCGATCAATCCGTGCGGCGCACCGTGCTGCGCCTCATCGCGGAGCGATTCGAGCGGCGGGTGGAGCAGTTTGTTGACCAGCCGGTCGGCGAACCGCTCAATCTCGCGCCGCGTGGCGTCGTCGACATCGCCGACTTTGTTCATCAGGCGTTCCAGTTCGTCCGCCTTGACATCGTTGGCGCGAGCCGTCAACCGTCGAATCGTGGGACCCGTGGCGCGGTGATTGAGTTCGGTCATGAAGCGGGCCGTCTCTTCTTCAATCAACTTCTCCGCTTTCGGCCACTCGCGTTCTCGGGCCTGTCGATTCTGTTCGCACACAGCGGCTAGATCATCGACGCTGTAAAGGTAGACGTTGACGAAGTCGCCGATCGCCGGGTCGAAGTCTCTCGGTACGGCGAGGTCCAAGACGAACAGCATCCGTTGATGCCGCCGCTCACTCAGTTTTCCAAAACGTTCAGCCGTGACGATCGGCTGGGTGGCTCCGGTCGTGCTGACGACGATGTCGCATTCGGCAAGCAACTCGTCCAGCTCTTCCCAAGGCGCGGCTGAGCCGTTCGTCGCCTCGGCTAGCTGCTCGGCGTGCGCGAGCGTCCGATTGACGATCGTGATGTCTTCGGCGCCTTCGTCGAGCAGATATCGAATCGTCTCCTCAGCCATTTCTCCGGCGCCGATCACCAGCACGCGTTTATCGTCGAAACGCTCAAACATCTGTTTGGCGTAATCGGCGACCGCCACACTCGGAATGCTGACGCGGCGCTCCTGAACTCGAGTTTCCGTGGTCACGCGTTTGGCGACTCGACAGGCTGCTTGGAAAGCGGAATGGAGCAGGACGCCGGCCGAATCACCCTCCTGAGCCAATTCGTACGCTTGTTTCACTTGCGAAATAATCTGCGCCTCGCCGACGACCATGCTGTCCAGACTGGAGGCGACCATGAACAGATGCTTGATCGCGTCCACGCCCGATCGCTCAAATAGTTGGTCGAACACCTCGCTCGGATTGAGGCCGTGAAATTCGGCGAGAAAACCAGCCATGTCGCGGTGCGAAGGCGAATTGTCCGCGTCGGTCGACGCCAGGTAGAGCTCCGTCCGGTTGCACGTCGACAACAGCACCGACTCGGACTCGGGGTACAAGTGGCGGAGTCCTTCCAGCGCTTGGCGAGTTTGATCGGGACTGAACGCCAGCCGCTCTCGTATCTCGACCGATGCATTGTGATGGCTGCAGCCGATCATCAGGAGGTTCATAACTCACCTCCATCGTCGGCCCGCCAAATCACGGCTTGTCCAGCTCCACTGGCCGCGTTGTCGCCGCCGTGGTCGCTGAGCACCACCGATGCGAACGCCAGCCCCAGAAAAACGAAACTCGCCAACGTCAGGTAGGCGACCTTGTGACCCTCGCGCGCGGGACGGTAAATCAGCTCAAAGATACTCGCCGCCGCCAGCCATGCGAACAGCACGCCGGACCACAAGACGACGGGATCGTTCCACGGCACGCTGCCATCCTGCCGAGCGTTCAACACCACTCCGGACACCAAGCCAAGCAACAACAGAATGGTCGACAACATCAATGAGCTGCGATTGGTGAGCAACAACCACTCGAGGCTCGGCAGGCGAATGCCCTGTTGCGGAGGCGATTTGCGTTTGAGTTTCTGTTCTTTGATCAAGTACATCACGCCGGCGGCAAACCCAAACGACGCGACGACCGTCCCCAACAGCAAGGCGATTCCGTGGGTCATCCGCCAGTACTCCAGCGCCCGGTCGCGGGGAAATGGATCCTCATTTCGCAGAGCGACAGCGAGTGCGATCAGCAGGAGCACCAAAGGCAGCAAGAAGAGCCCGATGGCGTTCTCGGGGTGTCGCACAGTCATCAGCAGATAGCTGAACGCCAGAATCCACGACGCCGTCAGGCACCAGATGTACCAGGTCGAGAGGATGCTGACGTCGCCGAGCCGATACCACAAATGCATTGAATGGGCGAAGAAACCGGCTAGTGCGAAAGCCCAAATCACCAGAATTCGAATCCGCGCGCGGAACAGCAGCCGCGTGGCTTCGAGAGCCAACGTCACGCCATAACTGGCTGCGAAACAGGTGATCGTGATTCCACTCAACATGATTCAATCGCGAGGCGCGGAGCCCTGGGGCCCTCGTGTCAGTTGTACGTGTCAGTTGCACTCGGTCGATTCCAGCGACCAACGGGAGCGGACGAAAATCAACCGCCCATTGCATTCGATGTCGATCTATATACGACCGTCGGATCCGAAACGGACAACTCTTCGCCTTTTTTGTCGCAAGGCGTGTCGGTTTTCAACGTCTCGCCCTCGCCGGAGGCGGCGGGACGAGTGTCGGGGCGAGTTGTGCAGGGGTGGGGTGCGGGACGATCCGCAATACTCGTCGTCGCGCGTCAGTGCGGTGGCGGCGAGAGGTGGTGTGGGGGCGACGCGTCATTCGTCGACCGGGCGGGGAGCACTCTCCAGATTATACTCCTTGAGCTTCTTATGTAAGGTATTGCGGTTGATTCCCAGGCGAACGGCCGCCTTGGTCTGGACGTAGTTGCACGATTCCATCACCTGGGCGATCAATTCGCGCTCCACTCTTGTCACGATTCTCTCGTGCAGCTCGGAATCGCCGTCCTTGGAGTCATTGAGGCCGGTCCGGACGAGTTCAAACGAAAGCGACTCAACATCGGCTCCACGAAAGCGGCCTTTAGGTTTCTCGTTGCCGAGGACAACGGCTGGAATCAATTCGATCGTCAGTTCATCGCCATCGGCCATGACCACCGCGCGCTCGACATAGTTCTGCAGCTCGCGGACGTTGCCCGGCCAGTGGTATTCCTGCATCGCCTCGATGGCGGCCGGCTCGATGTGGACGACGTAGCGGTCGTTGGCTTCGCTGTAGATGTTGAGGAAGTGAGCCACCATGGCGGGGATGTCGTCGCGGCGCTCGCGCAGTGGCGGAATGACGATGGGGACGACGTTGAGTCGCCAATACAGATCTTCCCGAAACCGCTCCTCATTTACCTCTTCCTGCAGATCGCGGTTGCTGGCGGCGATCACCCGCGTGTCGACTCGATGAGTCTGTGTGTCGCCGACCCGTTCGAACTCGCGCTCCTGAAGGACGCGGAGCAGCTTGACTTGCAACTCCAGCGACGTCGAGTTGATCTCGTCGAGAAAAATAGTTCCCGTATCGGCGGCCTCAAACCGTCCCGTGCGGTTGCTGACGGCTCCGGTGAACGCGCCCCGCACGTGACCGAACAGCTCGCTCTCGAGCAGGCTCTCGCTCAACGCGCCACAGTTGACTTTGACAAACGGTCCGTTGCAGCGGTCACTCAAGCGATGGATGGCGGTGGCGATCAGTTCTTTGCCGGTGCCCGTTTCTCCAAGCAGCAACACCGACGCATTGCTGCGCGCAACGCGGCGAGTCACGCGGTAGACCTCCTCCATGGCGGAGGAATTCCCGATGATGGTGGGAATCGGCGGACCGCTACTCGGTGCTGAACCTAATCCAATGGTGGCCATGCGTAGTGCGGCGCGCTAACGCCGCGCGCGGTGAATCCTTCGTCAATTGCCAGGCGCCGCCGGGTCGGGCTGATCGCCCTCTTGCTTCGCCTCCGCCGGTTGCTTCTTTTTGATGCGCGATTCGATGATGTCGAGTAACGCGCCGAGCACTTTTTGCGCAGCTGGATCGATTGCCGCGCGGTTGTATCGATCGTATTGAGCGAGAATACTGCTCGGCGCCATCTGTAAACCAACGCGGTCCACCGACTGCTTGAAATTGGCCATCGCCGCCTGTCGATGCTCATCGGACACACCGCTCTCGCCGGCGAAATCGACGAGCGACTGCTGAGCCAAAGGGGTATCGAGATGGCCCAGGATATCGGCGGCGCGGAGCGTCAACGCCGGATTCCGCAACGCCGCGACGAACTGTCCTTCGTACCGCAGGAAGTCGTAGAACTTGTTCCGCCGCTTCTCGGCCGCCAACTTGGCCAGCACATCAATCGACTCGGTCGCCTGCCGCATGCGGATGAAATCGGCCGTTTCATTGACCCGCGCCAGATCCTCGAGTTGATACATGTAGAACGACAGCGTACCCGGATTGTGCGGACGCGGCATCGCCAGGGTGAGCGGATCGAGTTCAGCGCGCTCCTTCGTTTTGTCGAGATCGTGGGTGCGCGCGTAGAGGGCGACCGGCAATCGCGCCGTTTGCGGATCCTGCCGCAACAGTTGCACAGTTTCGTACGCCGATCGTCGGTCGATCAACGTTGAGATAAACGCGAATTCATAATCGGGATGCCGCGCCGCTTCCCGCAACAGACTCTTCCCAGTCGTCACCGCCATGCCCTCGTAGCCAAGTTCACGCAGCATGCCGACGATGGTCTGGGCGTCCGCCAGTCGCGGGTGTGCGACAATCGCTCGCTTCGATCCGGCGGAGGTGATGAAATAGGAAAGCGACTTGAGATAGCGGCTCGACCCGGCGTATCCACGTTGCGGATTGAACGCGGTGATCGTCTTGACCGCCGAAAAACGAACGTTGGGGTCGGCGTGAGACAGAGCCAAGGCAATCGGTGAGAAACGACCCGTCGATGTGTGCAACAATTCCTCGTCGCCGATCAGGGTCAACGCTTCCATCGCGCCGATGGCCGCCGGCAAGACGTTCTTCTGCAGCGACTCGTTCAATACGAGGGCGAGTTCGTCGACACCAAGCGCCGTCGCTTCGCGCAAAGCTCGGTGATCGGTCGCCAGCGGCTCCTCGACGCCAATCCCAAGTTTCGCCGCCTGCAGCGACGACATGACGGCTTGGCGGCGAAAGGCGACGTTTTCGGGATCCAGCAACAATAGCGATCCGATCAGACGCCGCGCCTCGGTGTAGCGGGCCGTCTCGACCGGCATTCGTTGCAGTGACGGCGTGCTGGAAGCCGAATCCCAATCCCACAAACTGACTTGGTCAAGATAATCCGGTTTTCTCGGCGGCGTGCCCCGCAACAACGCATCGATTCTCTTCTGCAGATAGGTCATCCCGTCCGCTTTCGCCGGCGCGATCCCCACGATTTCGACCAAAGCTTCTCCGGCTCGTTGCCGCACCGCATTCGGCCGCGTCTCATTCAGGAAGGGTTCGATCAAGTGCGGGAGAGCGTCTCGGGAACGCAGTTTGCCGAGCATCAGGCAGGCGTCGGCGACGAGTCGTGGTTTATCGGCCGTCAGCAGGGCGATGAGCGGTTCGTGGGACGAGAGGCCCAGGTCGACGATGGCCTGGCGAACTGCCGGGTGCTCCGCCTGCCGCGCATCGTCGGCCAGCACGGGCAACA
>JASMLW010000439.1 GCA_030748485.1 Pirellulaceae bacterium
GCGGTAAATGACCGCCGCGATCGTGTAGAGACCAAAGAAGAAACGGTTTTCCTGAGGCAGGAAGGGATTGTCCGGCTGCTCAATACCCAAGCAAAAGTTCGTCATGAATCGCTTCAACAGATCCGTTGACTTTTGCCGCAAATTGGGAATCTCGCTGATGTCCATCAAGATGTAGTAACCGTCGAATCGCAGCAGCGGGTTGCCGTTGAACAGCAATGTGCTGACCGAGCAGATGAACATCACACTCAAGCAAATGTGATTCAGCAGCCCTGGTTCGGTAAACCACCAGATGAAGGTCGCCAGCGACGCCAAGATCATTTCGACGTACATGCCGGCCGCCGCAATCACCACTCGATGCCACTTGTTCGGCAGCATCCACGAGTCGGAAACATTGCAATACAGGCACGGCGTAAAGACCAGGAACATGAATCCCATCTCGTGGCACTCGCCGCCGAAATATTTGCACGAGAGCCCGTGGCCAAACTCGTGCAGGACTTTGACGGCGCCGAGCGTGATGCCGAGATAGATCCAGTTCCGCAGTCCGAAGAACTCGTGAAACGTCGGCAGTCGAGATCGAAACATCTCGAACTCAACGGCGATCAACGTCAATGCGACCAGGCCCATCGACACGAAGAACATGGCCGCGAACGGATGGAACATCCAACGCGTGTAGGTTATCAAGAAGTTGAGCAGCCGCTCGGGATCAATCCCGCGAAATCGCACGGCGAACACGTTGGCGAACTTGCCAAACACCTCTTTGCGTTTCCGCTCATCGCGGCGTTTCTTAAGGTGCTGACCCTGTCCGGCCGATTCCGAAATCACCAGGCCGCTGCGGTGCAACATGCCGATGAATTGCTGAAGGTCGGCGAAGGTGATCTTTTGCGGAGTAAACTCTCGCTCGAATCGCTCCTTGATGTCCTCCATGCTCGACACGCCGTCGAGCATACAGAGGATCGCGTACTCTTCTTCGTGAAAACGGAAGTAGTTCAGCCCCACCGGCTCCTTGACGACCCAATACGAACGGCCGTGATACCGCTGCCGCCGCGCCCGCAGGTCGGGACGCATTCGCAGCGAAATCGATCGCGATGTGCTGCTAATCAGGCTGTCGGCGAGAGTGGCCATGGGGTGTCAAATCAGAGTTTGAAAGAAGTGCGAGAGGAGAGCCCGGTCGCGACGGGAAGGGGAAGGTTACTCTTGGACTTCGGTAGGTTCGTCGTCTTGCAGGAGGACAGTCATTTGAGCCTCCAGACCGGGTCGCAAGACCCAGTGTCCGTTCTGCTCAATGTTCTCGACTTCCACCCACACGCGATACTCGCCGTTGGCTTCCACGATCGGGCTCGCGAACTCAACCTTACTCTCAAATTGTTGCTCCAAGCCGCGGCGGAGGCTGACGCTGACCGTCACTTTCTTGCCAATGATTTCGTGGGGTGAGTATTCTTCGGTGTTGACGAATCCCTCGACTCGCAAGCGGTTCATCCGCACGACTCGCAAAACCGGGTCACCCGGTTGAACCCATTCGCCGGGACGCTTGAGGACTTGCACAACGACGCCGTCGACCGGCGCCATCACGTCGCGTTTGGTCAGATTATGGTTGGCGGCGTCGAGCTCGGTGCTCCGCAAGTCGTGAGTCAGCCCGTTGGCGTCGTGCTGCAGCTTGGCCGCCTCGTGCTGGTAACCGGCTCGGTCCTTGGTCAATTCCTCGCGGCGAACCTGCGTGGCGGCGATTGTGCCGGGCGTGCGGGCGTTGATCGCCACCGTGCCGTTGTATTCTTCCTCGGCCACTTCCTTGGCTTTTTCAGCGGCCAGCACTTCGACTTCGCTCTTGGCTTGTTCACCGGCGATCACTTCTTCAATCTCGGCGGCTCGCAACTGCAGCTCGGCGTCGCGCTTGTCGATCTTGCCGAGCACATCGCCCCGTTTGACGACGTGTCCCTCTTTAATGCCGATTTCGACGAGCACTCCAGCTTCACGAGCGGGAACCTGCAGGTCGTCGATCAACGCGATCACACAGTGATCGATTTTCACATCGGCGTCGGTGAGCGGCGCGCTTTCGACAGTGGGCGGTCCAGCCAGCACGAGAGCGGTCAAGATGGCGGCGTTAACGGTCATGGTATTGGAGCTCCAACAATTCGCGGGGAGAGTTTTCAGGTGGCGGACTCCGTGGATTCCGCAACGAGGTCGCATATCGTCAGTGGTCTAGAAGAGCACGTTGGCGTGCACCCACTCGATCACTTCGTAGAACCAGGTGTAACCGAAGGACGCCGTGCCGCACTTGACATCCGCGGTGACCGTGGCTCCGGGCCGCCGATCGGGGATGTCGTCTTTCTCGATCTCCACTTTGATCCGCACCGTGCTGCCCTCGGAATCGTGCATCTGCGTTGAGCCGTGCACCTTCTCAATCGACCCGGCCCGGTGTGTGCCGGGGTCGGTCGCCAAGATGTATTCGACCGTCAGGTTGGGTTGCATGGCGGCTCGCGCCTTGTTCACGTGGCCGATCCGTCGTTCGGGAACAAACAATTCGAGCTCCCATTCGCCGGTCATGTCGGCGACGGTCATCAACACTTGCCCGGCGTCGACCGAGCGGTTGACCAACGACTTCTCGACATCCCAGTTGAGAATCACTTGGCCGTCGATCGGGCTGCGGACTGTTAGAAGCTCTTCCTTTTGCTTGAGCAAGTCGTGCTGAGCCGAGAGGCTTTTGTACGTCTCGGTCAGCCGTTTGATGTCGCCGCCCAATTGAATTCGATCGTAAGCTGACATCCGCTTGTCGTGGAACGATCGGTTCGCCGCATTCAGTTGTTCCAGTGTCGACTGCTTACGACCTTCGATGTCTGTCATCTCAAGCTTGAGGTCTTCGTTCTCCATGACGACGAGCACATCGTCCTTGCGAACGGTTGCTTTGTCTCGCACCTTCAAGACGTCAATGCGGCCCGGGCTGTTGGCGAAAATGTCATGGCGAACGGTGGGTTGCAAGGCTCCCTTGGCCGAAATGTCAAAGTCGGCCGGCCAGACAAACAGGCCCAGCAACACCAATACGATCGCAGCCGTCACGGTAATCGTTTTGGGAAGGTTGCGAGTCTCGACAATGACTTTCGATTTGCCGATCGCGCGAAACAGCGGCAGCAGGAAGACGCTGTTGTGGTCCATCGAATTGGAGAGCGCCCGAGCCGCGTGTTCGTAGACCAAGTCGGCTCGCGGAGCCAGCACTTCCCGCGGCAAGTCGGTTTCAATCTGTTCGATGATCAGCGCACCGATCACCTTGTTGGCTAGGTTGGATTCCAGGGCCGTGTCGGTCGCTCGATCATCCGTGCGTTCTTCGATCGTCTTCGGCCGGCGAATCGGCAAGACGGTGATCGTCTTGGCGTAGGATTCCTCGACGTAGTCGTCGACCGCCTCTTCAACTTGGGGAGGCAGGTCCTCGCTGTTGCCGTCGAACCAAAGCGGCTCTTCCGTCGCCACGACTTTCGACGCCAGCCGATTGAGCGAATTGACGATGTTCGAGCGATTCTCCATCGTGTCCTGACCGCTGATCGCCTCGACAACGCACTTCGTGCCGCGCTTCAACGCCACGCTCACCCGATCGCAACCGATCAACCGGCGGCCTTCGTTGACGATCGTGTAGGCCGTCTCGCGAGTCTCCAAGCCCTCGTGCACCAGCCGCGCGAAGTGGTCGGCTTTCGCCCACAGCGAATGCCGATCGCTAAACGCTTTCAGCTTCTGCGACTTGAGCCACTCGGCCGCCAATTCGGCCATCTGGATGAGAAACCGCAGGTAGCCGCGCTGCGTGGCCGGCTGCGAGTCGGGACGCTGGAACACCTCCAACACGCCTTCCACTTGACCGTCGCAGATCAACGGCGCCAAGACCAGCAAGTAGTTCGTCGGGTTGCCCGCCTCTTGCCCCGATTGGGGCGGCGTCAGTTGAGGCTCGCCCGTCTGCACCACCTGGTGCAACAACCGCACGTGCCGCGACGCCTCTTCCGAAGACGAATCGAGCAGCGTCTCGCTGAGATTGATTTGGTACCGCAGCTCGAGACGGCGAGAGTCGCCGTGCACCCAGACCGCACCGCCCACGGCCGCCAAGGCCGATACGATGCGCTGCAGAAACGCCGCGTAGTACTCCTCGGCCGATAAACCGCTCTTCGATAACTGAGCGATTTCGCTGACGAGCCCGCGGATCTGTTGTTTGGTCTGTTCGAGCGTTTCCGAGTTGACGGAGGATTGTTCGGAAGACATGCCTAGCCACAGCGAGAGAATGGGATGGGGGAAGTGAACGCAGCCAATCTGTCAAGAAGTGTTAACTCCTCAGGCGCCGCATGGACTTCACTGTAAACAGGTGGATATACACTGACAACGGAATCCCCACTCAACGGATGGGAAAACAGCGACCCTGCGTCAGCCGTAACGGTTACACCGGTTAGGCGCCGCGCCAAAGCGATTGTCAGCCGGGAAGGATTGCTGTCGAGAGTTAACGGGAGGTTACTGAGAAGGCGCGGTTCGTACTGCCAAGTGCCGCGCCGTCTCCTCTCTATACGCATCCCTGAACGGTAATCTGTTGCGGATAATCCGGAAAAAAACGGATGATCGTTGTGACTTGGACGCTGTAAAGCTGCGAAAGTTCCGCCGGATCAGAGGATCGGCCGGATCAGTCGGGCGTATCCAAGTACGGGTCCTGGCCCATTTCGCGCTGCATCTTTTTGCGTTGTTTTTCGTGGTAGAGCAATTCAGCGCGTTGGCGGAAGTGCCGGCGCTCGACTTTGATTTGCGCCCGCCGCAGCCGGGAGGACCACTCGTCGTACGACATCTCTGGTGAGGATTCACCGACGCCCAGGTACCGCTTGGCCGCTTTGGGACCGTAGCCACTCAGCACAATCTCGTCATCGAGCGACATGTATTGCCGAAACGTTCCCGGATCGCCCTGGCGGCCGCAGCGACCGGCCAACTGCCGGTCGACTCGCGCCGAATCATGGAGTTCGGTGCAGATCACGTGCAGGCCACCGATCTCACTGATCCCCTCAGCCAATTTGATGTCCGTGCCGCGGCCCGCCATGTTGGTCGCCACCGTCACTCGCGCGCGCTCACCGGCGCGCTCCACAATCTTGGCCTCTTTAGCAATTTCGTTGGCGTTGAGCACTTCATGGTCGACGCCGCGAGTTCGCAGCAGTTCCGAAAGCTGTTCGGACTTGTCGATCGACTTGGTGCCGATCAATACGGGCCGGCCAGCGCGGTGAAGCTCGCAGACCTCTTCCACGATCGCCCGCCATTTGGCCTCCTCGGTGCCGAAAATCCGATCGCCCAGTCGATCTCGCTTCGTCTCCCGATTGGTCGGGATGCGAACGACCGGTCGTTTGTAGATCTTGCGGAATTCTCGCGCGGCGCTCTGGGCCGTGCCCGTCATGCCGGACAAGTGCTTGTAGCGAAGAAACATGTCCTGGACCGTAATCCGAGCCGCCTGGCCCGTCGGCACGGTGACTTCGATCTCCTCCTTGGCCTCGATCGCCTGGTGGATTCCGTCGCGCCACTTGCGACCCTCCGCCTTGCGGCCGGTGAACTCGTCCACGATGACGATTTCACCCTCCTCAATCACATACTGCTGATCGAGATGGAAGTCTCGTTTCACCTTGACCGACCGCTCCATGTACTGGTAGAGGTCGACCAGGCCGACCGAGCGGAGCAGATCGGGCTGCGGCAGCGACCGCACCAACTGGCGTCCGGGCCCGGTCAACTCGACCGACTTCTTTTCGTTGTCGTATTCAAAATGGTTGTCTTCGGCGAACGCCCCCGCGTGCTCGGCCGCCCAGCGATACGTCGCGACGACCTGATCGCGCGCCTTGTCGCCGAGCGAACCGATGATCATCGGCGTCCGCGCCTCGTCGATCAGCACGCTGTCGGCTTCGTCGACGAGCGCGTAGTGCGATTCACGGCGCTGGACCGGCTTCTCGCCGCTGTCGTCCCAGCGATGCGTGCTGCCGCCGCCGAGAAAATCGGCCACTTGATGACCCATCCGGCGGAGCAACAAGCGGTCCCGCATGAAGTCAAAACCGAACTCCTTGGACGTCCCATAAGTGATGTCCGCCCCGTACGCCTCGCGCCGCTGATCTTGACTGTCCTGCGATTTCACACAGCCCACGGTGAGTCCGAGGGCCGTATAGATGACTCCCATCTCAGTCGCGTCGCGTTCGGCCAGGTAGTCGTTGACGGTCGCCAGATGGGCGCCCTTGCCCTCCAGAGCTCGCAGATACAAGGGCAGGGTGGCCGTCAGCGTCTTGCCCTCTCCGGTGTCCATTTCGGCGATCGCCCCGTGGAAGAGCCCCATTCCGCCAAGCAACTGGACGTCGTAGTGCCGCATCTTGACTGTCCGCTGAGCCGCGACGCGGACCAGCGCAAACGCCTCAGGGAGAATCTTCTCCAAGGGCTCGCCGCTCTTCACCCGAAAACGCAATGAAAGGCTGGCCTTTCTGAGCGCCTGGTCCGAGTCGTCCCGGTGCTCGGCCTCAAAGGCCTCGATCGCCGGCAGAGCTTTCCGCCACCGCTCAATTCGCCATTTTCCGGGCGTGCCAATAGCCGGCAATGCTCCACCAAGCGACATGATTCAGCCGTTACGAAAGGAAGAGACGGGCGTTTCGGTATCGATTTTCCAATTTGCCCCAGCCGAGGGCAACGGCAGACGGTCGCCAACTAGCGCCGCTTATCCACTCTACCAGCATCCTCAGTTTTTGCGAACGGAACCGCAACAACTATGGCATCGCTCTCTTTTTGCCTTAACCCGCGCAATCGGTACTGCCGAAATAACCTAACGAACAACCCGCCCTGCACTGCGCACAGCCCGCAAAACCGGGAACAAGCTAG
>JASMLW010000440.1 GCA_030748485.1 Pirellulaceae bacterium
GAACGAAGCTGCGGCGTCGTCGGGCGAATAGGGATCGCTCGTCGGCTCGGAGGCCGTCTTGTCGGTCTCACCGATCACCTTGCCGCCGCGAATGCCGCAGCCGGCGAACAACATGCTCATCGCTCGAGCCCAATGGTCTCGACCAGCTCCCATGTCGTTGATCTTCGGCGTCCGACCGAACTCGCCCGTGCACCAGACAACCGTGTTTTCGAGCAGCCCCCGCTGGTCGAGGTCTTCGATCAGCGCCGCCAAGCCCTGGTCCCACGGCGGCAACAGCTCGTTCTTGAGGTCCGTAAAGTTGTCGCTGTGAGTATCCCAACCTCCCGTGTAGATCGACACGCAACGCGTGCCCGCTTCGACGAGACGCCGGGCGAGCAGACACTGTTGGCCAAACGTGGTGCGGCCGTAGCGCTCCCGCAATTCGGCGGATTCGGAATCGATTTTGAACGCCTTGCGAACTCGCTCTGAACGCAGGATGTCAAACGCCTGTTCGTACGCCTTGTTCATGCCGATGAGTTCGGCGTTGCGCGTATCGACGTCCGCGAAAGCTCGGTCGACGCGCGTCAGTAACTTGCGCCGCGCTTCGAGCGCCGACAGCGACGAGCCGTCGGGAGTCGCCAGAGCGCGAACGCTGTAGCCATTTGCATTCGGGTCGCCGAGCGCCGAGAACGGACCGTAGGCGACTCCCAGATAGCCGGATGAATAGGTGGCCGAATTACTGCCTCCGCCCGGGAGCAGAACGTACGGCGGCACACCCTTGGGCGCGGCGTGTTCTTTGGCGATGACCGCGCCGTAGTCGGGGTATTCGAGCGACGGGATCTTGCGGTTGCCGGTTTGCAAGTACCGCTGGCCGGGGCTGTGAGCTCCCTGGGTGTGGCTGACGCTGCGAATAACGGCGTACTTGTCGGCCTGCTTCGCCAAGTGAGGCATGTGCTCGCAAATGCGAAAGCCCGGGACGTTGGTGTCAATCGAGTTGAACTCGCCCCTCATCTCCCCCGCCTCGGGCTTCATATCCCACGTGTCAATGTGGGATTGTCCGCCGGTGAGGAAGACGACAATGGCGTTGCGGCCTTTGGTCGCTGCGGTTTCAGCCGCCTCGAGTCGCAGGAGGTCGGCCAGTCCGACGCCGGCTGCTCCCAGAGCTCCCACTTGCAGAGCCGTCCGCCGCGTAATCTGTTTGTCGCATCGAAGCATCGCTGCTACTCCATTTGTCTCAGCGCTTGGTGGCCGTGGCAGCCGAAACACCGGTTGCTGTTTATCGGTTGCTAGTGAATAAAAAGAAACTCACGCACATTCAATAAGCTCCACAGAACGTCTCGCATTCCTTCGTCGCGCGAAGCAGCTTGTTGGACGTGCTCCAATTGAATGCTGAGCTCGTCCTCCGCGGGGAATCTCGAGAGCGCAGCCAGGTACAGTTCGCGGATCACCGCGCGGTCGTCCGCAGTCGACTTCAGCAGTTTGGGCAGTCGTCCTTGCTTGTCGCTCAACTTGCCCAGGATCTCGGCGTCGTTGGCCAGGTAGAGCGCTTGGGCCACGGACGGTTCGTTGGACCGTTCGCAGTCACAGGTCTTCTCCCGCGCCGGTCGCCCGAAGACCTGCATCGGGTAGCCGCCGCGCGTGACCGAGTACCGCACTGGCGGCGACGCTTGGCCGACGGCTCGATGAGACCGACCGGGCGGCAAGCGGCCGAAGTTGTTGGGGACTCCCGTGGCGTCGGCCACCGCGTCGATCAAGACCTCCGCCGGCATGCGCCGGAGCAGCGCGTGGGAAAAGTTGCGCTGGTCCGACCGGTTTGAATCGTTTGGCCGCCAGGACAGCTGATAGGTGCGGCTATTGAGAATCGTGCGGTGCGCGTGTTTCAAGTCGAATCCGTGGGCGACAAAGTCGTCGGCCAACCACTTTAGCAACTGTGGGTTCGAAGGCGGATTGCCGAGATTGAAGTCGTCGGCCGGATCGACGATGCCCACGCCGAAGTAGTGGTCCCAGAGCCGATTGACGATCGCCGGCGCAAAGTACGGGTTGTCCGCCGACCGCATCCACTCCCACAGGCGAACTCGCGGATCATCTCCCTCTTCGGAATAGGGCACGACTTCGCCACCCAACAACTTGGGAGGAGTTTTCTTCACGGCGCCCGCGTATCGCCACAACACGCCGGCCTGCACGTCTTCCGCTCCGTAACCGCGCCCGCCGCTCTTCTGCTCCTCGCCCGTTTGCGGATTGCAGTAGCGAGTCAGCATGAAGAACGACTTGAATCCCTCAAAGTCCTTCTGGGTCCAGCGATCGAACGGGTGGTTGTGGCATTGAGCGCACTCGAGTCGCAGCCCGAGAAACGAGTTTGCCGTTTGCAGCAACATCGTGTCGGGCTTGCGCCGCTCGACATTGATCCAATACAAGTCGAGCGTGCGGCGCTTCGAGTAGGTGCCGTCGTCGTAGTTGTACCGGCCTGAGATGTTCTCGAGCACGGTGGCTCGCTCTTTCAGGTACTCTTCGCGCGAGCGGCCGTCGAGACTGGTCGCGCAGATGAAGCCGTAGACCAACTCATCGTAGGGAACGTTGCGAGCCAGTTTCTCTTCGATCCACTGTTGCCAAACCCAATTCCATTGCTGCGGGTTGCGGGAGATGTACTTGGCGTTGCCCGTCCAATCGGAGAACTTCATTCCCCAATACATCGCGTACTCCGGCCGCGCCAGGAGTCGGTCGATCAACGCCTCGCGTTTCTCCGGATCTCGGTCGGACAAGAATTCTCGAGTTTCTTCGGGAGTCGGCAGCGCGCCGATGACATCGATGTAGACCCGTCGTAGGAAGTCCTCGTCGCGCGACAACTTCGAGGGATGCACGCCCAGCTTGCGCAGTTTGGCGACGACGAATTCATCGATCCGATTGTGGTGCGGGAAGGGCGGGAACGATTCGCCGCCGGCGGCCGCCGGAACCAAGACCTGCGCGCTGGCCACGCGGCCCGCGTATTGAGCGATCACCGACGTGTCGCCCGTGCGATCGACGCGCACGACACCGGCGTCGTCGATGGCGGCGATCCCGTCGTCGTTGCTGGTGAACGTCGTCAGTGCGGTGACGTCCTCCATCGTGCCGTCATCGAACCAAGCGACCGCGCGGATTTGCTGCGGCTGCTTCCGCTCAGTGACGACTAACTCGGCCGGTTGCAACTCCAGTCGGACGGGTTTGGAATCAGCTTCCATGTCGAACTTCCCGCCGCCGGCGATCCAGGCGCGGAAGATGTTGTATTGCCAACTGCCCTGCTGCATCCGCTCGCCGCCCTCGTGCTCGTCCTCCGATGTCGGTTTGAGCAGCACCAGGCTGTCCCGCGGAGACTTCAGGTTCGCCCGCGGACCCTCGCCCTCGCTCAACTCGTCCACCTCAAAAAGTTCGCTCCGGTCGACATCGGGTTCGAATCCAAAAAGGCTCAACCGAAACCCGTTCTGGCCCTGGAACGATCCGTGGCAACTGCGCATGTTGCAGCCCAGCTTGGAGAACAGCGGGACCACGTGACGACGAAACTCGGGCGTCTCCGTTGAACCGGAAGCCCACCGCTGGTCGGCGCTTTTGACGAGTTTCGCTTCTTCACCGAAGCTCAGTGAACCGCAGAGGAGAGTCAACGCGAAGGCGATCGACAAGCACGCGCGCATGGTCGAGGTCCTTAGTAGCCGAGCCGTCGCATGTTGGCGGAGGCCACACCTTGCGAGGCGCAGTTCGGTTGAGGAATGGCGTGGGGTGGGAATTGATGCATGATACACGAAACTCGCGGCGAACTCCCGTTACTCGAGAAACCGCGGCGGTTGGGCTGGCCGGAATCCCAGACCGCTAACGCCCCGCCCACAGTGAACCGACGTGAGTTTGCGGGATCGTCCATTTTCTTCGATAATCGTGAACGCATCTTCGATAATCGTAAACGCCAGGGCAGCCTCGCACTCTCCACAACGCGATCCCTCCCGTGAATGCTCATTCCAACCATTTCAGTCGTCGCGAGCTGATGCGAGTGGGCGGTTTGTCGCTCTTCGGCGGAATGACTCTGACGCGACTGCTGGCGGCTGACCGCAATCGCCCGCGCGGTCCGGTCCGCTCCGTCGTCTTGTTCAACTTGCTCGGCGGTCCGAGCCACCAGGACATGTTTGACATGAAACCGGGGGCTCCCGCCAATATTCGCGGCGAGTTCAAACCGGCGGCCACCTCGGCGCCGGGGACGCAGATCTGCGAGCACTTGCCGCAGACCGCCAAGATCATGCACAAGACGTGCTTGATTCGCTCCGTCACCCACAACTACAACGCGCACAACCCGCTCAATATCATGACCGGTTTTTCAGGCGGCGATCCCAAGCAGTTGCGCCCGAAACGCACCGACCCTCCGGATATCGGCGCCATCTGTCAGTACTTGGAGTTGGGCCCGCGCGATTTGCCGGGAGCCTTCTGCTTGCCTTGCTATCCGGGCTGGGGTGAGCGCTCGCAGTACCCGGGCATCCGCCGACCGGGCCCCTACGGAGGTTTCCTCGGCAGTCAATACGACCCGGTCATCAGCGTTTGCGAGCCAACATTCGAACGTGTACCCGAACGGAAGTACTACGATCCAGTCTGGCCTTACGGCGAGCCGCAATTGCCGTTGGACCAACCGCGCGAAGATCTGCCAATCGCCCGCATGAACAGCCGGCGGCAGTTGCTCCAGCAACTCGACCAGCGTTTTGGCGAGTTAGAGAGTTCCGGAGCCGTTGGGCGGATGGATCGCGTGAAGAGACAAGCGTTCGACATGATTAGCTCCAGCCGCACGCGCAGCGCGTTCGACCTCAGCGTCGAGAGCGACCAGACTCGCGAGCGCTACGGGCGCAACCTGCACGGTTCGAGCATGCTGGTCGCGCGACGATTGGTGGAAGCAGGCGCGCCGTTCATCAGCGTCCACGCCGAGAACTTCATTCCGCACGGCTTCACGTACGACATGCATGAGAACAACTTCGGCATGCTCAAGGACTACAACTTGCCGGTGCTGGACATGTGTTTCCCCGCGCTGGTTGAGGATCTGGAAGATCGCGGGTTGCTCGAGTCGACGTTGGTTGTGGTGATGGGCGAGATGGGGCGGTCGCCGAAAGTTAACACGAAGGCGGGGCGCGATCACTGGCCGCAATGCGGCTTTTGCTTGCTGGCCGGTGGCGGCGTCGCAGCAGGCGGCGTTTACGGAGCCAGCGACCGCCACGCCGCGTACCCCGTCGACAATCCCGTCTCGCCCGCCGACATCGTCGCCACGATCTATCATCAACTGGGCGTCGATCCGCACGTGACGGTGAACGACCCGAGTGGCCGCCCGGTCCCCATCGCACACGGCGGGCGCGTTTTGAAAGACGTCCTCTCCTGACGCTCAATATTGTCGTTGGCGACTGCGGCGAGTTTGAGCATCGAGAGTGACGTGCAGTCCTATCTTGCGTGAGCGCAATGGATGTCGCATCCTGTGAGTTCACCGCCCAACACGCACGCCAGTGAGAGCAAAGCAGATGAAACAAACGGCCATCTTCCCGGGGCGATACGTCCAATCCGCCGACGCGCTGCGGCAATTGGGAGATGAACTTACTCGATTGGGTGAGAGGACGTTGATCGTCGCCGGAAACACGGCGGCCGGTACGATCATTCCGGCGCTGATCGATTCCTGGGGTTCGCGCTTCGAGGTGGCGGTGGAGTCGTTTGGCGGCGAGTGCAGCGACGCTGAGATCGAACGCTTGACCGAGATCGCCCGGTCGACTTCGCGCGATGTGGTCGTCGCGATGGGCGGCGGCAAGGTGATCGACACGGCCAAAGCGGTTGGCCACGGAGCCGGCGCGCGGGTGGCGATCGCGCCCACCATCGCCTCGACCGACGCTCCAACCAGCGCCGTCTCCGTGATCTACACCGAGCAAGGCGCCTTCTCGCGCTATCTCTTCCTGCCGCACAATCCAGACCTCGTGCTCGTCGATACAACGGTCATCGCCCGAGCTCCCGTGCGGTTCCTGGTCGCCGGCGTGGGCGACGCCCTGGCGACGTGGTTCGAAGCCGACGCTTGCCGTCAAGCGTTCGCCGAAAATCAGTGCGGCGGCTTGGGGACGTTGGCCGCTTTCAACTTGGCCCGTCTCTGCTATGACACGATTCTCGAATTCGGCGTCGCCGCCAAGATGTCGTGCGAGCAAAACGTCGTCACGCCTGCCCTGTCGCACGTAGTCGAAGCCAACACGTTGCTCAGTGGACTCGGATTCGAAAGTGGAGGCCTCGCCTCCGCACACTCGATCCACAACGGACTCACGCGACTGGAGGGAGCGCACGACTACTACCACGGCGAAAAGGTCGCCATCGGCGTACTGGCCGGACTGTTCCTCGCCGATCGCCCGACCGAGCTGATCGACGAAGTGTACGATTTTTGCGAGTCGGTCGGTTTGCCGACCACGCTCGCCGATGTTGGCGTCGTCGACCCGAGTGAGGAGGAGCTGCAATTGGTGGCGGAGGGCGCTTGCGCCGCAGGCGAAACGATCCACCACGAGCCGTCACCCGTCTCCGTCGACGCCGTCGTCGCGGCGCTGAAAACGGCGGACTCGATCGGCCGAAGGCGGTGCGACCAAACGTAGGACGGGTCTCCAGGCGTCTCCAGGCCCGTCGAATGGAACGAGCAATCGACGATCCCGAGCCGAGCGAGATTCCAGACCCGGCGATTGAGTTTCCTTTGGAGAATAGTTCCGGAAGCTCCCGGGGTGGCTGTCGAATCGGGTTGGAGCCCCCGACGGAAGCGAAGACGAGGCGGCGCGGCTCGTGAGAATGGGACGCGATGGCGCGGGGCGACGCGAGGGTGGAACGCGGTGGCGCGGGGCGACGCGAGAATGGGACGCGGTGGCGCGGGGCGACGCGAGGGTGGAACGCGGTGGCGCGGGGCGACGCGAGGGTGGAACGCGGTGGCGCGGGGCGACGCGGGAATGGAGCGTTGGTTGCAGCTGGAACGCCTGGTTCACCCGTGCTCAAGCACGGG
>JASMLW010000441.1 GCA_030748485.1 Pirellulaceae bacterium
GGCTGAAGTCACCGTCGAACACTCACAAGTATGCGCCTTCCCAACGCGACCAATATCCTGATGGAGGCCATACCTCCGTCTACCGAATCATGCAAGAGGCCCGTGCTGGGCCCAAATAAACATGTTCACAGCAGCGGCCTCGGAAGGCCATCGTACGGCAAGAAATCGGTTTTGAAATGCGCTCTAAGGCCTAGTGACTAAGGAACACCTAGTGACTAATGACTTAGGAAGAGGGGGGAGTTCGTCGGTTAGTAGGCCGATCCAGGAACGCTACGCCGTGGAGAATGTCCCAGCCGACATCGCTCTCGAGATGACTTACTCTTTGGGCTTCGCGGGTGGAACATCGATTTGCTTCTTCAGCTTCTCCAGCTGTTCGATGATCTCTTTCGGTGGCCCATTTTTCTCGACTTCCTTGATCGCTCGCTCGAGCTCCGCCTGAATTTGTTTGAAGACCTGATCAGGATCGGCGTTCTGCGGTTTTTGTCCGGGCGGCTGCGGCTTCAGTTTGGGCGCGATGCGGCGCGGCACGAGTTGAATCCGGCCAGGTTTCACTTGAAGGGCCTTCAACTGAACGGGCCGTCGATTCTTGGAGTATTTCTCGTACAGTTTGTGGGCTGCGGGGTGTTTCTTTTTGAGCTCAGCGGCGTTCTTGACGGAGATCTTTTCGGTCGTCTGTTTACCGTCCTTCTTTTTGGTGATCTCCATCTTGATGCCCTTGGCCGGGTCGTCGACGATCTTCACCTTCTGGCCGTTCTCTTCGGCGTTGATCTCCTTGACGCCGTTGACGTTCTTGAATTGGATTCGTCGGCCGTTCGCTTGGCCGATCACCTGTACTTGAATCTGCGCGCCGCCGATCCGAATGCGCTGCTGCGGCTGGTTGAACGGCACGGCGGGGGCGGGAGGTTTGAGTGTCTCCTCGGCCTCCCGAGCAACTCGAGACTTGTCGCTCTGGGCCAGTTCCTGGAGCGCCGATTTGGCTGCCGCCTTCAAGTCGTCACTGCCCGTTCGAAAGTGATTTCGCAGAATGTGCAGCGCCCGAGTCGACGCTTCGCGGCTGTCGCCCAACGCCGCCTTCTTGAGATCGGGCAACGCCCGCTTGCCCGCCGCCGACAATTGCTCGCTCGCCCGCTGTCGATCGCCGAATGCGTCTGCATCTAATTGTTGGACCAGTTTTCCGTAATCGAATGGGACGTCGTCATCGGCTCCGGAGGCCGGGCTAACAGCGAACATCGCGGCGGCGAGGACCAAAGGAAAAACTAGTCGAGCGCTCATCGACAACTCCTCAATGTGAATACCGGACGAACACACCAAGTTAGCATATCTGGCTCCGCGAGTGACCGGGATTTCAGCAAGTTCCACCGAATCGGTGGTTCAGTCCCCGTTCGCCAGGCGCCGCCGGCACTCGTCGAGGATGCCACTTGTCCGGCTGGCTCCACACCGCGAAACGCCGATTGCCCGCACGGCCAGGAGGGCGTCAAGGTCGCGGACGCCGCCCGCCGCCTTCACTTGAACGGCGTCGACGGCGTGCTTCCGCATCAGCCGCAAGTCGTCATGGGTCGCTCCCCCGGTCCCGTACCCCGTCGAAGTCTTCACCCAATCGGCCCGCAACTCGTTGCAGATCTCGCAGAGACGAATCTTGTGGACATCGTCCAGGTAGCAATTCTCGAAAATCACCTTCACCCGCCGGTCCGCGGAGTGAGCCGCCGTGACGACCGCCTCGATGTCGCGGCTCACGTAATCCCAATCGCCGCTGAGCACCTTGGAAATGTTGACCACCATGTCCAATTCTTCGCCGCCGTCGGCGACCGCCCGTTCCGCTTCCGCCAGTTTGACCGCCGTTGTGTGGCCGCCGTGAGGAAACCCAATCGTTGTCGATGGTTTCACATCGGAGCCGCCCAGCAGCTCAGAGCAGCGTTCCAAGTAGTAAGGCAGAATGCAAACGCTGGCGACGTCGTACGAAACGGCAAGCTGTACGCCCGCCTCCAACTCATCGACCGTCAGGACTGGGTTGAGCAACGAATGATCGATCATCTTCGCGATGTCGCGGTAGTTAAGATTCAAAACACGCTCCACTTGAGTTCTCAGTCGCGTTGGTGGCGAGGGATGAAGTTTCGCAGGAATGTACAAGTCTGCTGCAGAGAGAGCTGACGCGTTGCCAGCGATTCTTCGTAAACCCGGTCCTCCACCTCCACGCAAACGGGTCCCGGGTATCCGACATCGCCCAGCACAGAAATAAAGCGTCCCCAGTCGATCTCACCGAGCCCTGGGAGTTTGGGAGTGTGATACTCCAGCGGAGTCGCCAGGACACCGACGTCGTCCAATCGAGATTTGTCGACGCGAACATCCTTGGCGTGAATATGGAAAAGTCGATCGGCGAACTCGCGAAGTGGAGCGATGTAATCCATCTGCTGCCAGACCATGTGGGACGGATCGTAGTTGAGGCCGAAATTCGCACTGGGTATAGCGGTGAACATCCGTCGCCAAATCGCCGGGCTGATCGCCAGATTCTTGCCGCCCGGCCATTCGTCGGACGTGAAGAGCATCGGGCAGTTCTCGATGCCGATCCGCACCTGACAGTCCTCCGCGAACTCGACAAGGGGCCCCCATGTGTCGACAAACTTCGACCAGTTGCCGTCGACCGACAGACTCCAGTCTCTGCCGACGAAGGTGTTCATCGTACCGATGCCGAGCGCCGCGGCGCCTTCGATCACTCGCCGCACGTGCAAGACAGCCTGTCGCGACTCGTCCGGGTCCGGTGAAAGCGGATTGGGGTAGTAACCCAAACCGCTGATCGCGACGCCGTGTTCAGCCGCCAATCCGTTGATCGCGTCGGCTTGTGACGCATCCAAGTTGGCCACATCGACGTGAGTGACGCCCGCGTATCGCCGCTCAGCCTTGCCGACGGGCCAGCACATTAGCTCGACGCAGTCGTAACCGAACTTGGCTGCGACTGAGAAAACCGTTTCCAACGATTCGGTGGGCAGAATCGCGCTGACAAAACCAAGTTGCATCATTTTCTCTTTTCAAGTGAAACCCAACGTTGCTCGCGATGACTTTGCAGGATCGTTTCGCAGAGTACGACTTCACTGTGCCCGTCGGCGAAAGTTGGATAAGGAGTCGGCGCAGCGAAATCGTCGTCGGCGATGTATTCGTAGAAACCGCGAAAGCACTCTGTGAACGAATCCCGTTCCAATGATCGCCGCACCGACGTGTTGCATCTGCCACCTCCCGACCTACGTTGAGCACCGAGTGCGATCATAGCGGCCCAAGTCGTCGCTCAAAAGCCGTCAGCGGTAGTGCCGCCCCGTCAGACGACTTGCTCGATTCCGGCGACTACGGGAGCGAACGAACGACAGCCGAGCGGCACGGGTAGATTCTGCGGATTATTCGGAATGTAGCTGCAGTATGGAGCCAAACGGCGTCGATTGGTAAGACTGAATGTAGGCATTGCAATGCACGTATGAGGTGAAGCGTGCGGCAACGTCCACGATCCAGGATTGCAGTTGGAACATTATGCCCAATCGATACAACCTCAACCGTGCAGGGACTATGGCGGCTAGTGCCATCTCCGTGTTATTGCTGCTGGCTCTTGGCCCGCATCGAACGGTGTTCGCTGAGACGGGCGAAGTCGTGGTTGCGTCCGGGCGAGGTGAAGCGGCACTCGTTCCCGAGTCTACTTTCGCTGTCCACGACGAGTGGGCTCCCACACACGACGTGACTTACACAACCGGCTGTGGAACTTGCGATGCGTCTTGTGACTGCCATCGCGGTTGGCTGGACAACCTTGACTACACTCTGATTGGGCGTGGCGGGGGCAGTTACTACGACGTGCCAGGCGAGTCGTTGTGGAGCGGATCTTACGGTGGGGACCTGATTGTTGGGCTGACCGAATCCTGGGCAGCGGTTGGGTCCGCGAATGCCAACCATGTCACGGGCGGAACGCAGTTTGCGGCGACGGTCGGATTCATGCGTGCCAACAACCTGGCGATGTGCGACCCTTGGTCTATGTCGGTCGCCTGGGACCAGTTTACCGAGAGTCGCGTCGATGGTCTGTACTTGACACAGTTGCGGCTGCAAGCGGGATACGCGTTCAATGCGTGCACAGAAGTTGGCGCGGTCTACACCAACCCAACCAACCGCGACAATGACGTTCCCTACACCTACACTTTTTTGGGAACCGACTTCACGGAGTTTGGCACCGTGAACATGTCGGAGAGCGTGTCGGGTTACGTCGCTCGCGAATTCGCGAATGGCCTGCAGGCGAGCCTGGTCGTTGGTTATCGCGAGGATCCAGATACGATGCTGTTCTCGGGCTCTGTCACTGCTCCGCTCAACGATCGGCTCGCGGTTTACGCGGGTGGCAGCTACGGCGAGCGTTTTGGAACGTGGGGGACAGGATTTGGTATGGAGTGGCGGTTCGGGCGCGACGATCAACGGTCGGGAAGTAGTTTGGTGTCGACTAATCGCCGCTTCCGAAGCACAGCGGACGAGCACATTAGTCTCGTCTCGTACGTGCCACCAGCACGGGAGTTCACGGATCCGCCAGAAGGGACCGTCTTGCCTTATGACGAACTGAATCCTAGCCGGCAAGATCTGCAAACCGTTGAGCCCAACGTGGAAAGGCTGTCGCGTCGCTTGGCCGCATCGCTGCACAAGCGAGTGTCGGACACATTCGGCAAGCCAGCGCGGCTGTGGGGAGGAACCAGCGGCGATCCCGACCAGAATCCGTTCTTTCGCAATCTAAGTGCCGTCAATACGTTCAACGTACGTTACGGGCAGCCAGGAAAAACCACCGCGTTGTTCGTTGGTGAAGCTCAGTAGACTCTTTGCTTCGTCCCAACTTTCATCTCGGCGAGTTGGTTATTTCAGTGTGACTTTGAGCCGCGACTCCTGCGTGTTCCCATCAGAGTCGTTGACCAGACAGCGGATGTACCAGGCTCCACGCTGATCGAATTGAGCACCGGAAATCGCGCCTAGCTCGCCGTTCTCAACCGCAGCATCGGAGGACGATACAGTTTTCCAGTCCGATTCGCTGGGCGAGTCTCCGAACGCAACTTGCAGCGTACGTTTTCCAAAGTTGTTCCCATAGGCCTCGCCCGTGACAACCACAGCGGGGCGACCGTTCCGATCCTGGATGGTTGCTTCGTGGACCTTACTAACGAGCGACCGGCCCGCGGGCGCAGCGAACGCCTTCGCAGCGTTGAGCCGCCCTGCTCCAGTCAATCGGTCCCAGCCTGGTTGCCCCAGGTCATCGCAGTTCATGATCAGCTTCTGCTTGATCTGTTCGCCGGTCAGGCTTGGATCTCTCGCCCAGAAAGCGGCGGCTACGCCAGTGACGAGCGGTGCGGCGAAGGATGTGCCATCGGCGCGGTACCAGCGTTGGTCGACAATCCGGTCACCCTCCTGGATGCCCAAACCCTCCCCAGCCATGGCGAACATGAAGTCCGTGTCGTGAGCGCGGAGGCTGAGAATGTCGATACCGGGCGCGACAAGATCAACGTTATGTCCCCAGCCACTGATCGTGGCTCGCTTGTCGTCTTTGCGACATGCCCCGACCGTCAGCACACCGTGCAGTCCGGCGGGCGAAACCATGGCTGTGTCACGACCGCGGCTGCCCGCAGCGGCAACAACCAATACTCCTTTGCTTTGTGCCCAGTCGATCATGTACTGGTCCAACTTGGGAACAGGCTTGGCCTCGGCACTGATGTGAATGATGTTGGCGCCGTTGTTCACCGCATAGCGAATTCCCAAGCCAAGACGAACCCCGTCCGTCTTGCCCTCTTCATCTGCTGCTTTGACGATCATCAGGCGGCAATTCGGAGCAACGCCAGCCATGCCGCGTCCGTCCCAGCGCGCGGCGATGATGCCGGCCACATGCGTGCCGTGCCCGTTGTCGTCCCAGATGTTCGAGCGGTCGGCCTGCGTGTTCCAGCCGTAGACGTCGTCCACGTAGCCGTTGCGATCGTCGTCGATCTTGTTGAAGGGAATCTCGCCGCGATTGCGCCAAAGCTGGCCCCACAATTCCGGATGACTCAGGTCGACGCCCGTGTCAATCACGGCCACCACAATGGGATTTTGGCTCCCGTCGGACGATGTCGCGAGCTGTTCGAGCAGCTCGGCATTTAGTCCGGCGCGCGCGAGCGCCCATTGAGTGTCAGCATCTTGCGGCAAGGAATCTGAATTGTTGGCGAAAGGTTCGTTCAACTTTGCTGCGACGCCGCCGTCCTCGCGTGAAACATCTCCTTGGTCCACAACTTCGGCAACGATGTCACCGTTACTCGCCCTCTCGACGTTGAACTCAGAATCGAGGCCCTGTTTTCCGCTGCGCTGCAACGGACAATCTCCCTGCCGCCGCTTTTCTGCGACCAACCCCTCAGGGTCACCAAATGAAAAACGGGCTCCGAGCTGCACTTCCCGAAGATCGTGGGTGTCAATGTCAAAAAACGGTTCAGGACCCGTGGCTGGTTCGGTTGCGGGACGCGCGCGGACCAAAAATGTACTGGAATTAAATGCTCCAAATTGATCCTCAAATAGATCCTCCCTAAAATCGCTGGGGTCAAAGAAGGATGTTAGGCCAGGAAAGGTGTCAGGAACGTTTGTTGAGTCGATCGCGAGAGGGGAAGAAAAGGTTTCAGGAACTGTTTCTCTTTCTGTTCCAACCGGAGTCCCGGGCGTTATGAGTTCTGTCTTCGCAAACGAGATTGTGTCACTAGCGAAAAGAGTCGCTTCGTGATGGTCCAGCGTAACGATCTTTGGAGTTTCTCCACTTCCGTCCCCGCCGTTTCCGTCAACGCTGTCCCCACCGTCTGCAAACAGCTGGCCAAGAAGCACAATATCCCCTCGCTCTCCTACTTCTGCCGCTGGGATGGACACTTCAAAGTGTTCCAGCGTTACGATCTTTGTTGAAGGACGGACGGGATTAAGCGGGACTGTCTCGCTTTCTTCTTGCAGCTTGTCTCTTCCGCCGTTTTGCACGATCCCAGCGAGGTATTGTTCGTATTCTTCGTTACTCACGAAATCAGGATTCGGTGCGTTGCCGTGCCAGAAAAGCGGATCACTCGCAGGTGCAATCGAAGCGAGCGGAAAGAGATCATCACCAATTGCGCCGGGCACCTTTGTCATGCCCCTGGTCCACCCGCCCCCATCGGTGGTCATATCCGCGTAGGTGTCAAATGGTTCAACGTCACCCGCGTCGCCGTCGGGATCAATCGTGAAGACTCTATCCTCTTTTTCTCCTACCGTCGCTACTGGTGTTCCCGCCACCTTTTCTTCGAACAGGGCGAATTTCGCCGCCAAGACAGTGTTTGATCCAAAGATGTGCTGATCTTCGACTTTGAAAATGGGTGATAGTTGGCCCGGTTTACTCCATGAACTATGTGGGTCGGTGCCGCGCTTGATTTCCTCGTCGTCGGGCACGCCATCACCGTCCGTGTCAATCTTCGGGGATTCATCCGGAGGAAATAAATGGACATTCTGCTGAACAGAAACGGGGTCAGACCCCGTTTCTTCAACCTGTTGTCGAATCCCATCTACTATCACATATGCTTTTAATTCCCCAGCTACTCCTTCAACCCACAATGGTGCCTGAATCCTCACATCAACTTCCACCCGCGTCCCTGGATCTGAGGTAACGAAGTGGCCCACTGGATTTGGAGCGCCGTGGGCCGGGAAAAGGGGACTGTCCCCTTTTTCAGTAAATATGGGGACGGACCCCGTTGTTAGCGTCCCGGCCCCTCTAATGGTACCGCCAGCCCCATCAAAACCCCCAGATTCGAAAGATTCAAAACCCCCAGATTCGAAAGATGGCGCAGAAGATGGCGCCGGATCGATAGAAAGGGTGAGGAGCGGAAAAGGGGTCAGACCCGTTTGTTCGTCCGGGTTAGCCGCCAAATTCACAGCCGCCGGCGGGGCCATAGGGGCCATAAACACGTGGTCTTCATCGCCGGACTTGAAAAAGGTGTCAGGAACCTTTTCTCCGTAGTACACTTGGCCGCCGTGATTAGTTTGACCGCCCCAGCCCGTTGGCGGAGCCGTCCCGCTTATCAACGGAGTAGGTGGTGGACCAGGGTGAATCGAGACGCGGTCAGAACCCGTTTTCTTGCCAGGAGACGTGCCCGGCGGGGCGCCGGTGTCTTCTTCTTCATTGGCCAAGAGTAGATCAAAGTTCGTCGGAGTCGCAACTTCCGAGTCGTGAAAAAAGTCAAACGGTACTACAGGCTCCGGCTCATCCGTATAGTAAATCCGATTAAACACCCTTGCCAGTCCCGCCGGGGTGCTGAAATCCCATGCGCCGAGCCGGGTCACGGCGTCGGCGACGCCTGGATCGGCCGCCAATCCGGCCAGCGGCGGCGATTCGCCGGGCGCGGTCGCATTGGCGAAGGCACCCAGAAGGAAAGGACCGATCAACTCGGCATCCAGCAGTTGGTTGTTGGCTTGGTAACTAGCGAACTCCTCTGACGTTGTGGGCGCGTTCGTGCTGCTGTCCGGTGACACGGGGACGTTATCGGTGGGCGAGACAACGCGGCCGAAGTATGCCTCTTGAAAAATCTCTGTTCCGCGTTTCTGCAGCTCTTCGAGTTGCCAGCGGGCCATGTCGGCAGCTTCGGGCGGTGCTCCCGGAATCCCGGCAATCTCACGCTGGAGTTGCTCTACTTCGGTGCGACGTAGGATCTCCAGCCAAATCGGCGACCGCATGTTCAGGTAGTCTTCTTTCGTGCCGCCCATGCGGGCAATTTCCAGCAGGTACTTGAACTTGTCATTCGACAGGTCCGCCGCCGTCGGCACGATGTATGGACGCTCCCGATGATGCATCGTACGTGTGTAGGGGGCGCCATCGGCGATCGTGAAGTTTCCCTTGTACGTAAGTTCGGGATCCGTCCAATCGCCGAGATTGCGATCCGCTCTTGGCAAACCAGGGTGATAGCTTTCGGTGATTGTCGCGCCGACGTAGGCCGCTTGGCGATGAGTAACCGGTGGCAAGATGTAATGCAGCCCTCTCGTGTGATCGATCATCAAGAACGATCCGTCCGGCAGCATCTGATGAAAGTGCGGATGGCTGCGCCATGCTTCGGCCACTTTTTGAGGATCGTAGATCTCGCGAATTTCGCCGCCACCGGTGTCGCTTGGCGAGAGCGTGTTGCCATTGCTCTGGTCCGTAAGCGTTCCCTTGATCACC
>JASMLW010000442.1 GCA_030748485.1 Pirellulaceae bacterium
GGCTGGGACATATCGAGATACGCGTCACGCACCATGGAATCCGCCAGACGCCGATAGCCGGTTGCGCGATGTTTGAGCACGGTGCGAAAACGGTCATAACCCGTATCGTTCAGCTTGAGCGGTGCGAAAATCTCCGCGCGAATGAACTCGTCGTAGGCGACGTCCGAAGCCTTCTCGATGATTGCCCCCAGCAGGAAATACCCTGAGTTGCTGTACTCGAATTTCTCTCCGGGTGCGAACTTCAGCGGCTTCTCTTTAAATCGGCTGATCATTTGATCGATGGACTGCGGCAGCATCATGTCGCGGCGATACTGGGGCATCCCGGTGAAACTGGGAATCCCTGAAGTGTGGGTGAGCAGATGGTGAATGGTCACATCGGCCCAGGCTTTGGGCGCGTCGGCAATGAACTCAGAAACAGGATCCCCAACCTTCAGTTTGCCCCGTTCTTCCAGAATCAGAATCGCCATTGCGGTGAACTGCTTGGTGATCGATCCGATCCGGAACTTGGTGTCGGGCGTATTGGGCGCGTCGTGTTCAAAGTTCGCCATGCCGAATCCGTTTTTGAAAACGGTTTCGTTGTCTTTGCAAACCAGGACAGAGCCGTTGAAGTGTTCGACCTTCACGCAGGCCTGCATATACGCCTTGAGTTCGACAACGGGATCGCCGGCGCGCGCTGCCGGGACGGCGAAAGCGGCCGCGATCAGAACAACTCGCGGGACAAGCAGATGGGTCTTGAGCGTCATGGCGGAGTATCCGTTTCTTGACGTGGGTTAACCCGTCTTTTTACCCGCTCCCGTCGTGTTCCACGACCTAGGCGAGTTCAAATCGTTCTGGTTGCGAGCTTCAGCGCACCGTCCCGCAGCCCTTCGTTTCGACGATTGGTTGCAATGCGAGGCGACGTCGGCCAGGATGAAGGGTCGCCGGTTGAGTTTTGCGCCCGATCTTCCGTCTAGGCCTCTCTTTTTTGTTCTGGTCATCTTCCTTGTCGTAGTTAGTTGAGCCCATGTTTTTTAAATTCAACTGTCCCAAATGTGAGCGTGCGTTGAAGGTCAGCAGCGACATGGCGGGCAAGAAGCGAGTTTGCCCGTATTGCCGACATGCCCTCATTGTGCCGGACCTAGACTCTCAGCAAGAAGACGAAGGCAGCGACTTTCCACAGATCAGCGTCGCTGTTTCTCGGGCGTCAGGTAAGAAGAAACCGCCGAGCAAGGCGGGGCCGCAACCGAGTGCCGCGCAGACCGCAGTGACGACGCCCGGTTCGAACTCGTCGGACGGTAGCAATGTCAGCCTGGTGATGTCCGGGCTAATTGGATTCGGCGGGGCCGTGCTGTTGTTTGGCGTGCTCTACCCCCTCAAACTCGCCGACGTGCGGCTCGGCGCGATGTTCTGGGACAGTGTGGGCATCAATTTCTTCACCACATGGTTGATGTTCTGGTCCTTCGCCATCCTGGGCTTCAAGTGGCGGCAATTGGCGCGTCAGCGTTCGGCGATGATGTTCGATCTGCTGCCAACGGAGATCTCTCCAGAAATCACTCCTAACTCGCTCGATCGCTTTGTCACGAATATTCGCAGCTTGCCTTCCAGCGCTTCGACCAGCATTCTCGTCAATCGCGTGATTCGAGGCATCGAGCACTTTCGAGTTCGCAAGAGCGCGGCGGAGACGGTGACGATGATGGAATCCCAATCGGATATCGACGCCAGCAATGTCGTCGGCAGCTACACGATCGTCAAAGTGTTTATCTGGGCGATGCCGATTCTGGGGTTCATCGGGACGGTGATGGGCGTCAGCAGCGCGGTCGCCGGACTGTCGGGAACGCTTGACAACGCCTCCGACGTCTCGACGGTGACCGACTCAATGAAGGGCGTGTTTGGGGGTCTGGGAACGGCATTCGACACGACGTTGTTGGCGTTGGTGATGAGTTTGATCGTGAAGATCCCAACTTCGGCGCTGCAGAAGACCGAAGATGATTTGGTGACGATCGTCGACGAGTACTGCAACGAGAACTTCTTGCGGCGATTGAATGACGGTCGCGAAGGCGGCGCCGAGCGCGGGGCGGGCGGCGGCGTCGACAAGAAGATCTTTCGTGAAGCCGTCGAAGCCGCCATGGGAACGCACCATGCGGAACTTGAGAACTGGCTGAAGAAGCTTGATGCGATCGGCTCGAAACTGACCAGTCAGGTCGCCGCGGGTTGGGCTGATATCAACAAGAAAATGCACGAGCAACAGAAAGATCAGTTGTCCGTCTTCCAAGAGCAGTACGCCGATCAGACGACGCGATTGCAGGGACAATTGGAGGAGATGAACGCGACGGCCGAAAGAATTCAAGCGGCTTTGGGCGACTTGTCCGAGCAGGCGGCCGCCATGCAACGCGACGCGGCTCAGTCGGTTGCGGGATCCACGCGGACCCTGGAGACGCACTTCGCCGGCATCGAGTCCGGAATTACGCAACTAAACCGCCTCCTCGAATCGCTCGGCGAGCAGCAGGTCGTAGTGCAGCAAGTCGAGGCGCCGCGGCGAGGTTGGTTTGGCTTGCGGCGCAACGGAAAATAGCCATGGCTCGAAGACGTCAAGTTGAAGAGGACGACGTTTCGCTCTTCCCGTTCCTGAGCATTATTGCCGCGGTGATCGGCGTCTTGACGCTGATGATCGCCGCCGTCGCACTCGACCAAATGAACCAAGAGGACGTCAAGGAGACCGTGCAGCGGGCCATCGAAATGGAAATCGTTCGCGGGCAGATCGCCGAGTCCGAGGGCCTGGTTGAAAAACTCAAACTGCAACTCGAAGCGGAAAAAGCGAAATTGCTGGGGGACGCCTCGCAGCGTCAATTGGAATTGGTCAAATCGCGGGCCGAGCTGGATGCGCTGATCCGACAGTTGCAGCAGGCGAAAGAAGATCTTCAAACCAAACAGAAAGTGAAGATCGTTATACCGGAAGTCCCCGAGGCTGAGAGGGAGACGATTGCCGACATGCAAGGGCAGCTGGCCGCGATCAAAGAACGGCTGGCGATTCTGGACCGCCAGCTCAAAGAGCGCAACAAGCCGCCCGAGGAGTCGCAAGTTACCGTGACGCCAGGCGGATCCGGTTTGCGATACAAGCCGATCTTTGTGGAATGCGCGGCCGGGGCTATCGTATTGCATACGGAGAAGCCGCCGCTGCGAATCCGCGCCGCGGAAATCCCCGCCAACGCGAAATTCGTGGCGCTGATGGAAAAGGTCGCCAACAGCCCCCAACACTCGATGATCTTCCTGTTGCGCAGTGATGGACTGGGAGTCTATCGAGCGGCGAAACGGCTTTGCGACACGAACGACGTGCGCAATGGAAAACTGCCGGTGGTCGGCAATGGACGGCTGGATTTGAGCCGCTTTGCCGATGCCAAGTAGATGCCAAGTAGATGCCAAGTAAGTGAGCTGAGACGGGTTTACGTATGAGACGACGAAACAGAAACGCCGGCGACGACGGAGGCGGACTCGATTCGCTTCTCGATACGATGACCAATGTGGTCGGTATCCTCGTCATGGTCCTGATCGCCACCCAGCTCGGGGTGAAGGATGCGGTCAAGCGAATCTCCGACTCGGAGGTTGTTGATCCCGAGGCAGTCGCTGACGCGCAAGAAAAACTCAAATTGACGCAAGAGGAGCAGCAGGTGATCGAAGCGCAACTGGCCGACCTTGACAGCCCCGATGACCAAACCGTCCAGATTAAGTTGGCGGATCTGCGTCGGCGAATGGATACGACCCGCCAGCAGGTGCAGCAGGAGAAACAAAAGGCGAATCAGTTCGCAATGAAGATCGAAGAGGATCGGCGGAAGGCCGCGGCGGCGGAGAAGGCGTTGGCTGAACTGGCGAACCTCGAAAAAGATAAAGACAAGCTGAAAAATGAACTGCTCGCTGCCTTGGAAACTGAGGCCACAAAGAAGTCGCAATTGGCGGACACGCCCCTGCCGCAGGCTCCGCCGCCCAAGGTGGTCACTTTGCCCGATCCGCGGCCGGCTCCCGACGGAGCGAAGGCCGTCATGTTTCTCTGCGCCAACAATAAGATCTACCCGATCGCCGCGGACGACTGGCGGACAACGATACGAAAGCAGGCCGAGTTCGTTGTACGATCCCGTTCGTTGGATCGCGGGCCCGCTGTGGGCGTCGACAAGGAACGACTCTTCGCCGAATTCAAGAAGGGCGCCCGACAACGGCGGGACGACTTCTTCGAGTTGGAGTTGTACGCTTCAGGCATCTACCCCCGCATCCGCTTCACACCCAAGAAGAACGCCGGCGCCACGATCAAGGAAGTGTTGAATCCGCGTTCGCGGTTTCAGAAGATCTTGCGCAGCGTGGATGGCAGCAAGTATTACGCGAGATTTATCGTATTGCCCGATAGCTACGAAGTTTATCTGGCCGCCAGGGCCGTCGCGACGCAGAGAAACCTCTTGGCAGGTTGGGACCCGCAAGGCGACGGTTACGCGTTTACGACACACCTCGGCGGACCGATTCTCTTTGGCCCCAAACCCCCACCCAATCCCAACGCCAAACCCGCCCCGCCGGCAAAGCCGGCCAACGTCATCGACTGATCACCGGCGGCAGTCGGCGAAGAGCGTCTCCAAAACGAGTGAACTGGTCCTGCGATTTTTGCGAGCCGGCTACGGCTTGAGAACTCGCGGTGAAAAATTCCACCAAGAGTCCGCTCCCAGAGCGAAGTTCCCAAGTTCTTCCAAGTTGAGCGCCACGAGAAGGCGGGGCTGATTCAGAAGTTTCGGCACGATGATGCTGGGGCGGATGCTTGGGCTGCCGCCGACTGAAGCTGCGTTGCCGGCTTACGATCAATCTTGTCGATCGCCTTGCGGGCCGTCTCGGCCACGTTGCGGCTCTCGTCGGTGAGCAGCGTGCGTTTCAGCGCCGGAATTGCTGGCTTGGCTTTGTCGCCGATCTGTCCCAACGCTTGGGCGGCGCGACTTCGAACAAACGAATCGTCGCTTTCGAGAGCCGCGAGCAAGTGCGGCACGGCTTGCTTGGCGAATACTCCAATCTTGGCAAGACTCGACACGGCCTTTCGCCTGACATCCGGATCGAGGTCTTTGAGTCGCGAACCAAGTAACGGCAGAAACGTATCGTACATGATCTCCAGTACTTCGCCGGGATGGTCGATTCCCGTAAACGCGCCGCGATAACTTCCCACAAGCCAACTGAACTGAGAACTTGTTCGGTCGACCCATACGATACTGCCAAACCTCTTCCGAGACGCATCGGTCCGTACACTTGCGAGGTCTTCTGGATGGTTGACGAAGATTCGGTAGCCAAAGTCCCAGCCTGGAATGAAAGCGATCGCTCGGCGACTTGTGATGACGTAGCAAGTATTTCGCAGCGCCCAGGATCGCCAGAGATACATAAGCGGCGCCGGAGTCACCCACCCAATGCAGATGGAGCAGAGAAGTATCACTTGAACGATCCCAGAGGCGAATTCAGCAGCGAAAGAGCACCCCAACCCCAGGCCCAGGACTGTGACGAGAAACGTCCGGAATGCAGACTCGGTCATCCGGGGCTGGCCGGTCCACACGATGTGTTCGCCCGGTTCAAGAACGGTCTCAATCATCACGGAGAGGTGTTCCGGCAGTTCCTTGATTGTAGCCATACGACATCTCCGACGGAGCGAGGCCGGTGGGGCAAGCCACATCGATGGTTTCAGCGGACCATCGCCATTTTATCGGTCCCAGTCGTTGCTGAAAACTCCGCAAGTCACGCGTCGACAGACAGCCCCCATTGCAACGTCAAAACGCCGTCGAATTGCGTTTGACAGCAAGTGACAATTCGTGGATTATACCACCTTGGCTATCTCTAGATTGAACCGTTCCCTGTGGGACTTAGCGAGTGACCAAACGGGCTCGAAAACTGCCGGCGATCATTGGCCTGCTCACCGCCATCTGGGCCGGCGGTTTGGGTCAAGGACTGCACACATGGGCGCACACGATCGCTCCATGTGGTAGTGACGAACATCAACACGTCACTGAGCACCATCACTGCCACGATCACGGCGGCGGCGAGCACTCTCACGATCATCAACCGACGGATCAGACGCCTCAAAGGAATGAAGGCCCGCTCCATTCGGATGACTGTGACTTCTGTGTTTGGTTTGCGACGAGCGCCGCCATAGCGCCTGCTGCGACCACGACAATTCTCCAGGTTTCCAGTTGCGAAACCACTGCGGAGGCTGACCAGGATGGCGCCCCTTTGCAACACCTGAACACGATTCGAACGCGTGGCCCACCCGTGGCCGCGCAGGCCCAATCTGGCTAATCGAATCGGCGCCACCGCGCCACGTTCAAACTCAACGGAGAAAACCATGCGCAACGCGCACGCCGCGCCGCGAAGAACTCGCGGATTCACACTCGTCGAACTGCTCGTCGTCATCGCGATCATCGGCATCCTGATCGCCCTCTTGCTCCCCGCGATCCAAGCCGCGCGGGAGGCGGCTCGGCGGCTAAGTTGTTTCAACAACCTCCGCCAGATTGGGTTGGCCGCGCACACTTACCACGATAGTCAACGGCGACTTCCGCCCGGTTGGATCGGCGTCGATCGAGCGACGAATCGGCCCTTCGTCGAGGGCGACACGGGCTGGGGTTGGGCGTCGTTCCTGTTGCCGCAGCTGGAGTTGACCAGCATGCAGAAGGTCTTGAATCAGGACTTCCATTTGCTCGACGCGGCCAACGCGAACGCGCGGCACTCGCACGCGCACATCTTCCACTGCCCGACCGATTCGGGCGAGGAGATATTTGAGCTAAACCAGGAGGGATCCGCAACGCGACTCACCGAACTCCCCAAATCAAACTACCCCGGCGTGTTCGGCACGATTGAGTTGGGCGATTGCGAAGGGCTTCCGATCGGAGCCACCTGCCTGGGCGACGGAACATTTTCTCACAACAGCAAGACTCGTTTCGCCGACATCGACGACGGCCTCTCGAACACGCTCATCATCGGCGAGCGCTCGTCGCGGTTCGGCTACTCGACGTGGCTGGGTGTGGCGCGCAACGGCGAGGAGGCGCTCGCGCGGATTCTGGGAATCGCCGATCACCCGCCCAACTCGGTTCACGCACACCTCGATGATTTCAGCAGCGACCATCCGGGCGGAGTCGGTTTTGTTGTCGCCGATGGTTCGGTTCAGTTTCTCGGCAACGAGATCGATCCGGTCGTGTATCGGGCGCTCTGTACGGCTCAAAACGGAGAGCCGATCCCGGAAGTGTTCAAGTAACCGGCCAACCGCCATAGCGACGCCGGGCCTCACGCGTCGCCCCAGTCAAAGATCACGCCGAGCATCGATTTTTCTCGGCGGAGCGCCATTTCATACGCTGCGGCCATCTCGGTGTACGGCAATCGATGGGTGATCAGTTTGCTCGGTTGCAGTCGCTGCCGCGCCATCAACGACAGGACAAACTCACACTCGGCCGTTCTCTCAAAACGCGCGCCGGCGTCGGGATACAGGTAGCCGGCCTGCCCAGACACGGCGATCAGCGAGATGCCTTTGATGTAGAACCAGCTCATGTCGAGCGGGTTGAAGTCGAGTGGTTCCTCGCCCCGTCCCGGCAACGAGACGACGGCGACGCGGCCGCCCGGCCGCACGATCTCGACCGCCGTCCGATAGGCGGGCCACGGATTCGCGGTCAGGATCACCAGGTCGACGCCGCGACCGCGCGTCAAGTCGTCAAGCCGAGCTGGCAATTCGTCGTCGCTCGACATGACGGTCGAGTTAGCTCCGACGCGGCGAGCCATTTCGATCCGCGCGGAACTGTTGCCGACGGCGATCACGTTCGCCCCGATCTCTCGACCGATCGCCACGGCTCCCAAGCCGAGCACGCCGAGGCCGACGACCGCTACATTCTCGCCGGGCTGAAACTGCGCTTTGCGATAGCAGAGCGAGCTGAGACCGTACAGCCATCCGTAAACGGCGTCTTCGTCGGCGGCTCCGTCGGGCGCGCGAACGATCGCCTCGTGATCGCCGGCGATGTACTCAGACTGATGTGGCTTGTTACCGACCACGCGATCACCGGCGTGAAATCGAGTCACCGCTTCGCCGACCTCGGTGACAACGCCCAAGTTGCTGTCGCCAACCCAGCGCGGATAGTCGGGAGCCCCAGGAACTCGCTCGGCGCCTTCATAATTCCCGCGGTCCGTCCCGATCTTGAAGGCCGAGATCAAAGTGCGGACGCGCAGCTGCCGAGGCTCCAACTCGTCCGGCAACGATTGCTCTTCAATGCGCAAGTCGCGCGGCCCGTGCAAAATGGCGATCTTCATGGTGGCTCAAACATCTCGACAAGGAATCTAGAGG
>JASMLW010000443.1 GCA_030748485.1 Pirellulaceae bacterium
TATCGATGAACCACTCACGTCGGCGCGCTCAGACACGAGGGCACAAAGAAACAGGGGACCGAGAGCTTTGTGTCTTCGTGCCTCCGTGTGAGAACCTCCAAGCGCAACTCTCAGCGAGCGCTCCGTACGAAGTGAGCTTTAGTCATTGGGCCTTAGGCATTCCCCTTCATCCCTTCACTGGCGAGGCGGCGGAACTTCTGCAAGAATGGCCACCGTCCACCGGCCGATGAACTTCCACCCAGGGGTCTCTGATGAAGATTCACGCGATTTTGCTCGCCGCGCTCACGTTGCTCCTGATCGCTCCCCGCGCATCGGCGGCGGACGCCGACAAGAAGGAGGCGGCCCAGCCGGCCAAACCGATCCTCTGTCGCGGACACTACCACACCGAGGAAGAAGCCGTTAAGCAGTTGGCTCGCATGGCGGCGACCTACTCAAATCTCAAAGAATGGAAGGCTCGCGCGGCGACCATTCGTAAACAGATCCTGGTCGGAGCCAAGTTGGATCCGCTGCCCGAGCGAACTCCGTTGAAGCCCGTCATTCACTCGAAGCGGAAGTATGACGGGTACAGCGTCGAAGCGGCGGCGATCGAAGCGCGGCCCGGTTTCTACGTTTACGGCAGCCTGTACCGGCCGCTCGGCAAGAAGGGGCCTCACCCGGGAGTCCTCTGCCCTCATGGACACGCCCGCGGTCCCGAGGGCGGGCGCTATCGAGCGGATCAACAACACCGCTGCGCGACATTGGCTCGCATGGGAGCCGTCGTCTTCTCGTACGACATGATCGGTTTTGGCGACTCGCTCTTCCTCGGTTGGGACCACGGCCACTCGCAGGCGCTCACGTTACAGACGTGGAGCAGCATTCGAGCGCTCGATTTTCTGCAATCTCTGCCCGACGTCGACGACGATCGAATTGGCGTCACCGGGTGCTCGGGCGGCGGTACGCAGACCTTTCTGCTGACGGCGATCGACGACCGAGTGAAGGTCGCTGTCCCCGTTGTCATGGTCTCGGCTCACTTCTTCGGTGGTTGCCATTGCGAGAGCGGCATGCCGATTCACAAAACGGCTAAGCTGGAAACGAACAACGCCGAGATCGCGGCGCTGACGGCTCCGCGGCCCCTGCTGCTCGTCTCCGTCGGCGGCGACTGGACGAAGAACACGCCGAAGGTCGAGTTGCCGTACATCGAGAACGTCTACCGTCTCTACGGCGACGACGCCAACGAAGTCGCCAACTCACACTTCCCCAAGGAAGGGCACGGCTACCAACTCTCAAAACGCCAAGCCATGTACCCATTCATGGTCAAGCACCTGGGTTTGGACGCCAAGGGAGTGCGCGACGCCAAGACGGGAGTTTTTGACGAGAGCAAGACGGTTCTCGAAACGCCGCAGAAAATGCGCGTGTTCGACAAAAAACATCCGTTGCCGAAGCACGCGTTGAAACCCGGAGAACGGGTAGGAGTGAGTGAGGAATGACTAATGACTAAGGACTAGCATTGTTCCTAGGGCGTTGCCCCAGGCTACGGTGAATTTGGCCTACGGCCAAAAATGTGCGTAATGACAAGAGCGCGAGCGAGGGGCAACAGCTCGTACGGTTCTCCAACAGGGGACTACCGGTACTCTGCTACTCCCGCGTTGTTAGTGCCATCTTTCAGCGGCAAATCGGTACTTAGGACTTCGGTCCTAGTCATTCATTAGTCATTAGTCATTAGTCATTAGTCACTCTCCCCCTACTTGCGCGAGAACGGCAGCCCGCGCATTTCGAAGAGCGTCAACTCCACCTCGCCCTCCACGGGCGCTCCTTCTTCGCGGCCCGTCTTTGTCAGCTTGACGAATCCGGTGAGCATCCGGGTTGGTCCGCCGCCGAAGCCGAAGAAACCGCCTTTCTCCATCAGCATTCCCTGAACTCGCAGATTCTCGTTCGTCTTGTCGAACTGATGATCTTCGAAACCGATGTAGATCGTCATCGTGTTGCGATTTGATTTTCTTTTGCCGGTGAATACCAGCGTGGGCTGCGGCTCGCGGCGGCCGGCTCCGGGTCCCCGTATCGCCTGCCCCGGCGCGACCTTGACGCTCAGCTCGGTGAACTCGACTGTCTTGCCGTTGAGCTTCAAGACAATGTCCGGCTTCGCGTCCGGCGCAGCTCCCTCACTCGACTCTTGCCACTCGCTGGAGAAGGAGCCGGTAAGGTCGCCGGTCTTCGCGAAGTAGATCGGCCGCCGCGCCTCGGTCCGCAGTTTGACGGGACCGTCCTTCACTTCCGCCATGATGCCCGCGCGGCGATTCTTGATGAACTTGCGCGTTCTGTCGAGCGCCTTGGTGAATCCCTTCTGTCGATCGCCCAAGTCGTCCTTCAACAACGCCTCGATGCGATCCACTTCCTTCAGTAAATCCTCCTCTCTCCAAACCTCGTCCATCAGTTTGAGCAGCACTTGTCGGTACTCATTGCGGGCGGCATCGTCGGCGTACAGTCGATTGCAGAGCAGCCCCCAGCCCTTCACGGACTTGGGGCCCGACTTGAGCAGCATCCAGGGAGCCGGTCCAAAGGATGAATCGGCGCCCCACGGGATGAAATGGAACTTGCCCGTGGCCGGATTGTTGTAGACGAAAAAGTTGTTCTGATTGCCCGCGTAACCGTCCCAGAAACCGATCAAACTCTCGACCGCCCAGAATCGCACGAAGCTGTCGTAGTCGACGACTTCCTTTACCTTGGCGACCATCTGGTCGTTCGGCTCCGCCAGAATCTCGCAAACGCGCAGCAGATCGGCGCGGACGTCAGCGGTCTCCTTGTTGGTCTTTCGTTCGAATCGCTGTAGGCGATCGGCGAAGAAATCGGCGAGCGTGCCTTCGTAGAGATTTCCGTTGCTGTTGCCAAAAGTGCGCTCCAGAAACGGCGGCTTAATCGATTCGACGTGCGAGTAGATACCGAGATACTTGCCGTTGACCGTCACCTTGGCGAAGTTGCAACGAGGAGCCGGCAGTCCCGCCTGGCGAAACATGTAATAGGACAGGTACGTGCTGACGAGGGTGCCGTCTTGCTTGTTGTTGTTGAGCGTCAGGCGAGTGAGCCCGCCGATCGCGCCGTTCTCCTGGTACTCGTCGAACTTGATTTTCAGCGAGGGTCGCCTGTCGTCCAGCGAGCCGATGAACCCCTTCTTCCGCACGCCCACGTTAGCGACTCGGTGGCCGTTGATCGTGACGTCGCCCTTCACGTACTCAAAAGGCCGCTCGGCCGTCTGTTTGGTCAGCGACGCGGCGAAGTTCCGCGATTGAGATGCGATCTTTCGCCAATCGGACTCGGCGAGTTCGATGTTGACATCGAGCAGCCGCGTCTTGTCGAACATCGCCGCCTCATCAGGCGGAGCGGCTCCAGCAGTCGCAAGGTTGAGCAACAATATGAACGCAAGTGGCGGATTTGCCCAGCGCAACGACCCCAATGAAAACTCGCGCATCCCGATCCCCGATATAGATGTAGTCTCAGCTGTGATCAGCTCATCGCCATCCGCTCACTCAATGTCTCATCATAGACTCGGCCCTCGACGGGGGAAAGTCGCGAGCTGTTAGTAGGCTCTGCCTGCCCCTCGCTTGCGCTGCTCGCGGGCTGGTGTGACACCACCTCAACACCAGTCCGCCGCGCAAGCAAGAGGCAGCGGCTTTATCGATGTCGCATCGGGGAGTGCGATTGAGAACCGCGACGGATGTGCCACTGCTCCACTGGGATGGAATTTCCACGTGGCGACACCATCGTACATCGGACCTACTGTCGTACGATCCACATCATTCGATGACGGTGAACTTCACCGGCTTGCTCGATGCGTAGTCGTGCCCGGCCTCGCGCTTCAGACGCACTCGGGCCGTATAGTCGCCGGGCGTTGGGTGAAACGGCTTGTCGTCCGAAACACTTAGCCAGCGCTCGTCCATCTGCAGTTGGTGGAACTTGCGCGAAGTGTAAGCGTGCCAATCTCCGCCGACTTCAAAACCCGCGCCGTCCGGCAAGTAATACCACTGACCATTCAACTCGACTTCGATTCGCGCGGGTCGAGTTCCGATGATGACGGAGCCTCCGTTGTCGCCGTGGGCCTCGAGCACGAGGACTTGAGGCAGGCCGTTCGGCCAGACAGATCGATTGGTTCGAGCGCGAATGCTGAGCCCGTCGGCGGACGCTCCCCAAGTCTGTTCCTCCTCGGTCTGTTCCAATTCCCACGGCAGCGGCGGTTCGCGTGTTGGATTCGCCCGGTCGTACTCGACCCACTCTTTGAGGATTCGCAGGATGCGTCGATTCTCGGCCAGTTCCTCCGCTGCGCCATCGCGATTTAAATCGCCGATCCATGGAATCGCCAGCCCCCCGCGGCAAGGAAGTTGGTTCGAGATAATCGTCATGTTGTAGTAGTTGCGAATCGACGGATCGTCGAAATCCAAACAACTCAGCAACGTCGGGACGGCTCGGTCCTTCGTATACAGCCGCAGCAGTCGCGGGACGTCGCCGATCGTGTTGCCGTGGCGACGAGAGCGGACGACCGGCGGCAGCCAGGACGCTTCAATCGGCTGCCGCAGCGACTCGGCCAGTTTGCGGACGACTTGCTCGCGAAAGTCCATGTCGTCGCTGTCCACATGCGAGCGCAGTTCTTTCGCCGCCAGCTCGACAGGGAATTGCACGATCGCTTCCAGAGCCGCTTTGCGAACGCCGGGCGCGTCGTGGTTGAGGGCCTCGGCTACCACGGGAAACGCGCGCACTTCCTGATTCACGCCCATCGCTCGCAGGATGCTGGCGCTCAACTCGTCGTCGGCGCGCGGGTAGCGATCGAGCAGTGCGTCGAGTGCGGCTGCGGTTTTCATGCGGCCCAGCGAACCGACCGCCGCGGTTTGCAACCGTTGTTCGCGCCGCTGCAGCGCCGCGCTGACCGCCGCCAGCGCTCGCCCGTCCGCGAACGAGCCGAGTGAGTTGATGGCGGCGACGTGAATCTCCAGGTCATCGTCCTTCGCCAAACCCAACAGTGCATCGCGCGACTCGTCGCTGGCGATCGATCCCAATCCGTTTATGGCGGCGATCCGGTGCTCGCGATCGCCGCCGGCCGCCATCGTCGCCAAGTCGTCCGCCGCCAACTCTTTTCCAAACGCGACGATGTCGCCGACCAGGTCGCGCAGCGGCTTACCCCTTGTCTGGAGGCTGCGGGCCACTAGCTCGTCCAGCACGACTTGCACGTGCTCGCCGTCGCGGGGAGTGATCTCGAGCGAGAACGACGTCGTGACAGGCGTCTTGAATCGCACCGCCGGCTTCGCGTTCCACGCCGGCTCGAGAGTAAAGCCGCACTCGACCGTGTACTTGCCCGGTCCGCCGAAAGTGCGGAATGCGGTCAGATCCACGCGTTCGCTCTTGCCGTCGTATGGCGGGGCGACGAACTGCTGGGAGAGCCCGCCGTGGTTGCCGAACTCGTTGGGGTCGTCGAGCAGTTTCCCAGTTTCGTCGTAAACCTTGATCTTGAATCGATCGTGCCGATTACTGCCTCGGTAGTCGCCGCCGAAGTCGATCGAGACCGGCGCGGAGCCGAGGTTCAACACGACGAACGTCACAAACATCGGTTCACCGAGCACGACCGATTGCTTGTTGGGAACGAAGCCGGCGAGCACGGAGTGTTCCCCCGGCTGATACGGCTTCAAGAACTTGCGCATCTCGGCTTCGGTGCGGACCCCCGGAGGAAGGTGCGTGATGGCGATCAGGTTCGTGCGAAAGATGACTTGCTCAGGCCGACTTGATTCGCCCCAACCGAAGACGTGCCGATGGGGGCCGGTGTCACCGGACAAGGCGAGCCGCAAAGGTACGCGCAACGTCTCGCCCGCCGGGATGTCTTTCCGCCATGAGGTCGGCAAGTGGACGCCGGGCGAGGCCGCGAGGCGGCGACCGCGCGAGCGATCTCGGCTGCGGTGGTCCGCGTAGAAAAACCGCATGTTGGCGGTTTCGCGGCGCAGCTCTTGTTCCGAGATCGGACGAGTGCTGCGATTGTGAAACTCGACGAACGCCTGCGGCGTCTGCCAAGACTGCCAGGTCATCTGCGCGGCGCGAAGTCTGACGAAGAGCCCGGCGTCGCCGAGCGGTTTCCACGTCGCTTCGGCCAGTTGAGCCGGACGGCCTTCCGCGCCCCGTAGATTCGTTTCCGTGACGACCTTCGTCTTGACGCCGGACTGCAGCGAGACGTTGCGGAAGACGATCCAATCAAAGGCGCGGGTGTGGGCGACCACCGACTCCGTGTCCGCCTTGTCTACGGCGAATTCGAATTCGCTCCGCTCGCGTCCGTCGGAGGCCGACTCGGTCGTCGCGTCAAAGCTCGTCGTGGCCCTGCCGTCGGTGGTCAGTACGGTAACTCGGATGTCGTGCGTCTTCAGGTATTTGGCTGCGTGTTCAAACGTGACGATCAGATTGTCGTCGACGGACTTGAGCACAAAGTTCTTCGCCTTGAGTGGATGATTGGCCGCCTGTTTCACGACCTCGGCTTTTTCGTTGAGGCTGAAGACTTGCTCCCAAGTATTCTCGGCCACGCCGACCCGCACTGTGGTCGACTCCAACTTCGGAAAGGCGACGGCGAACGTGTGCAGATCGTCCTTCCCGCGGCCGCCGCTGACTGCCACCGTGTTCTCAAACAGCACGCGCGTCGCGGCGCGGCGCGGCGGATCTTTCACCTGTACGGCGAACTCGCGCGTCTTTCCTTCCCCCGTCCGCAACCGATCGGCGACGGCCGCCGCCGGAGCCTCCGCGAGCGGCGCGCCGTCGGGTCGCCACCACGAATCGGGTTTCGCTGGATGAGTCGAGACGCCGAGCAGCTTGACGCGCGTCCCGTTTGGCAACTCGGCCGCAAAGGTCGGCTCCTCTCTAGCCGGGTTGACTCGATCGCCGCCCGCCTCGCCGTTCGCTCGGACGTCGTCTTTCTCAACCGGCTCTTGTTGCCGATTCTCTTCGTTCGCTCCCCGCGGCTCCGCGTTCAGGTACACACCCGCCGCCAACAACGTCAGCAACGCGATCAAGGCGACGCCGCCCCCGCGATTCATACGCCACGACTCTTCGCGCGAGGCGCCGAGCAATCGGCGGACGCGGTCCGACAATTGGGAAGCGCGACCGGTCGCCGGGACGGCCGCCACCGAATGCGACCACTCGCGAGCCGACTGGCCGATTTCGGCCACATCCAGGAGCGACGCGGCGTACCGCGTTGCTTCGACCCCGACCCCGACAACCATGTCGTCACAGCAGTGCTCGCGCTCGACACGGACTCGATGCGAGATCCACCAGATCGCCGGATGGAAAAACAACGCCGCTTCGACGATGCGCTGTAGTACGTTGACGATGTGATCCCAGCGGTGGATGTGGGCCAACTCGTGAATCAAAACGGCCTCGACTTGGTCGGGCGAGAGACCAGTCACGACGGCGGAGGGGAGCAAGATGACGGGTCGCCAGAGTCCGATCACCGTCGGCACAATGACCCGCCGGCAGATGTACACGGTGGGCGGGTGACGAAGATTCCAGGCGGACGCCTGCTTCACCAGCGACGCCACACACGGCCCATCGTCCAGCAGCTCAGCCACCCGCCGCAGCCGCCAGCCCCCGTGCACTCCAATGGCCAGTCGAGCGAGCAGCAACGCGACACCCGCCAGATACGCGGGGATGATCCAGACAGCCGCGTCCTCCCACTGCAAATCCGGCCGCCACGACCAGTCTTGCTCAACGACCTCCACCGATGGCGTCGGGTTGTCGATCGGCGATCCACCCGCGGACAACTCGGCGATCGGATCGGGTCCTTCGATCACGGCCGGTGTCGGCGCGATGGCAACCGGGGCGACAGCCGCCGGCGGGGCGGCGGCGTGGGGAGCAGGCGGCGTCGCCGTCGACGGTGGATCGATCACGGCGAACGTGACGAGTGGAGCGACGGCGGTCAGCGCCAGCGCGAACGTGAACAACGAATACCGGGCTCGCGCCGTCGCGCGGCGCATGGCGCGCCCAACAACCCACGCCAAACCGGCGATGGCGACGCCTTGCCAGAGAAAGTGCAGCAACACAACCAGCGTTCGAATCGATGTGCTCGACGTCAGATAGTCTTGCAGACCCATGTCAGCTCACTCCGTCACTCGCCCGATTTGTCACGAATTAGCTTCCGCAATTGACGCAGTTCGTGGTCATCGATCTCCGCCGCTTGCAGCAGATTGAGGGCCACGGAAACGGTCGATCCCTCGTAAACTCGATCGACCACGTCGCGCAACATGCGTCGTTTTGTGGCCGACTCCTTGATGCGGGCCGAGTAGAGAAACGCACCGTCGACCTTCTTGCGCCGGAGATAGCTCTTGTCCTCCATGATGCCCATCACAGTCATCACGGAGGTGTAGGCCAGGTCGCGGAACTCGGCGAGCTGGTCGCGGACATCGCGCCCCGACTGGGGCCCCTCGCGCCAGAGGATTTTGAGAATCTCCAGTTCCAGTTCCGTCGGGTGTTTCGCTGCTGGCCGAGCCATCGTCGAGTTCGCTCCCCGCAAGTCTCGCATGTCTACTAACGAATTCGATTACTAATTCACTAGATTCTGTCGAGTTGACGGGGTCGAGTCAAGTGAAAAATCGAAAAAATTAGTAGATCGTCGCGCCGCCGTACTCGGCCGAGAGGGAGCCGCTCACTGCCGAGCGAACAGGTGCAGTTGGGCCCGTTCCGCCAAACCCTGTTCTTTCAAGTACGCGGCGACGATCTCGTGCGCGGCGTCTAGATCGAAGAACAGCAGATCGATGTAGCCGCCACCCAGGCCGAACGCGCCGCCGATATGCCGACCGCAACTGGCCGCTCGCAACCGCTCGTCCAAGTCGTCCTCGAAACGCCCGCGGACTTCGACCTGTTCCCCCTCGGGGAAAATATCTGAAGGGAGCGTCAGGAAGATGAACTCCGCGCCGAGCCCGTCGAGTGGATTCTCCATGTCCCCATCAGCGTCGAAGTAATCGTGGATCAAACTCATGTTGGAAGTTGTGCCGATCAACGTGTCGGCGCGGAGAAAGCCACTCGACGGCTCGGGCATGCGGTAAGTCGAATACGACTCGAGAGGAGAGTTGCGATTCCAATCCCGCTGCTCCACCACGCGATCGACAAACGGTTTCATTTGCGTAACGGGAATCGCCTCTCCCGTGTGAGCGCGGAGGTCGATCCCACCGATCCACGATTGCGTGCCGAACTCACCCAACGCCTCGTCCAAATAGAGGAAGACGACCGTGTATTGAAAGTCCTCGTCCAACGATTCGAAGGATGGATGCCAGGCGACGATATCGATCATGTTCGCCTCTTCGTCGACAGTCGGCGCGATCATCAAGTCGGCGGCGGCGACCTGTCGGCCCGCGATTCCGATCTCCAGGTCGTCGAGTTGGGTGGGCTGGCGGGAGGCGTGAAAGGTCCAGCCATCGATCATCGGAGCGCGTTCGCGCCAGTATTCGGCGAGAAACTGTCGGTGCAGGTTCCCACTGGCGCTCAGCGTAAGAGAATGCCCCGCATGCTCGCCGGGACCGAAGGCCCAACTGAAGCTCGGCAAGTGCGTTCCCACGACTCGCGACACGGCTGGCTCGAGCGCCGCGCAGTTCCCGGACTCAATCTCCTCGTAGAACTGCGGGGCGACCGCGGCGAACCACTCCCAGAACGAATCGACTCGTTCACGGAATGACGGGGAATGATCTCGCCCTGGCAACCCTTCTCGTAAACCTGACTGCATCGAACGTGACCCCCGACCGTATCGCAACCGTTTACAATGCTCGCACTTTACCACGTTGACCATTCGAGGTGATCATGAAACCGAGCAAACTTCGCCACTGGTTCCTCGTCCACTTCGTCGCCCACTTCCTCGTCCACTTCGTCGCCAACTCCGTCGCCCACTTGCGGGCCGTGGTGCTGACAACGGTGTTCGCCGCGGCGCTCGCCGCCACAGCTGTGGGAGCCGACAAGCCGGACCGCGACGCGGACGATCTACCAGACAAGCTGGTCGCCGCCATCGAACAACGGATCTCCGCCGAGATGAAGCGGTCGCGGATCCCGGGTCTTTCCGTCGCCGTCGCGGTCGACAACAAGTTGCGATACGCGAAGGGGTTTGGGTGGGCCGACCTGGAGAACAAGTTCGCCGCGACGCCGGACACAGTTTACCGCACGGCGTCGATCGCCAAGCCGATGACAGCGGTCGTTGCGCTGCGGCTGTCCGAACTCGACAAGCTCAATCTGGACGCTCCCGTGCAAGACTACATCGCTGAGTTTCCGGCCAAGCGGTGGCCCGTCACAGCGCGCCATCTACTCGGACACCTCGGCGGCGTGCGGCATTATCGAGCCAGCGGTGAATCGGCGGGAAAGCGGCATTTCCGCGACATTCGTTCGGCGCTGTCGATTTTCGCCGCCGACGAGTTGCTGCATCAACCGGGCGAGGAATTTTTGTACACGACCTACGGCTACAACCTGCTCGGCGCGGTCGTCGAATCGGCGGCCGAAAGCTCGTTCGAAGACCTGCTCAGCGAACACGTCTACAAGCCGGCCGGCATGCAGCGCACGCAACTCGACAACCACTTCGCCGTCATTGAGAACCGGGCGCGCGGTTACACGCAGCTATCCAAAGCGATGGCGAAGCGGATTCAGGACGGTGACCGTTTCCAAGTCGGCGACGTCATTCGCGCCGAGATGCACGACACCAGCATGAAGGTGCCAGGCGGTGGATTGCTCTCCACGGCTCCTGATCTGGTGCGGTTCGCGGTGTCCGTCAATCGTCGCAAGTTGCTTAAGGACGAAACGGTCAAGGCGATGTGGACCCGGCAAAAGATGCTCTCCGGCGGACGCACCACCTACGGTCTCGGCTGGAGTCTCGGCGATCTGCGCGGCGTTCGGCGGATTTCCCACGGCGGCGCGCAAGCGGGTACGGCCACCTATCTGTGCTTGCTTCCCGAACAGGGAGTGGTCGTCGGATTGATGAGCAACCTCCAAGGCGTCTCGCTCTCGCAACTCGGCCAAGACCTCGCCGCCATCGTCGGCGATGTACCCGCGCCGGTCAGCCTGGCCGGTCCCGTCGTTGGCCCGGCCGACGACTACGCCGACATCGTCAAGCAGATGCGACCGCTCATTGAGCAGCAGATTCGCGAGAAGCGCATTCCCGCGTTCTCGATTGCGCTGGTCGACGGCGATCGCATCGTCTGGGCGGAGGGATTCGGGGAAGCCGATCCCGAACGGAAACGACAGGCCAACGCGCATACGATTTATCGCGTCGGTTCGGTTTCCAAACTGCTCACCGACGTGGCCGTGATGCAGCAGGTCGAGCTGGGGAAGTTGGATTTGGACAGCCCCATTCAAAAACACCTGCCCGAGTTTCAACCGAAGAATCCTCACAACAAAGCAATCACTTTGCGACAGCTGATGTCGCACCGCTCGGGATTGGTCCGCGAGCCTCCGGTTGGACACTACTTCGACCCGGATGAACCGACGTTGCGAGCGACAGTCGAGAGCCTCAACTCGACGGTTCTGACTTATCCGCCCGAGATGCGGACCAAGTACTCCAACGCGGCGGTTGCCGTCGCTGGGTATGCGGTCGAAAAGACGGCCGGCGAGGGGTTTGAAAAATATGTGCGCGAGCGAGTTCTGCAACCGTTGGGTATGACGTCCAGCGACTTTGGTAGGACGGACGAGGTGGACGAGCGATTGGCGGAGGCGTTGATGTGGTCGTACGACGGCCAGCGATTCGCGGCTCCCAAGTTCGCGCTGGGTACGTCCCCGGCGGGCAACCTCTATTCATCTGTCGTCGACCTCGGAAAGTTTCTTCAGTTTGTGTTTCGCGATGGCCGCGGCGAGCGCAGTCGCGTGCTCAAATCGGCGACGCTCCGATCGATGTTGGCGGCTCCCGATGACCAGAACTACGGCATCGGGTTTCGACTTTCGAAATTCTCCGGGGAGCAGGCGTTTGGGCACGGCGGAGCTGTCTACGGATTCTCGACACAGTTCAAAGGACTTCCCGACAGCCAACTCGGCGTCGTCGCTGTCGCCTCGCTCGACGGGGCGAATGGGATCGTCGGCCGCATCGCCGATCACGCGTTGGGTCTGGCGCTGGCTCAGAAGAAAGGCGCAGAAGCTCCCGAATTCAAGACGTCGACCGCCGCGCCGTTGGAGTTGACCCGGCGATCGGTCGGCGCGTATCAAGCTGAGGACAACGCTCGAGTCGCCATCTACGAAGGTTCGGACCAGACGCTCCTGCGGATCGGCGTCCTGCAACGAGAACTGCGGATCCGGGGTGACGCTTTTGTGGTGGACGACGCTTTTGGATTTGGGCCGGCAGTGACCGCCGTTTCAGCCGATGCGCTCAAATTGAACGACAAGACCTGGCGCCGCCTGCCGTTCGCTAAGCCGGCTGTCGCTCCTGGGCGCTGGCGAGGTCTGATTGGCGAGTACGGTTGGGACCACAACGTGCTGTACATTCTCGAACATCGCGGACAACTCTACGCGCTGATCGAGTGGTTCTTCTTCTATCCGCTGAAGGAGACCGGCGAGAACGAATTCGCCTTCCCCAACTACGGCCTCTACCACGGCGAGAAGCTTTACTTTCACCGCGGCGATGACGGTGTGGCGACGCGCGTCGTGGCTGCGGAGGTCAAGTTCGATCGCCGCCCTTCGACGGCTGACGGCGAAACGTTCAAGATCAAACCACTGAAGCCCATTGAAGAGCTGCGAAAAGTGGCGCTCGCCGCCAGTCCGCCGGCTCAGAATGCAAACCGCGAGCCGGACCTGGTCGATGTCACGACCATCGACAAGTCGATACGGCTCGACATCCGATACGCCACAGAAAACAACTTCATGGGGAGCGTTTTCTACAAGCAGCCGCGAGCTTTCCTGCAACGTCCGGCCGCCGAGGCGCTGGGCCGCGTTCAAAAAAGCCTCGCCGAACACGGTTACGGCCTGTTGATTCACGACGCCTACCGACCCTGGTTCGTGACCAAGATGTTCTGGGACGCGACGCCCGCCGAAATGAAAGACTTTGTCGCCAATCCGGCCAGCGGATCGCGGCACAACCGCGGCTGCGCCGTCGACTTGACGCTCTACGATCTCAAGACGGGAAAACCCGTCCAGATGGTTGCCGGTTACGACGAATTCTCGTCTCGCGCCTTTCCGCTCTACCCCGGCGGCACGAGTCGCCAACGGTGGCTGCGCGACTTGCTGCGACTCCACATGCAGGCCGAGGGATTCAGCGTCTACCAATACGAATGGTGGCACTTCGACTACCGAGATTGGCGCGAGTACCCGCTGCTGAACAAACGATTCGAGCAGTTGAAGTCGCGATGACGAGAATCCAGCGCAACGAATCGGTGCTGACGCTTACTTGAAGATTTCTTTTACCACGCGCGCTTCGAACGTGACGAGTTTCTGCTCTTGGCCGTTGTACAAGTAGTAGAGCTGCTGGTGGTCGAGGCCGAAGAGGTGCAGCACGGTGGCCTGATAGTCGTGAGCTTTGACGATGTTCTCGGCCGCTCGGTGTCCTACTTCATCCGTGTTTCCATACGTCAGGCCGCCTTGCACGCCGCCGCCGGCGAGCCACGTGCTGAACCCCTGGCCGTTGTGGTCGCGGCCACCCGATTTGGGATCGCCCTCGGTCACCGGCAGTCGACCGATCTCGCCGCCCCAATGGACCAGCACTTCGTCCAGCATGCCGCGCTGTTTGAGGTCCTTGACCAGCGCCGCCGACGGCTTGTCGGTTTTCTTGCACGCGCTGGGCAACGAGCTGGTGAGATTGTTGTGGTTATCCCACGGTTGCCCGCTGTGGAAGAGTTGCACGAAGCGAACTCCTCGCTCGACCAGTCGCCGCGCGATCAAACAGCGCGTGCCGTACTCGCGCGTGGCGTCCTGATCGAGACCGTACATTTGGTGAGTCGCTTTGGTTTCCTGCGAGACGTCGAGCGCCTCCCGGGCCGAGTGCTGCATCCGCGCGGCCAATTCGTAACTGGCGATCCGCGCCTCGAGATCGTTTTCGCCCGGATGCCGCGCGAGGTGCCGTCGGTTGATCTGATTGAGGAACGAAAGGTTGTGCTCCTGAACCTTGCCGCGGAGGTGAACAGGCGCGTCGAGGTTGAGGATCCGCGGCTCCTTGGGACGCAGGACCGTTCCTTGAAAGAGCGAGGGCATCCAGCCGTTCGACCAGTTGTGCACTCCGTCGACCGGGTGCCCGCCGGGATCCGTCAACACCATGTAGGCCGGTAGATCCTGCGACTCACTCCCCAGACCGTATGTCAGCCAACTGCCGAGCGACGGTCGTCCTGTCACGCCGGCGATGCCGCTATTCAAGTAGCGGATCGAAACCTCGTGCCCGTTGTGTCCCGTGTGCATCGAACGAATGATGCATACGTCGTCCACGATCGACGCCAACCCGGGCAGCAACTCGGAGACCTCCGTTCCGCATTCACCGTGTGACGAGAATTTAAACGGCGTCCCTTTCAATCGCTTGCTCGCCCGCTTGATGAAGCTGTAACCGACGTCGCCCGCGTAGGTCTTGCCGTCCAGCCGGGACAGTTCCGGCTTGGGATCCATGAGATCCATGTGGGCCGGGCCGCCGTGCTGAAACAGCGAGATCATCGCCTTGGCGCGAGGCGCGAAGTGCGTAGTCTTCGGCTTCAAATCGAAGACGTGCCGGCCCGCCTTGACCTTCTTCGGTACGGCCAGCAACTGCTCGTCGGCCAGCAAGGTGGCGAGAGCAAACGCGCCAATTCCCAACGCATTCTCACCAAGGAATGCTCGTCGGCTCAGCCCAGGCGTTCGTTC
>JASMLW010000444.1 GCA_030748485.1 Pirellulaceae bacterium
GGCAATCTTGATTCGCGACCGTTCCGCCTTCAGGTGCAGAGTTTGAAGCCAGCCGACTCGGCGTACCATAGTAGTCGTTTGGGCCCTCAAAACACTAGAATATTCAATGCTAGCACGGTGCGCAAAATGGGACTGCGCCCGACCCGTCCCGCGAAATCCAAAACGTTCAGTGGGGCAAGCTGTCTGGACGAAAGGGTGGTTACAAGGTATTGCGAGATGACACGCAATTGCGGGTGAAGTTATTTACTTCACCGGAGGATGCTTCCATGCGGAGGTATTCGGAAGAGGAGTCGTTCTATCTCCTCAACGAGGACAATAGGCAGGTGACGGTCTTGAGGCCCGTGCAGGGTGATTTTGATGTTCGCGTAAAAGTAATTCCTGACTGGGAACAACACGACTGGATCATGACGCGCGAAACGTTCGGAAGCAGCGAATATCGGGGGGGACCCGATTTGTCGGCCGGACTTCTCATCCGGGAGTCTCTCGGACATTTATTCCATTGGTCCTGGAATTCCGTAGATTCTCCTAACCTTGGTGGATATTCCAGGATCACCCCCGAATACTGGGATTTCCGCAACGGATTTTCTGTACAGGATCAAGGGGAGCTGATGCTTGCAGATGTGATGGATGAGGATGGTTCTGCCATGCTGGATGATGACGAACCCATTCTGTTTAACACGTTCTCTCCACATGGACCGGTTTTCGGGAGTTACAAGTATTTTGACAGTGAGTTTGTTTGGCTGCGATTACAGCGTCGTGGCAACATGGTGACATCGTTGCTAAGCACGGACGGTAACACCTGGAAGGTTACCTCGAAGATGCGAGTCCGTTTCGGCAACGAGGTCCAGGTCGGTGTGTGGTGCAAACGGATCGCATCGTCCGCTTACGTCTTCACGTTCGAGGATTTTCAGGTCAGCCCGTAGCCTTGGGTCCCACCGCTAACCGACCAGCAGCATGATCTGCTGCTGGACGGCCTTGCTCAGCGTCGGCCAGCGATCGATGAGCAACTGCAGCTGCGGGTCCAGGTGATGCATTTCTGTCGAAAGTGCGCTGGATTTTGCGCTGCCTTCAACGCAAATGTTGCTGGTTCCCGAGAGATCGTCGATTTGATTTTCTTTACCACCGCTCGGCCTTAAAAGTTTCTGCCTGGCTTCCTCTTCTCTAGAAAGAGTGAGCATCGAACAGCCAGAACCAGTTCCAGCCACTTGCGTTGAGCGTGTCATCACCGCTGTCACCATGGAGATAGTGGCGGTCTGCACGGTTGCCGTTGAGATCAAGTGTATCATTTCCGCTGCCGAGATTGGCATAGAAGCGATCGGTGGCAACGTTGCTATAGGCGTCCACGTAGTCCTTGCCCGTTCCGCCGTAGACGGTAAAGTCCTCGCTATGGTTCCGACCGGCAGTCAACTTGTCGGAACCACTCCCTAAATCGATGTGAATGTCATCGGACACACGATTTGCATAGACGCGGACTTCGTCCTTGCCAGTTCCACCATAGACGCGGAGGTCTTCGGCCTTGCTGCTGTCGGCGACCAGGTAATCCTTGCCCGATTCCCCGTCGATACGAATGTCATCGTGAGCCCGGCTACTTTCAACTCGCAGGTCATCGTTCCAGGTTCCTCCATAGAGCCTAATGTCATCTCGGGCAGTACTATCGCTGAGGTAGACGGCGTCGTTACCAGAGCCGGCGCGAATTACGATGTCACGATCGGTGTCGATTTCACTGGCCTCGATCCGACCGCAAAACTGATCGCCGACGCGCTGGAACAAGACCAGATTCTCGCCGGACTCGACAATGGCTGGGAGATCATTGAACAGCATGGTTTGAGTCGCTGCCCAACCAAGCAGGAGCATCTGGACGGACTCGAAGTGCAGGTTCCCAAAGATGGCCGCGACGCGCGGATGGTGCGGGCCGGAGCCGAGCAGGCCGCCAGTCTGGCGAAACTGATCGGATCGATGAAATAGGGAAGACGCGAGGCGACCGCAAACTGTCTCGCCAAGCCGCCAGCGCCAATCGGCTGGTCAGTAGAGTCGAGTATCGCTGCGGGAATTCCAGTCCCGAAAGAGGCTGCGACAATCTTCCCTCAGCACGCCGCCCCGCAGCCGGACATGGCTGCCGCCCAATTCGAGCACGTGCTTGGCGGGCAACATCAATTCGCTGAAGCCGGCGGCCACGGCGTCCTCGATGCTCGCGCCGTAGTAGACCGTGTCGACGCGCGCCCAGTGTAACGCGGCCATGCACATTGGGCAGGGTTCGCAAGTTGTCGCGGCGATGCCGCCCTCGATGTAGATGTCATTAACGGCGCGGCAGCCCGCGCGAATCGCATTGACCTCGGCGTGAGCCGTGCTGTCGAGCGTGGCGACGACCGTGTTGTGTTCACAGGCGACAAGTTGGCCGGCAACCTCGATGGCGCAACCGAAGGGAGCCTGCCCCGCCCCGACGCCTTCGCGACAGCGATCGATAGCCAAACGCATCAATTCTTCTGGAGTGCGCACGATTCTGTTGTTTTCGCTGCAAGGTTAGGCGGCGGCGAGTTCCTCGGCCAGGGCGGCGAAGATCTCGTAGATCGCGTCGAGGTATTGGCCGGCTTCGTCGGCCGGCATGGTGAGTGGCGGGCTGATGCGGATCACGTTTCCGGCCAGCGGCCCCAGCAGATGAACGGCCCGGCCGTTTTCGTCACCGTAGTAACAGGCGGTGACGCAGCGGTTGGCGACGTCCGTTGATTGCACGCCGCCGATCGAATTGCACTCGATCCCCCAAACGTTTCCCTCACCGCGGACCTTCCCGATCAGGCCGGTTTCTTTCAGCCTCACCAAGCCTCTTTCAATCACCTGGGAAAGTTGGCCGGCGTTCTCCACAACCCGATCGCGTTCAAAGGCGTCCAGGGTCGCCACGACTGCGGCGGCGGCGAGCGGATTGGCGCTCCAGGTATCCGACCCCTCGCCAAAGTCGAGCGAATCGAAAACACTCCGCGGACCCACGGCGGCGCTGACGGGCACGCCATTGCCGAGCCCCTTGCCCAGGCAGACAACATCGGGCTCGATGCCGTAGTGCGTGAATGCATACATCGCACCCGTGCGGCCGAAGTTCGATTGGATCTCGTCGAGAATGAACAGCAAGTCGTGCTCGCGGCAGAATTCCTGCAGCAGTTGCAGGTACTCGGGCTGTGGGTGGTAAGACCCGCCGCCGCCCAAGTAGGGCTCCGTCACGAGACAGCAGAGCCGATCACCGCAGTCTGCGGCCAGCGTCTGCAGTTCGTCTCGATAGCGAGTCAGATCGATGGGCTGCGAGCGCGACGTCAGATCGTCGCACTCTTGTTTGGGAAAGCTGATGAAACGGACGCGCGGATCACGCTCCGCATCCTGCTCGCCGCCGGTGATCGCTCCCGCCAGCCCTTTCTTCCCGTGAAATCCACCCCGTGTAGCCACGATCATGTCGCGCCCCGGCTTTTGTCGCATGGCGGCCCACAGAGCCTTTTGAATCGCCTCGCTGCCGCTGGCCGCCCACATCACATGCTCCAGGCGCCGCCCGCCCGGCGCGTTGCGAAGGCTCTGGAGAAGACGTTCGCAGGCAACTAACTCGATCGGCGTGATCGCGTTGTAGGCGGTAAGCGGCTGAGCCTTGAGGTATGGATCGTCGGAGGAGAGTCGATCGAGCCCCAAGTGCTGCAGTACGTCGCTCCACCATTGGCTCGGATGATGCCCGAGGTTGGCGACTAGCACGCCGGAAGAAAAGTCGGCCAGCTTGCGCCCCTCGGGAGTCCAATGGTACGCGCCGGCGCTATTGGCCAGCACGGCGAGCGAACTGGTGTAGGTCCGCAACGCCTTCGGCTCGGAATGCGAAATGCGCGAACGCACATCATTTGAAGACTCTTCACCCGAATGCTGAATCACGTCCTGGTCGACATCCGTCATCACGCTCTCCGCTTGGCTTGGACAACCGCTTTCGCAACGAGTCAGGATATCCGAGGGGCGGCGCGGTTGGGAGTAGGGTGAGTTTGGGGCCGTCGGTTGCCGATCGCGAACTGGCCGCACGAGCCGTTTGCACACAGATCGTCCTCCGCCGTCGAGCGACAAGGCGAAACTCGGCGGCGGGCGCGTGGTGACGCACGTCTGGCGTTGGCGGTCTCGCTCGCGCCCCCTTGCAAGGCGTCCGAGGCACTTGAACAATGGACCGTTTCGCGACCGACCCGTCATGGTCGATGGACACGAGGACACCGATGGCTAACGACCCGCGCGTTATTCTAAGCGGCTTCGCCGACGAGGCGGCCAATGGCAAGACGGCCGTACAACAGTTCGCAGCGTTCGCGGCGCTCGGCCTCCAGTACTACACGATTCGTTTCGTCGATGCGGGCAACGGCGTCAAGAACGTCATGCAGTTGACCAAATCCGAGATCACGACGGTCCGGCATCTCGAGGACGAGTACGGGTTGAACGTGTCGTCATTGGGATCGCCGATCGGCAAAGTCAAGTTGTTGAATGTCGACGACAAGTCGCAGAACAAGTACGTGCCGTTCAAACGCTATCTTGCCAAGGACGTCAATCGCGCGTGCGAGCTGGCTCATGCATTTGAGACGAAGCTGATCCGCGGATTCTCCTTCTACCATCCACGCGGAGAAGACCCTCGCGATCACTTGCCTCAGGTAGTCGATCAGCTCGGCCAGATCGCCGAGGCGTGTCACCGCAGCGACCTCACGTTCGGACTCGAAGTCGAAGCGAACTTGGTGGGGCAAACGGGACAGTTGCTGAATGAGATCCATCGCAAAGTCAACCACCCCGCGCTGGTGCTGATCTTCGACGCCGGCAACATCGTCACGCAAGGCTTTTCGTCTGACGAAGTGTTTCAACAGTATCTGGATATGAAGCGCGGCATGGGCTGGATGCACATCAAGGACTATCGGCGCCCCGAACCCGTTCAACGGAAGGGCCATGTCGACGAAGGCGCGCTCAAATACTTCGTGCCATCGGACATTGGGGACAGCGGACACGAGGCGGTGCTGCGAGATTTCCGCGGAATGATCCCGCATCTGGAACAGAAGCTGAAGAAACGCGGCGTTCCCGGCGTGTTCCTCGACTTGGAACCGCACGTCAAAGGCGGCGGGCAATTCGGCGGCTTCAGCGGTCCCGACGGATTTGGAGTCGCTCTCCGCGGACTCTGCCGAACTCTCGACTACGTGGGTATCGACTACCACATCCGCGACTTCGACGACGTGCTCGCCGAGCGCGGCTTCTAGAGGAGTAAGAGACGAGAGGAGCTGGCGATGCCTGACATTCGCGACTTGGACGAGGTTTGCTCCCGTTGCGGCGGTTGGGCGTCGACGTGCAAATACAACCACTTCCATCAGGGCGACTTGGAAATCCATTCCTGGGAGCACAAGTGCCCCGATTGCGGTAATCGCCAGACGACCGCGTTTCGGTCCGACAGCGAAGACCTCGACACGTCAGGGCGGCAGCAACGCGTTTGCCCGTACTGCGGCCGGTCCGCGCCGCCACCGTGAGCTCTCTACGTCGCCGACCGATTCGACTCGAGCAAATCTCGTTCGAAGGCGTCTAACTCGGCGTCGACACTCATCTCGGAGACGTCCGGCTCCGACGTCGCCGCTTCCCGCAGCTCTTCCCTCATCGAAGAAAAGTCCGCGTCGATCGCGTCACCGGCGCGACCCAAGTGGTCCGTCAAACGACTCTGGGTCGACTCCACAGTGCACTCGATGGATTGCCCTTCCGCTGGCCCGTTCGGTGCGTCATCATCGGCGATCGACCGAGAGCGGGAACTGAACTTTCGCGATTGAAACACCCAAACTCCGGCGATCGACAACGCGGCGACACCACCGACCATCGCCAGCGGATCGAAGATACCGCCAATAGAAACGGTCACGCCGCCAACGACCAGCGCCAATCCGGCCTTGAGCAATTTCGCTTTCGCGCTGTCGTCCCAGCTGCGAATCTCGTGAGAAGTGATGGCTTCTCGCGCGCTGTCGTTCGCCAGCGCCCGCATGGCGGAAAGATTGGCGTCCAACTCGGGAGCCTGGCTGCGGGGCCGATACTCTTCCGGCTTCATCATGACCGGCTCGGGAGCCGACGGCGGAGCCAACTCCTGTAGTCCGCCTTCCTGGGTCTGCAACGTGGATCCGGACGGCTCAACTTCGTCTTCGTGGACCGCCACCTGTGCGCCGATCACCGGATCTTCGTCGTCGCCGCGAACGCGCTGCAAGAGCCGGTTCATATAGCTCTCGATCGACTCGTCGCCTTCACCGGCCGCGTCGGCTGGTTCGTCATCCGCCGGCGGCTCCGGCTGCCCGCGCCAACTCGTGACACGAGGTTCGCCTTCGTCTAACTCCGCTAACTCCTCCTCCGCCTCGAGTGAGTCGATGATCGAGGCCGCCGAAAAACTGGATCCGCCATCCACCGTCCCGCATGGCTCGCCCGTCTCTTCGTTCTCTGAGAAGCCAAAACCTTCAGCCAACCCGTCGTCCGGCGTCTCGGCGTGCGATTGATCAAACGAAGAATCGCTCGCATCCTGTGACCACGGCGTCTGAGCGCGATCCGCTTCGAATTCCCCACCTGCTGTGGACGGACTGATCGCGTCGTGATCGCGGAAGTCCTGGCTCGCGTAGTCTGAATCGGCGTAGTCGGCGTTGTGGTTGGCGGCGCTGTGGTCTGTGTTGTCGTAGGCTGTGTTGTCGTAGGCTGAGTGGTCGTGCTCGTCGCGATCTTGTTGGGCGTAAGGATCGTCCCGAAACGCCTCGTCACCGTACGCTTCTGTTTCGAAGCCGGCGTCTCGACTGGCGAAGGGTTCGTTGGAGTCTTCGCGAGGCTCCGTCACCGAGTGCTCGTCGCCATCCGCTTTCAGCAGACCGACTTCACCGAGTCTGGCAAAAATGTCTTCATCGGTCCCGGCGGCTCCTTCATCGTCTGTGTGGGGAGCGTGATCATCGCCATCCGAAGGTGCGTCGGCGGCGTCCACCGAGTCGTTCGAATCGGTCACTTGCGCGTCGCCGCTCCCACCCGTCAGCGGTGCGCTGTCATCCAAGAACCCGTACGTTTCCATCGCGTTGAATTCGGCACCGCCAGTCGCCGGATCATCTTCATCGCCGGCGGCCGAAGGGGAGTCATCGTCTTCCTCCAACACGAAACTCGTCTCGCCACCTGCGTGCGGCGTGAAGTGATCGCTCGTCTCGTCGAACGCACTCGCCGATCCGCTCGCGTCGTCTTCCGCGGCCGGCGACTTGCGGAGGTCGTCGAGGAATGACATCGCAGCCGCCGCTTGGGGGTTGAGTTGAGCGTCATCGCGGGAGTCATTGTCCCGCGGAGCATCAACGGGAGTGTCGTCGCTCACGTCATCCTGGCGAGCGCGGACGAGGTCCAACTCCAGTTGCTCGCGTTCCTGGTTGTTCGACTCGAGTTGCTCGCGGAAGCCACCCAGCAGAGATTGTTGCTCTTGGATCTGAGCGGCGCGATTCTCGAGTTCGCGTTCGAACCAGGCCTTGTCCTCAGACCATTGGCTGCGCTGCACGTCGAATTCGGCTCGCAACTGTTCAACATCGTCGCCGTCGGGCGAGTCCGCACTGCCTTCGGCCGGAGCCTCCGACAGCAGCTCGTTGAGTTGATTGACGTCGCCTTGCAGCTGAGTTCTCTGTTCTTCGCTTTCCGCGACCTGAATCGCCAATCGCTCTTCCTGTTCGCGCAGTCGATCGGTCCACTCGTCGCGAGCCGCGATCCACGACTCGCGCTCGGCGACAAATTGCTCTTCGCGGCGAGAGAGTTCTTCATCGGCTTGCGCGCCGGCGTTCGTCGACTCATCAACTCGCTGCTGGAATTGACGAGTTTCCTCCTGCCAGCGACTCTGTTCGGCTTCAAAACGTTCCTGGAGTTCGTTCCAGGATTGTTCCCGCTGACTCAATTCCTCCGCGCGCTCGTCCAGTTCCGCGGCGATCTCGTCGCGGGCGGCTTCCGCGTCTTCCGCGCGGCGTCGCAACTCAGCGCGCTCCGCCTCGGTCTCAGCGTCCGCGCCGCGCTGCTGGTCGGCCGTCTCTTGGAATTGCGCGTATTCTGTTTCCAGCGTGGTGAGCTGTCGGCTGAGCTCTTCGGTGCGATTGGTGAGATCATCGTTGACGGCTGTCAACTCATCAGCTCGCGACCGCTCGTCATCACGTTCGCCGCGGAGTTCGGCGACGTCCTGTTCGAGCGCGGCCGCTTGATTCCGCAGTTGTTCGCGTTCGTTGGTCCAATCGGTTTGTTGCGATTCGCGCTGGCTGGCGAATTCTTCCTGCTGTTTGCGGAAGCTCTCCGCCTCATCGAGTGCGGGGTGGGCGATGTCGAGTTCGCGGCGCCACGAATCTCTCTGCTGCTCAGATTCGTCTCGCAGTTGTCCGCACTCGCGTTCGAGTCGCTCCGACCTCTCGCGCCAGAATCGCTGTTGGACATCCAGTTGCTCGGCGAACTGTCGCGCCTGATCGGCCAAATCGGCGGCCGCGGCGGCTTGCTGTTGCAGTTCGATCAGTTGGTACTGCAGTTGATCTGCTTGAAGCTGCGCCGCCAAGCACTCACCTCGCCGCTCGTCAACTTCCTCATGGAGCGCCGAGTTTGCCTCGCGAACTTCAGCTAGTTTCTCTTGCTGCAGAGCGAATCGGCCGCGCAACTGCTCAAGCTCCCCTGCTGACGCCGACTGGCGTTCGCGCTGCTCTTCTGACTCGTCCAGCGCCGCTCGCAATTCGCGCGCGTGCTGGTCCAGTCGCAGGCGTTCGCGTTGCCATTGTTCGGCGGCTTGCTCGGATTCGAGATCCTGATTCCGAAGTTGGCGGAGCAGGTCCTCGACTTGAGCGGAGACGGCGGGGGCGTCGTCCCGCTCTTGCTGCAACTCACGTAGTTGGTGTTCGAGCGTCGTCAGTTGCTCGAACAGCTGGCGTCGTTCGTCGGCCCAGCGCGCTTCCGCCAGACGTCCGTCGCCGAGTGCGCATTCAGCTTGTTCGTCGTTGAGCACTTCGAATTCGACGGGGCCCATGGCGAGCCGGTCGCCCGGGCGCAGCCAAGCGTCCTCAAACGCCTGGCCATTGATCAGCGTGTCGGGCGACCACCGCCGAACGACGGCTCCGTGCGCGCCGCGGAAGATGACGCAATGGACGGGGCGGACCCGCTCGGCGTCGATGCGGATCCCGCACTGGGATGCGGAACCGACCGCGCACCGTTTCGAGTGAACGCGAATAACTCGACCGTCCAGGCTGGAGCCTCGAACTCGTAGATTGAGCGCCCCTTGGGGTTCTCCGAGCAGCCCAGTGGCGCGCTGATCGGCTGAATGAATCGCTGCAGACATTAGGGGTTTCCCGTCAGGAATGGGGATCTCGGCCTCCGAGCCGCTGGACCTAGTTGGAATTCACCAAAGGGATCTAGCTCACGGGGCCCCCCCGGTCAAACCGCCCGGTAGCGGGTGAAACTGAAGCGGGTTCGGCAATTCCTGCCGGTTTCTCGGAAAAGAGCTGCACCGAAGTTCCGGATATGACGATTATCCGTATGCGAAAGGCGTACGGCCCGCCGGAGTGCCGGGACGGGGGCTCGAACCCACATTCAGGGGGAAGTGTCCCAATTCCGCATGGACCGACAATCGGCCGCCCGGCGGGCGGGTTGCGCGGATCGCAAGGTCTTTCCAACTAACGAATTCAGGGGACTGCGGGCGTCCTGGTCGAGCCCGTTTCGATCGGCGCGAAAACGAATCTCCATTCCCCACACACGTACTATAGTTTGGTTGCGGTCGCACCCTCCGGCGCTGCTGGAGAGACGACCACACCGGAAAACTCAACTCCCACACGTTCAGAATCCCAAATCTCGTCCTAAGCCAGCGGCTCTGCGAAACAGAGGGGGGCGCCTTTCTTTCCAGCCGCTGCGGTTCGCGAAGGTGACATAATCATGGCACGAAAAGCAGCTCTTCAAGAACTCCGCGAAGTGTTGATCAAACGACGCGACGCGCTGCGCAAGGCGCTCGCGGGCGACTTGAGCTTGTTGAAAGAACTTCGTCAACAGTCATCGGGCGATGTTGTGGACGTGGCGTCGGACTCGGCTCAAGACGAAATCAGCTCACAGCTGGCGGAGGTTGAAAGCCGTGAACTGACGAGCATCGAGACTGCGTTGGAGCGACTTCGGGAGGGTTCGTACGGGATGTGCGAGCGGTGCACGCAAGCAATTCCCCTGGCTCGCCTCCAGGCTCTTCCCTACGCCACACTGTGCATCAATTGCCAGCGCGAAGCGGAGAAGACGGGCACGACAGGAGCCACGGCCGCCGACTGGGGTCGGCTGATCGACACTGGGACTGGGGACAACGACATCACTCTGAATGACATCGAACTCGACGTCTCCTGAACGATCGTGACATCGTTGAGTTGACGCATTACCGCGCAACGCCGCGCCGTGTCAATTCATACGTGATGCAGTCGCTCGCCGTCTGCCGGAAAGGAATCCGCACATGGCTTCACGTGCTTGGACGCTTCATCTACTCATCGCAATTGTCGCTGTCGCCCACTGTCCGCTCTTCGCTGTTGCCCAAGACGAACCCAGTTCATCGGCGACATCGGAGTCCGAGGCCGAGCGCGAGCAACTGTACAAAGATCTGCAAAGCGACTTGGAGGCGCTGGAGCGACAGGCGAGCGTGCTCCGCCGCGTCGTCAAAGTCGTCACTCCCAGTGTTGTTCACATCGAGGCGGGTTCGGCTCGGCGAACCGTCGAAGAAGCCGGCGGCGGAGCCCTGATTCGCATCGGCGACGACATCTATGTGCTGACGAATCGGCACGTGATCAAAGAGTCGACAACGTCGACGATCGACATCAAACTGGCCGACGGGCGGCGGATTCGCCCCACGGCGATCTGGTCGGATCCCGGCACGGACGTGGGCGTGCTGAAAGTCGACGCCCCGCGACTCGTCTCCGCTCGGCTGGGCGACAGCGACAAGGTCGAGATCGGAGATTTTGTCCTGGCTGTCGGGAGCCCGTTCGGACTGAGCCACTCGGTGACCTTCGGCATCATCAGCGCCAAAGGCCGCCGCGACTTGCAGCTCGGCGACGCCCGGGTTCGCTACCAGGACTTCCTCCAGACGGACGCCGCCATCAACCCCGGCAACAGCGGCGGACCGCTGATCAGCTTGCGGGGCGAGGTGATCGGTATCAATACGGCGATCGCCAGCAACTCCGGTGGAAACGACGGCATCGGTTTTACGATTCCGATCAACATGGCCATGACCGTCGCCCGTCAGTTGATCAAGAAGGGACACGTCTCTCGCGCGTATGTCGGAGTTCATTTGGATCGCGATTTCGACGCCGCCAAGTCGGCTGAGCAACTCGGGCTGGCCCGCCCGGTGGGAGCCCGCGTTTCGGGCATCACGCCCAACTCACCGGCCGCCAAAGCCAATCTGCGAGTTGACGACGTAATCGTGCAACTCAACGGCAAGTGGATCGAGGACGACGATCACTTGATAAGCCAAGTCAGTGTGACGGCGGTCGGCGAGTCGGTCGAGCTCACCGTGATTCGCGAACGCCGCCCATTTCGGGTCCGTCTCAGCGTCGGCGATCGCGCCAAGTTCGAACCCGATAGCGAACGGTAGACGACACGCGGGCCGAAGGCTCCAGCCAAAGCAGCATTGCAACGTTGCCGCCTTGCCGCATTTGCCGCATTGCCGCATTGAGGCGCATCAACAGGTGCACTGTCCCGCGTACTGGAGGTTGCGGACGATCGTGTTCGCGACGGCTTCCACATCGATCGTGTGGACGACCTCCATGTTCATCCGCCATTCTCGATTCGGGCGCTGATCAAAGACGGTTGCCCCGCGAGTCAAGTCGCCCGACGATTCGACGTCTCCGGCCATGTAGTCCGCTTCAAACATCTCCGGATTCACGGCGGCAACGAGAGCGACCGCGTCGTGAAGCGAGATCGTCTCTTGGGCGAGCGATTGATGCGCCGCGCGAAAGTAATGCGGCAAAACGCGGCGGAGAAACACACCGGCGCGGCTCAGTTCGCTCGGCAACTCCTCGATCAGCCCAAGTGAGAACGCCACTTGCCGCGTCACATCGAGCGGCACGAGCGTTTTGGTGGTCGCCGATTGAAAGACAGCGCGGGCGCTGACCGGGTCGTAATGCATGTTGAATTCGGCCGCCGGGGTGATGTTGCCCACTCCGTCGACAGACCCGCCCATCATGATCAAACGATCGACGAGTGCGGGGAGGCCTGGATCGCGCTGGAATGCGCGGGCGACGTTGGTCAGAGGCCCCAGGCAGAGGATCGTGACCGACTCGGGGGCGGAGCGGACGGCGTCGCAGATCACTTTGTCCGACGGGTGCTGATTCTGCAGTTGTGAGCTCGAAAAACCCGAGTTGCCGAGCCCGTCCTCACCGTGAATGTGTCGCGCGTCGCTGGGCGGCGCGTCGTCGGGCGGACTGCCCGCGCCGAGACGGGGGTAGCGAGGCGGGTCGAGGTGGGCGACGATGGTTTGAACATTGCGGCTGGCGACACTGGCCGGAACGTTCCCGCCGACCGCCGTGATCGCCAGCACCTCGATCCGCGGATCGAACAGCCCCATGCACAGCGCGACCGCGTCGTCGATGCCGGGATCGCAGTCAATAACCAGTTTCCGAACCATGACGGGGATTGTAGAGATGGCATCCCAACGCGACAACAGCAACGTTCCACTTGGCGTGTCGCCCCCGACCCGCCTGAGATTGCTCGCCGGATGAACGCCATTACAATCAGCCGTTCATCGCGACTTGCGGAAGTCCGCGCTGAGAAACCTCTCGTTGATTTCGAATGGAGGATGAGTTAGCTGTGAACAACACCGTTCTCGATCGAGTCGCCGCTGAGGAGGACCTTACGCGCGAGGAAATGGCCGCCGTCATCGACGCGATCATGCAAGGCAAATGGCCCGACGAAGAAATCGCCGCGCTGCTCAGCGGGCTGCACACGAAAGGCGAGACAGCGGAGGAAGTCGCCGGCGCGGCGCTGGCGATGCGAAAACACATGGTGCGCATCGAGTCGTCCCGCGACGGTTTGCTCGACACATGCGGAACGGGCGGTGACGGATCGGGGACGTTCAACATCAGCACGGCGGCCGCGTTGGTCGCGGCGGCGGCCGGAGTCCCAGTCGCCAAGCACGGGAATCGAAAAATCACCAGCCGCACGGGATCCGCCGACGTGCTCGCCGCGCTGGGCGTCAACATCGAGGCCGGTCCCGAGACGGTGAGCCGCTGTGTTGACGAACTGGGGATTGGATTCTGTTTCGCCCCGCAACTGCACCCGGCGATGAAGCAAGTCGCCCAAGTCCGCCGCGGTCTCGGCACGCCTTCGATCTTTAACATGCTCGGTCCACTCAGCAACCCAGCGGAAGCGAAGTTCCAGTTGTTGGGTGTTGGCCGCCCGGACCTGCGAGAAACGATGGCGGCCGCGCTCTGCTTGCTGCCAGTCGAGCGAGCCGTGGTTGTTTGCGGACGCGATGGACTCGACGAAGTGACGCTGGCGGCTGAGACGGACGTGTCGGAGGTCCGCAACGGCCAGGTCACGACAACGACGTGGTCTCCGGCCGATTTCGGCCTCGAACAGGCGAGCCTCGAAGGGCTAGACGCCGATGGTCCCGAGGAGAGCGCCGCCATCATTCGCGACGTTTTGGCCGGTCGGGCCGGCGCTGCCGGTGACATCGTGGTGATCAATGCGGCGGCGGCGATCTGGACCACGCGCGACGGAGCCGCGCTGAATGTCTGCGCCGCCGAGGCTCGACAGGCGATCGATAGCGGCGCGGCGGGCGAGCTGTTGGAACGGCTTGTCGAAGCGAGCCGTTCATGAATCGCGCGTTGCTGAAGCTCGTTGTGCTCGTCTCGTGCGCCCATGCACTCGTCCACCTTTACGAGCTGGCTCTGCCGTCCGTGGAGCAAGAGATCTCGATTGAGTTCGCGCGGTCCGAGGCGGCGGGCAAGCCGGTCATGGGTTGGTTGAGTTGGTGCTGGCGATTGCCGTGGGGATTGGGTGCGATGGTTGCCGGTTGGCTGGTCGACCGCTGGGGGTCGCGGCGGATGCTGGCCGTTTATCTCATCGGCTGCGCCGCCGCCTGCGTGGTTGCCGCGCGAGCTCCCAATCTGGGGCTGTTGTTCGGGTCGATGTTCGTCATGGGCACGCTCGCCAGCATCTACCACCCCGCCGGCCTGGCATTGATTTCACGAGAGACGAATGAGCATTCGCGGCCTCGCGCATTGGGTCTACACGGCATCTTCGGCTCCACGGGAATCAGTTCCGCACCGTTCCTGGGGGCGGTCGCCATGCAAGTCGGCATGGGATGGCGCAGTTTCTACGTCGCCCTCGCTCTGCCGGGCCTCGTGCTGGGCGTCGTCTTCGCGCTGCTCGCCAAACACGACCAGACAGCCGACACGATCACCGCGAAGCAGGAAACGAGCGAACAGCGCCACGTCGACTGGCCGAGCTACTTTCTACTCACGATGTTGGCTGTGCTGCAAGGATTCGTCTATTCGGGAGTGCTCAGCTTCCTGCCGCGTTACTTTAGCAGTTGGCAGTCCGGCAGCGAAGCAAAACTGCTCGCAGGAGGCGTGTTGATCCTCGGTTGCATCGGTCAGTACGCGGCGGGCCGGCTGGCTCGCGCCGATCGGCTGGAGTGGCAACTGACGGCGATCTCAATCCTCAACATCCCGTTTCTGCTGTGGATGGCGATGGCGTCGACTTACGATCGGGCCATCGCCGCCGGGCTGTTCGCCGTGGTCCACTTCATGCACCAGCCGATATACAACAGCCTGATCGCCAAATACACACCGCTGCACCGCCGCAGCCTTTGTTATGGATTCAGTTTCGCCATGGGGCTGGGCGTGGGGGCCGTCGGGGCCGTCTGCGTTGGATACATGTCGCAGCAGTTGTACATCTATTCGATGCTCGCCGGTTCCGCCGCCGCCGCCGCCGCGATCGGAGCCGTCCTGCGCGTCCGCAACCGAGCCGTGCAATTCGCACAAACGGCCTGAACGAAGACCGAGCGAACCGCGTAACCCCGTTACGCCTGCGAATCGCCGGCCGCCGCCTGCTCAGCCTTCCGATCAGCGAGTAAGATGAGTAGATTCCGGCGGATGGCCCAGCCCTCACGCCCTTCTCCACCACCCACACACGAATTTCACTATGCCACCTCTCCGCCGCCAATTCGCTTGGATGGTCATCGCCGCGGTCTTCATTTCGAAAACGGCGTCCGCTCAAGATGGTCTGATCTACCCACTCGGGGCGGCGGCGAATGCAGCGGGCGATCTGTTTGTGGCCGATCGCCAACTACCGGGGATCTGGTTGTGGGGAGCTGAGAAGCCGACGGTGTTCGTTCAAGGCGAGAAGCGAATCCGGGGGCGGCTCAACGCGGTCCGCTGTCTGGCGAGCGACCAGAACGGCAAGTTATTGGTCGGCGATTCGGCGACCCGCGAAGTCTACCGCGTCGGTGACGACAAGATGCTGACTCCGCTTTCCGCGGGCGACCGCGGCGTCGGCCAGATCGGCATCCCGACGGCGATCGCCGTCGCCACCAACGGCGACATCTACGTAGCTGATCTCGACATCCACGCCATCTGGCGGATCGCCGGCGGCGAGACCAAGATTTTCTCGCGAGTTCGAGCCCCGCGGGGACTCGTTTTCGACAAGCGGGGCGACCTTTTGGTCGTTTCGCACGGAGCCGACCAGGTGCTTCGCTTGGACAAGGACGGCAAAGCGACTATCGCAGTGAAAGGACGGCCCTTTCGGTTTCCGCACAACATCGCAGTTGACGGTGACGGCGTCATGTACGTGACCGACGGTTATGCGAGGGCTGTGTGGCGGATCGCGGCCGGCGAGTCGCCGGCGAAATTGGCCGAGGGCGCTCCATTCGTCAATCCGGTGGGGATAATCTGGCGAAAGGACCACTTGATCGTCGTCGATTCGCGAGCCCAGGCGATGTTCCGAGTCACAACGGACGGCAAAGTCTCGAAACTGAATGACGACGGTTAGGCGTTCCGTCGCCGCTCTTGTCGAACGGAATCGGCGGACGTTAGAATCGCGGCGACGCTTCTGACTCGAGCACAGCATGGATGGATGCCGCACTCATCGGCCGAAGGATCGTTTCTCGCCCAGCCTCTGCGATCACTAACGCGTTTCGTGCTGCGCGCGCCCGGCACGTTTTTGACGATCGCCGTGCTGCTCGCACTTGTCGCCATCCTGGTAACGGTGCGCGGTCTGGAGTTCAAGACGAGCCGGCTGGATCTGCTCAACCCGGCGAGCGAATACAACCAACGCTGGCTCGAGTACCTCGATGAGTTTGGCGATCGCGACGACGCGGTCGTGGTCGTCCGCGGTCCCAACGTCGACGTCGTGACCAGCGCGATCGATGCGGTCGCGGAGCGACTGCGGGCGGAAACAGCGCACGTCGACAGCGTCTTTGACCGAATCGACTTGGGCGAAATCTATGCGCGCGGCATGCACTTCTTGCCGATCTCGGACGTCCGTCGGATCGAGCGGTTCATCGATCAGTACGAACCCGTCTTGGTGGGCCGGTGGAGTGTGACGACGGGGACTGGACAGCTGGAACGAGCCGTCCAGCAGTTGGCGGCCGCCGCTGAATCGAATCCGGCGGAAGGTGATTCAGCCCCGGACCAGATGACCGAATTGGCGAGCCATATTTCGCGGATCTCGGACAGCCTGTCGACAGCGTTGCAAACGCCGGGCGGTTACCGCAGCATCGCTCCGCCACCAGCGGACCCTCCTTTGCCCAACGTCAATTATCTGCTCGATGACGATGGCCGCCTCGGTTTTGTCATGTTTAAGATCCGCCGCGGGGAAGAACAGTTCGCGCCTGGATCCGCCGCGATTCAAAACGTTCGGCGGATTCTCCGCGAGGTTCAAGCCGATCGCTCGACCGTTCGTCTCGGACTCACCGGCTTGCCGGTAATGGAATTTGACGAGATGCAGTCGAGCCAGAGCGACATGGTCATGGCCAGCCTCATTAGCCTGGTGGGCGTGGCTGTTCTGTTCATCGCCGGCTTTGGGGGGTTTCGGTATCCGCTGATGACCGTCGCCGCGCTGATACTGGCGATGACTTGGTCGTTCGCCTATATCACACTGGCGGTCGGCCACCTCAACATCCTCAGCGTGTCGTTCGGCGCGATCGTGATCGGACTGGGAATCGACTTCGGCATCCATTACGTCGCGCGGTACATGCAGCTGCGGGAATCGAGCGCCGAGAGTGAAGCCGCGTTGATCGAGACTGCCTCCACCGTAGGTCCCGGCATCGTGACCGGCGGCGTCACGACATCCCTGGCGTTCTTCACCGCGGCGCTGACTGAATTCACCGGCATCTCGGAGTTGGGCGTGGTGGCGGGTGGTGGGATCGCGCTCTGCATCTTGTCGGCGCTGATCGTGCTTCCGTCGATGATCATTCTGGCCGACCGGAAACGCGAATCGCGAGTCGCGCCGAACACGTTGCCGCTCGCGGAACTCTGCGCTCCGGCGATGAAGACCCCGCTCCGCACACTGTTGATCGGCGGCGTTGCGACAGCCGCCCTGGTGACGGCGGCCAGCGGATTGCGTTACGACCACAACCTGCTCAACCTCCAACCCGTCCGCCTGGAGAGCGTCAAGTGGGAGCGGCTTCTGTTGGCTCGAACCGACCGCAGCGTGTGGTTCGCGCTGTCGATCGCCGCGGATCCCCAACAACTGTTGGAACGCAAAGCGGCGTTTGAATCACTTCCCACGGTCGAGCGGACCGAGGAGATTGTCTCGCTGTTGCCAACGGCCGATCCGGATCGCACGGACGCGATCGCGCGCATCCACAATCGGCTCGGACGACTTCCCCAGCAAGCGCCGGTGGTGCCGGCCGCAGGCAGTTTGCCGGAGCGGACCAACGCCGCCGTCAGTTCGCTGCAGCGGATGTTGCCGATGAACGCGATGACGAAGCCCGCGCTGGACAGCCTGCTGCAACTGCAACGGCACCTGCAAGCAACCGCGCCCAACGACGCCGCGGAACGACTGTTCGACCACCAGCAACACGCGGCGGCCGAGTTGCTGGATCGGTTCCAACATCTGGCCCGGGTGTCGCGCCCCGAACCACCGTCGGCCGCCGATGTCGACCCCGCGTTGGCGGAGCGGTTTGTCGGTCGCCGGCAACAACATCTGTTGAAGGTATTCGCCCGCGGCGATGTGTGGGACATGCACGCGCTGGAGCGATTTGTCAGCGACCTGGAGTCGATCGATCCCGGCGTGACCGGGCATCCCGTACAGACTTACTACGCTTCGCGGCATATGCAGCAGAGCTACATTCACGCAGCGCTGTACGCCTTCCTGGCTATTTCCATCGTCCTCATGTTGGACTTTCGCAGCATCCGCCACTCCCTGCTGGCGATGACGCCGATGGCCCTCGGGCTCGCCCAAATGGCCGGCTTGCTCGCGCTGCTCGACATCCCCCTGAATGCGGCGAATATGATCGTCCTCCCGTTGATTCTGGGGATCGGGATCGATGATGGCGTACACGTTGTGCACGACTACCGCCGCCGCCGGGGCGTGTATCAGATCAGCGGATCGACGGCCGCCGCCATCGTCGTCACGTCGGCGACAACGATGCTGGGCTTCGGCAGCATGATGTTCGCCAAGCACCAAGGCCTCCGCAGCTTGGGCCAAGTCCTTACGCTCGGCGTCTTCTGCTGTCTCGTCTCGTCCCTGTTCCTTCTGCCCGCCTTGCTGAGCAAGCTGGGTCCCGGCTCCGATTCGGCGGAGTCCGAACGGTGATCGCCGACGGCGACCGGCTTTCGACGGGTCTCCCATGGCGTCTCGACCGCCGATCCGAGCCGATCCGGTTGAGGCTGGGGGGCTTTTTTCCTGCCTTCTCAGCAATCCGAAATACTGCTAACTTAGGAGGTTTCACCTTGCCGATAATCCATCACTAAGGATAGCCAGACCATGACCAAGCCCCGCCATAAGGTGAAAAAAGCCAACCACGGCGCCCGTCCCGCCAACAGCAAGTCGCGGAAGCGGAAACGCCGCAAGGTGCGCACGTAGTCGTCACGCTTGGCGGCTCCCCCGTCTGCGATAAGGAAGTAAGTCCGTGGCCAGCAAGCAATTGCTGTTTGACATTTCGAACATCGACTTCGACAACCCGATTGCGGATATCGATGAGATTCGGCGGTACAATCCGCAGCGCGCCGAGATGGAGCAGGTCACGGCAATCGTGTTCGCCGATCTCGATGAACAGATCTGCGCGGGTTACAAAGATGTCTCTCGCGATGAGTTCTGGATTCGCGGACACATGCCCAACATGCCGCTGATGCCCGGGGTGATCATGTTGGAGGCGGCCGCTCAACTGTCCAGCTATTTCACACAACGGTACGATTTGCTCGGAGCCGCCATGGTGGGCTTCGGGGGGCTGGAGCGAGTTCGTTTTCGTGATCCGGTCATTCCCGGCGATCGCCTGATTCTTCTCTGCAAACTGCTGAAAGCTCGCCGCAACCGGATGATCGTCAGTCAATTCCAAGGTGTCGTCAACGAATCGGTCGTCGTGGAGGGCGAGCTCAAGGGCATCCCCATCCCGGTGGACGCTTTGAAGCAACACGAACAGGACGCCTAGCCTCCGCAACTCGGCGCCAGCTCCTTCCGGTCACCCAAGAACCACCGCACTATGGGACGTCGCGCGCTGCGAAAGATTGATCCGGACTTGGATCTCTCACACCATCTGCACACGCTGACTGAGCTCCCCGCCGAACAATCACTTCCGGAACTCTTCGACAACCCGGCCGCTCCGCTGGAGGTTGAAGTGGGTACAGGCAAGGGGCTGTTCATGCGCAGCGCGGCGGCGGAGCATCCGGCGCGCAATTTTCTCGGCGTCGAGATCGCCGGCAAATATGCGCGATTCGCGGCCGCCGGTTTGGCCAAGCGCGGGCTTCACAACGGCGTGATGCTGCACGGCGATGGACTTGCCCTGTTCGCGGACCGGATTCCGGCCGACTCGTTGGCGGCCGTTCACGTCTACTTTCCCGACCCCTGGTGGAAAAAGCGGCATCACAAGCGGCGCGTGATGATTCCGGCGTTCGCCAAGAACATCGAACGGGCGTTGTCTCTCGGTGGCCGCCTTCATTTCTGGACCGACGTGCGGGATTACTTTGAGACGGCGTTGGAGATGTTGGCTGCGGAAACTCGCCTCGCTGGACCGATTGACGTGGCCGGCCAAGCGGCCGGCGGAGAGGTCAAATACCACACGCATTTCGAACGCCGCATGCGACTTCGCGACGTGCCGATCTATCGCGCGGAATTCGCGAGAGGCTGAGTGTTCGTAGGACGGGTCTCCAGGCGTCTCCAGGCCCGTCGAATGGAACGAGTTATCGACCGTAAGCTGAGTTCGTAAACCGGCAGTCCACTGCGGCCTGAGCAGACAATCTTCCCATCGCCCGTCAACGACCTCTGGCGCTAACTGACGGGCTTTCTGCGGTCAAACGGACGGGCGTCGTCGTCGGGGCTTTTCTCGAGCCCGGCCTGGTAGAGTTTCTGTCCGGCGGGGGTCGGATACTCGCCCGTGATGCAGGCCTGACAGAGCTCTTCGGGCGGGTAGCCGATGGCTCGTGAGATCGCGCTGATGGGCAGATAGCGAAGCGAATTGGCCCCCAGCTTGGCGGCCATCTTGGCCTGCGCTTCGTCGGTCAGATCGCCGCACTGAAGGAAATGGGGAGCGAACAACTCGCCGACCGTCGACATGTCGATGCCGTAGAAGCACGGCGCCACAATGGGCGGGCAAGCGACGCGAACGTGGATCTCGCGAGCGCGGCCGAAGTCGCGGATGCGGTCGAGCAGCACTTGCATTGTTGTCGAGCGGACGATGGAGTCCTCGACCAAAAAGACGCGTTTGTCTTCGAGCACTTCGCGGAGCGGTGTGTATTTCGTTTCGGCCTTGCGACGTCTCCCCACGCCTCCTTCGATGAACGTCCGGCCGGCGTAGCGATTGCGGATCAGACCTTCCCGCGACGGCACGCCGAGGTCGAACGCCATGGCGTCGGCGGCGGCCTTGCTGGTGTCGGGAACGGGAACGACAATCGTATCTCGATCCAACGGGACGCTGCCGTCGGCGACTTCGAGGCGAGCCAGCTCCTTTCCCAACGCTTCACGGGTGACGTAAACACCGCGCTCGTCGAGCGTGCTGGCGACATTGGCGAAATAGATCCACTCGAAAAAGCAGTGAGCGCGGCCGACCTGCTTGGTGTATTGTTCGATCTTCAAGCGACCGCCGACCACCGTAATCGCTTCTCCGGGACCGAGTGAGCAAATGCTCTCCGCGCGAAAGCCGAGATTCAGCAGCGCGACGCTCTCGCTGGCGGCCGCGAACAGCCCACCTTCGCGGGCGTAGCAGATCGGCTTCACGCCGAGAGGGTCGCGGGCGATCAACATGTCGCCGTCGGCGTTGAGCAGCGCGATGCTGTAGGCGCCGTCGAAGCGGTGGCTGATGCTCTCCATGAGTTCACCGAGGCGAGGTCGGCGATCGCCGGACATCTCGCGACTGATCTCATGCATGATGATTTCGGTGTCGGTTTCGCGGGCGAGGTGATGCGAATCGCTGACGAGCAAACGGTCGCGCAGTTCGGTGTAGTTGGCCAGTTGCCCGTTGAAGCCAAAACTGAACCACTTGCGCTTCTCGATGTGATGGCGCTCGAACGGCTGAGCGTAACTGCGGTCGTCGGCTCCGCAAGTCGCGTAGCGGACGTGACCGATCGCCGCCCGGCCGGCGTACTCGGTCATCAGCGATTCGCTCTTCGCTCGATGCGAGAGCCGAAACACCTCGCCGACCGTGCCGACGTCTTTGTGCGTGTCGATCAATTGGTCTCGCGCGGGGTTGAACGACGTCATCCCCGCCGCCAGTTGCCCCCGATTCTGAATATCCAGCAGCATCCGCGGCAACAGCCGTGAAACCTCTTCGGGTCCTTGCTCGGGACAGAGAGGGCTTGGCTCATGACCGGGGAGGTGGTAGATCGCGGCGAGTCCGCATTCGTGGTGGAGTTCGCTCATCCTCAGTTTGTTGCCTGAGTGGTCCTGATGGGGAGCGCTGTCACGACGAGTCGCGAGGCATCCGTTGCCATCTTCGTTGGAGGGCCTGGTTAGCCTTGTGGAGGGCTGCGTTTGGCGGTAGGGTCGAGCATATGCACTTCACCGGGCCCTGGCTAGTAGGGCGTCTGTCCACAACTCGCCAAGTTCCTTCCCATGACCGATTTGCTTCGTCAGGAAATTGCCGCCACGGCTCAAATGGTCGTGGTCAAAGTCGGCACGCGCGTGTTGACCCGGGACGACGGATCGCTCAACCGAGACCGAATTGCCTCGTTGGCTCAGCAATTGGCCGCCATCCGCGACAGTGGCCGCCGGGTCGTGCTGGTCAGCTCGGGAGCGGTCGGGGCGGGCATGAATCGGCTCGAGATCAAGCGACGGCCGAACGACCTGGCCATGCTGCAAGCCGTCGCCGCCGTCGGGCAAACTCGCCTTATCGAAGCCTACGACGCGACATTTCGCCACCACCACTGCCACGCCGCTCAAGTGCTGTTGACCGCGGAGGATTTCGACGACCGCACCCGCTACTTGAATGTCCGCAACACGTTGCTGTCATTGCTCCGGCTGAACGCCATCCCGGTGATCAACGAAAACGACACGGTGGCTGTCGACGAGTTGATGACGACATTCGGCGATAACGATCGCCTGGCCGCGCTGGTGACCAACCTGCTGCGGGCGCCGTTGCTGATCGTGTTGTCCGACGTCGATGGGCTTTACGATGGCGACCCGGCGGCTCCGCGGACACGTGTCGTGGAGACGATCACGCGGATCGACGACGCTCTGGACAGTTACATCCATACGTCGCCCGATTCGTTATCCAAAGGCGGTATGGCCAGCAAGATCGATGCGGCTCAAATGGTCACCAGCGCGGGCGAGAATATGGTGATTGCTTCGGGGCGAGAAGAGGATGTCCTGGCCCGGATTCTCGCCGGCGAAAACGTGGGCACGTTGTTCCTGGCGCAAGGGAAATCGATAAGCCCCTGGAAACGATGGATCGGATTCTCGGTGCAGCCGCGGGGAAAACTCAGTCTCGACGCGGGGGCCTGTCGAGCGATCGAAGAGCACGGGCGGAGCTTGCTTTCGATCGGCGTGACGAGCGTCGACGGCGACTTTGTCAAGGGCGACGCTGTGATCATGTGCAGCCCCGACGGCGTCGAGCTCGCGCGGGGATTGACGAACTATTCGTCCGACGAGATTCGCCGCATCGCCGGCCGCAGTTCAGAAGAATTCGCCGACCTGTTGGGCCATCGTCCGTACGACGAGGTCGTCCATCGCGACAACTTGGCGATTCTGCGAGCCGATCGCGGCGATTGAGAATGGCGAATCGGGCTGACGCCGAGGCGGCCGTTGGACGAGAATCAAGACAAACAGGGCCCTCACAGCGAGGCGGACGATTTGTCATACTAGCTCGTTCCGCTGTTGTGGCGTTGTGTGTGGCACTGCCACTTGTGGCGTTGAGAATTCGGAGCTTCTCTCGATCGATTCCAGCGACCAGCGGGAGCGGACGAACGACTACCGAGCGGCAGCTCGCGTTGTGTGTGGCGCCGCCACTTCCGCTGGAAACCGCATCACCTACCGCCAAGGCACTATGAACACCGCCGCACCTTGCCTGATTCCAGGCACCTTCCCCCACAGCTTCGTCTTTGAAACCGGCCAGGATCTCGCTTGTTACGCGGCCCAACGCGTCGCCGAGGTGATCAGGAGATGCAATTCCGAGGGTCGGGACGCCGTGCTCGGACTGCCGACGGGATCGACTCCGGTCGACACCTACACGGAGCTGATCCACCTGCACCAGGATGAAGGGCTCGACTTCTCTCGAGTCGTGACATTCAATCTGGACGAGTACTTTGGGCTCGCGGGGACGAAAGTTCAAAGTTACCGCTATTGGATGCGAGCCAACTTTTTCGATCACGTCAACGTCCCCGAATCGAACATCAATATCCCCGACGGTTTGACTCCGGCCGACCAGGTCGAGGAGCATTGCCGGGAGTACGAGGCCAAGATCGCGCAGCTCGGCGGACTCGACATCTGTCTGCTCGGAATCGGCCGCAACGGGCACGTCGGCTTCAACGAGCCATTCAGCATACGAGACAGCCGCACGCGGCTCTGCACTCTCGACCCGGTGACGCGCCGGGCGGCGGCCAGCGATTTCTTTGGTGAGGACAACGTCCCCAGGCGGGCCATCACGATGGGCCTGGGTACGATTCTCGAAGCCAAGCAAATCCTGTTGCTCGCGCTAGGCGCGCACAAATCGGCGATTATTCGAGAGACGACCGAAGGTCCGGTCACCGATCGAGTGCCGGCGTCGTTTCTTCAAGAGCACTCCGAGGCGGCCGTGCTGGTCGACTCGGCCGCCGCTCAAGATCTCACCGGGTACTCGACTCCGTGGCTCCTCGGCAACGTGGAGTGGAACGACTATCTGATCAAGCGAGCTGTCCTGTGGCTGAGCGCGGAGACGGGCAAAGCGTTGTTGAAGTTGGACGAAAACGACTTCCGGCAGCACAACCTGCACCAACTGTTGCGCCATCATGGCCCGGCTCCCGAATTGGCTCACCGCGTCTTTCGGTGGATGATCAGCACGATCGAGTACCACCCGGCAGGCAACGACGAGCAGAAGCGAGTGATCTGCTTCAGCCCGCACCCGGACGACGATGTGATCAGCATGGGGGGAACGTTGATTCGTTTGGTGGACGACCAGCACGAAGTTCACATCGCCTATATGACCAGTGGAAACATCGCCGTATTTGATCACGACGCCCGCCGAGTCGCCGACCTCGTCACCGAATACAACCGGCTCTTCAACATTGATCAACAGCGGTCGCACGAAGTCGAGCAGTCCGTTTCCACCGACCTCAGCAAGGAGCCGGCGGCGGATGCGGACCAGGAGGCGGCGAACATCGACGCCATACTGAAGATCAAGGGACTGATTCGCTGGAGCGAGGCCAAGGCCGGCGCGGTCGCCGTCGGTTGCGATGAGCAGAACCTGCACTTCCTCGACCTGCCCTTTTACCGCACGGGTACGGTCGCCAAACGGCCCATTGGCCCCGAAGATGTGAAGATCATTCGCGACTTGATCGGAAAGCTCCAGCCGCATCAGATCTACGTGGCCGGCGATCTGTCAGACCCCCATGGAACCCATCGCGTCTGCGCCGACGCGATCTTTCGCGCCGTCGATGAGATTCGTGAGTCGGGCTCCGAGATTCCCGAGGTGCTCCTCTACCGAGGAGCCTGGCAGGAGTACGAAACGCACGAAATCGAAATCGCCGTCCCCCTCAGCCCCAACGACCTGGAGCGCAAGCGCAAGGCGATCTTCATGCACGAGAGCCAGAAGGACGAGGCGAGATTCCCGGGATCGGATCCTCGTGAGTTCTGGGAGCGCGCCGAGGATCGCAATCGTGGCACGGCTGATCGGTTCAATCAGATCGGGCTGCCCGAGTACTTCGGGCTCGAAGCGTTCGTCCGCTGGAACGGCGAAATGCTCTGACCTACGAGCCCATCGCCGATTCGATCTTGCTCTTCGAATCGTCGAAGCTGCTGTTGACGTTGGTTCCGAGCACGCGGATGCCGGCGATGCAGACGAGCAGGATCAGCGCCAACATAACGGCGTACTCGACAGCGGTTGGACCGTCTTCTTCGGTTAGAAATCGCCTGATCGCGTTCACCGGATTGTCCTCAGTTAATGCGCAGTCTCTAGGCCTCTAAAACCCTACCTCGATTTTTGGGGGGAGCACGGGTCTTTCGCGCCGTTTCAGCACGTGCGACTGGGCCCGCGGAGTCGATACCAGTGTACAAACGCTATTGACCGTGAACGGGTGTATATTAGAATCAACACAATCGATAGAGTTCCCCCAACGCGGAAAGTCCCCCATGGCTCCCACCGATCAGCTGACTCCCCGACAACAGGACGTCTTCGACTTCATCTGCGATCGAATCCAAAACGGATACGGCCCCACCGTGCGAGAAATCGGCAAAGCTTTTGGCATCAGTTCTCCCAACGGGGTGATGTGCCATCTGCGGGCGTTGGAACGAAAGGGGCTGATTCGCCGCGACAAAATGAAATCGCGGGCGATCGAGCTGACCGAAGAAGCGCTGGCCGAGCAGACGGGCTTGGCGCTCGCCGGCGTCGTGCACGCGGGCCCATTCCACTTGGCGATCGAGGAGGAATGTGAGCGAATCGACTTCGCCAACATGTTCAACCGCAACGACTTGTTCGTGCTGCAAGTGTCGGGCGATTCGATGATCGACGCCCAAATCGCCGACGGCGACTACGTGGTCGTCAAGAAGCAGGCGACGGCCCGCCGCGGGCAGATCGTCGTCGCGCGAACCGAAGACGGCGACGCGACGCTGAAGTATTGGTTCCCCGAGGACGGACGCATCCGCTTGCAGCCAGCCAACGACTCGATGGAGCCAATGTACGTCCAACACGCCGATGTCGTCGGTGTGGTCACTGGGCTCGTCCGACAAGTCTCCTAAGGGTAGACGGACCAAGCGCGGCGCGCTGCGGCAGGCTGCATCACGGGTCGAACCAACTATCGGACCGCTTGTCGCGCTCCTGAACCCGGGCGAGCCGATCAGGCGAAGTTCAATCAAGCGGACTTGTTCAGCAGGTCGGCTTGGTTGAGCTTGTTGTAGAGCGTCTTCACGCTGACGCCCAACTCCTCGGCGGCGGCCGGCTTGCTGCCGTCGTGGCGATCCAGCGCCTGGTGCACGGCAACCAACTCCAATTCCCGGAGTGTCATCGGCCCCAACGATTTGATATCCGGCCGCAGCTGTCGCGAGTCGAAGCGTCGCGGCAAGTCGGCGGCCGTGATCGGCGGCTCGTCGCACAATATCGAGGCGTGTTCGATGACGTTGGCCAGCTCCCGTACGTTGCCCGGCCAGACGTGCGACTTCAATGCGTCGATGGCGTCCGCTGTGAACAGGGCGTGGGAGGGACGATTCGTCGGCCGGAATCGATGGAACAGGTGCGTCGCCAAATCGGCCACATCATCGAGCCGTTCGCGGAGCGGCGGAACTTCGATCTCGAACGTGTTGATGCGGAACATCAAGTCTTCACGGAAGTCGCCCTCGTGGACCATCTCCTCGAGGTCGCGGTGCGTAGCGCAGACAGCCCGCACATCCACTTCGAACGACTCGTTGTCGCCGACGCGGCGAATCTCACCGCTCTCCAACACGCGCAGAAGTTTGGCTTGCATCGCTTTGGGAAGCTCCCCGATTTCGTCGAGAAAGATCGTCCCGCCGTGAGCCATCTCGAAGAGGCCCACACGGTGTTCCTCCGCGCCGGTGAAGGCGCCTTTGCGATGGCCGAACAACTCGCTCTCGATCAACGTCTCCGGAAGCGCCCCGCAATTGACGGCTACGAACGGCATTTCGCCGCGGAGGCTTTGTTCGTGGACAGCCCTGGCGACCAGCTCTTTTCCCGACCCGGTCTCGCCACGAATCAACACGGTGGATTGGGTGGGGGCCACGCGGTCGATCAACTTGCGAACGCGGTCCATCGACCCGCCGTTTCCCACCAGTCGCGTCTCGCCTTCAACTCGTTCGAGTTGACGTTTGAGCGCGCGGTACTTATTCGACAGCTCGCGTTTGTCGGCGACGCGGGACAGCAGCGACTGCAGTTCGATCAGTTTGCACGGCTTGGTCAAGTAATCGAAGGCCCCCTGCCGGAGAGCTGCGATCGCCGTGTCGAGTGACGACTTGCCGGTCAACACGATCGCCTCGGTGTCCGGAGCCAGTTTCTTGGCGTGCGTGATCACCTCAATGCCGTTCAAGCCGGGCATGTCGAGATCGACGATCATGCAATCGTAAGTATTGAGGTCCAGGGCGGCGGCCGCCGTGTGTCCGTCGGGACAGACGGTGACTTCGTGCCCCATTCGCGGCAACTCAAGGCTCATCACGTCCTGCAATGGGGCCTCGTCGTCCGCGAACAGAATGCGTAGTTTCTTAAGCGGCTCGTTCTTCTTCATAGCTCTTCCCTGATTTCGCCAGCGGCAGCGTGACGATGAATTGAGAACCTTTGCCGGGCCCGTCGCTTTGAGCTTCAATGCGACCGCCGTGGTCATTGACGATACGGTAGGTAATTGACAATCCCAACCCCGTGCCCTCGCCGCCTCGGCGACGAGTAAAGAAGGGTTCGAACAGGTGCTCCAGAACTTCGCGCGACATCCCGCAGCCGTTATCGGCGACGACCAGCTTGGCCGTGTCGCCGACGCGACTCAGCCGCACGCTGACAACTCCCTGCTCCGCGCCGAGGCTGTCCAGTGCGTTGGCGAGCAGGTTGAGCACGACTTGTTTGATCTCTTGTGAATTGACGACGGTGACGACACTGTCCGCACAGTCGCAATCGATCGTCTTGTTTCGGTACTTGCCCAGGTGCCGCACCATGTCGATGACGCCTTGGGTGAGTTCGTGCAAGTTCGTCGATTGTCGGTCGACCTCTCCGATGCGGGAGAAGTCGAGTAGTTTTTCGGTGATCCCCTTGCAGCGAAAAGCCTCTTCTTGAATTCGCCGCAAGTACTGCTGCACGATCTCGATCTCTTTCCGCCGCTCTTCGCATTCGACCGTATCGAGCGGCAGCAGTTCCTGCATGCGGCTCTCCAGCGACTCGGCCGACCAAGCGACCGAAGCCAAAGGATTGTTGATCTCGTGCGCAACGCCCGCCGCGAGGAAACCGACGCTCGCCAGTTGCTCGCTGCGAACCACTTCCTTGGTGCGCTGTTTGACCTGGCGATCCAGGTCGTCGCGAATCTCCTGAAACCTGGACGTCATCTCGTTCATCGCGCGAGCCAGCTCCGACACTTCGTCGCGTGAACTGAGCTGGATGCGGTGCGAGAACTCGCCGCTGGCCACCTTCCGCGAACCTTCGATGAGGACGCGGAGCGGACGGAAAATCCAATGGTGAAACAAGAAGCAGAGGACGATCAGCAAGGCGCCCGCCGACAAACTGCTCACCCACGAGAAGACGATCCAAGTGCGGTACTGCCCGCGAACCTGATGAGCAAAGTTGCGCATCCGCTCATGCAGAAAAATGGGCAATTGATTTGAGAGCGAGTGCAGTTCGTCCAGGTTATCGTCCAACAGCCCCAGGCTGATGCCGTCCAACACCCACGACTCGTCTTCGATGAGCTGATCGATGCGTCCCAACACGAGTTCGATTTCGCGGACCGTCTCCCATTCTTGACGGCGGTCGCCGATGCGCGGCTCCTCCGGCGCGGGTGACTCCAGTTGCTTTTGATACGCCGACAGGGAGCCCTTCACGTCGAGCATGTGTTGGCGGAACTTCTCTCGTTCAAAATCGCTCCGCGATTCGGTCAACTCACTAGGGAACTCGCGAATGCGACTGGCGTGCTTGAGCGAGTTGCGGAGTTCCGAGACTCGCTCGGTCAGTTGAGCCGCTTCGGGTAGCTCGTGGGCTCGTCGACTGATCGAACGGGCCAGTCGACGGTACTCGTTGACCCCGTGCAGACCGACGATGGACAGAGTGACCACGATGAATGCAAGCGTGCTGACGCCAAAGGCGAGCTTATATCGAATTGGCCATCGTGACAGCACAGCGACCTCCTTGTCGCGGCGACAGCTACCATCCATGTTTCGCTGACGCGGTTGCGGTTTATGTGAGTGGGTCTACCACTTGCCAAAAGTGTGAGTGAATCGAATCGGTGACTTGCTCATCCGTTCTTCACACGTCTCCATCGTGATACGGATCATGGTGAGGATTGGATCACTTGCGAATCAGTTTTCGGACCATCCACAGCCCGACGGCTCCCAGCGCAACGTTGCCGAGCCATACCGCGTAGGGTGGCAGCCCTCCCGCTTTGGCTCGCTCAACACCCAACATGAATAGCGGATAATACAACAGCAGAATCGGAATGAAACAGAGAAAAAACGTCGTGAGGAACTCCGCGTTACGCAGGCGAATGGCCAGCGGCGCGCCGGCTAGCACGAAGAAGAAACAACTGAACCCGGTGGCGAACCGCCGCCAGGGCTCAGTCTGCAATTGCGAAAACCGGCAGCGCTCGCCCTGCAGCCTGGCGAGCCGCCCCGACCACGGTTGGTCGTCGTCTTCGCCCAGTCCATCGAGATCGCCGGACAGCATCTGAAACGCCGCGTGGGCGGCCATCTCATATTCGATCTGCGCTATCCGCGCGCGTTGCCCCTGCCGCTCGCGGGGAATCCTCCCCAGCGGCAAGTCGGCCGGGCGGTCGGACATTTGCGATTGCCGCGACGCCGCCGACAACGGAATCGGTTGGGTGATCTGATCGAGTGTGGCGTGATAGTCGGACCCCACATCGATCTCGCAATTGACGAGCGACACGTTGAGCACGTCGCGGTCGGCGTCGAGTTTCAACTCGGCCTCTTGCGCTGAAAATGTGATCGGCTTGTCGCCACCGCGAACAGATATGATCGGCCGCACTAACTTGCGGCCGTCGACGCGCTGGACGGTGATCGACAAATACTCGGTCGTGTAAAGACGCTTGGTGCGGAGCATCCCGTACGCGATCTGCTCGACCGAGTGAAGCACGACTCGGTAGATGCCGATGCGCCCCCAGGAGACGGCCAGGTCGTTGACCCACAACGCCACCGGACTAATGACCAAGGCCAAGATCAACGCCGGCTTGAGCACCCGCATTGGCGATGCCCCGCTGGCGCGAATCGCCACGACCTCGTTGTCGGCGCTCATCCGGCCAAAGACACTGCAGGCCGCGAACAGCATCGTCCCCGGTACGGTGAATCGCAACGAATAGGGCAGCGCGTAGGGGATCAGTTTCAGTACGGGGATCAGACCCAGCCCCTCACGGACCGCCGCCTTGGTGACGACAAACAGCATCATCACCGTTGTCAAAACGAGCAGGGAAAGGCAAAACACCTTTAGCAACTCGCACAGGATGTAGCGAGTAAGAAGTTGCATAGGATCCCTCCTTGTTCGCCCGATTGCAGAGCAATCTGTGGGCCAACAGCGACTGCCTTGTCGCCGTTGAGCTTCAACGTCCTCCGCCAGCGGCACTTGCGCCGCAAAGCTTGTTGAGGCCGCGAAGCGGACAATGTAACAGTTTCCCTGCATAGTGAAAACGACAGTTGGCAGCCGGGACATTCCCGTATTTTTCCCGCCCCTTTTGGGGCCGCCACGCCGGGTGGTAGGAACGGCGCGAGCGAACAAGCTAGAATGAGTGTTCCCTGACTCCCCTCCTCCCATCCCATCTCAAATGCCCACGATAGAGTCCAAAACGATCGCCGGCTTGGTGTACGCCGCTGGGACGGATGTGGGGATGCGGCGCGCGACAAACCAGGACGCCCACACGATTCTGCTAGCTCCCAACGCGGAAGAGTACGCGAAGCGCGGCCACTTTTTCATGGTGGCCGACGGGATGGGAGCACATGCGGCGGGCGAGCTGGCCAGCAAGCTAGCAGTCGACAGCGCTCCCCACCTCTATCGCAAGCACCTCGACCTATCGCAGCCAGAGGCTCTGCAATTGGCGGTCGTCGAAACGAACACCGAAATCAACCGGCGGGGGAAAGCAAACCTCGATTTTCACAACATGGGAACGACGGCGAGCACGTTGGTCCTGTTGCCGCAGGGAGCTCTCATCGCGCAGGTCGGCGACAGCCGCATCTATCGTATTCGCGGCAGCCGCCTCGACCAGTTGACGTTCGACCACAGCCTGTTGTGGGAGCTGCGCCGCGCTGGACAGATCTCTGATCAGGCCGACGAAGAAGCGATACCGTCGAACGTCATCACTCGCTCCCTCGGACCGAATGAACGGGTGCAAGTCGATTTAGAGGGGCCGTTTCCGACCGAGATCGGAGATACGTTTCTGCTCTGCAGCGACGGATTGACCGGGCGCGTGGACGACGAGGAGTTAGGCGAGCTGTTGGCGAACCTCGAGCCACCGCAAGCGTGCCAGACGCTGATCGACCTGGCGAACCTACGGGGCGGCCCCGACAACATCACGGTGATCATCGCCCGCATCACAGGCCCCGAAACGGCAACCAACGCGGATGTCGAACCGCTGCGTGTCGGAGCCGATCTGGAAAAGAGCGAAGGAGCTCACTTGGCGTTCTGGATCGTGGGCGCGGTGGTGCTGCTGCTGGGGTTGATCCTGGCGCTGGCCCAAAACTGGGTGGTGGCCGGCGCGGCGGCGGCCGGCGGCGCGGCGGTCTTGCTGTTCGCGCTCATCATCAACGCCACCCGGTCACCGTCGGGAACGGAGATTGGTCGAGGCCGCATGCTGGGCGGCGGTCCTCACACGACGACCACCTGCGCCGTCGGCGTCAAGTCGATCGATCGGCTCCGCGAGATCGTGAAGGACTTGCGACGAATCAGCGTGGACGAGAATTGGGTCGTCAATTGGAAGGGTCTGGAAGCGTTTGAGCAGCGGGCGGGAGAGGCCGTGAAGAGCGACAACTTGGTTGAAGCGTTTCGCCAATTCGCCGCCGCCATCACGTTCATGATGGAAGAGCTGCGGATGCAGCAAAAGAGAGCGGCCGACGACTCGTCGATCGACTACTAGCCCACATTCTCCCCTTCGGGAAAGCTCTGGAGGCTCGGCGGCTTGGCCATGGCGAGTTGGGTTATTTGAGTCAAATGCAACGAGCTATCGACCGTAGGACGGGTCTCCAGGCCCGTCAAAATGGAACGAGTTATCGACGGGCCTGGAGACCTTGTCCTACGGTGACATACTCGATGATGGCGATGGCGCTAGATTCGCTCTATCGGCTGGCAAGCGGCGGCGGTATACTCCCGCCCCATTCTCGACTCACCTCCCAAGTCTTTTCACGTGTGCCACCCATGGCGAAACTCGTCCAGCGAGCAACGTGTTGTCTCTTGATTGCCGCCGCGTTCGCACATTGCGGTTGTGTCCGCCGCCGCTTGACGGTGAGAAGCAACCCGGCGGGGGCGCGCGGTTACGTCGACAATCAACAGATCGGCATCACGCCATTCTCGACTGAGTTCACGTATTACGGCACGCGAAAGATCCGGCTGGAGCAAGACGGCTTCGAGTCGGCCGAGGTCGAACGCCGTTTTTCAACGCCCTGGTACCAGTGGCCGGTCATCGAGTTCTTTTCAGAAAACGTCTGGCCCTGGGAGCTGCGCGACGAGCGGGAAGTCGTGATCGACATGAAGCAGCGAGAGAATCGTTCGCCGCAGCAGTTGGTGGCGCGGGCTGGGAGTCTGCGTGCGAACGTGCGGCGTGGAGTCGCCGTTCCCATCGCGGCCGAGCCGCGGCGCGTTCCCGAAGTTCTGCCGTTGCCGCCGGCTCCTCGACTGCCCGCCACGCAGACATTTCCATTCCCGGGCCGGCCCTACACGGGCCCGCCGCACCCTGTGTCGCCTAGCTACCGCCCGCCAAACGAGGGCCTGTTACCACCGTCCGGTCTCCCGCGCTGACGATCGATGCTCCGACTCGGTGCGGAAGAAGCCCCGCGAATCGCCCAACGGGATACTTCCCTTGTGGCCTCCTCCGCCTGGCTGAATCAACCCGCGAGCCAGACTGCCTGGGTCGCGCGCGACCTTGTCGGTGAAAGTCCGCACGTCGTAAAGAATCGGCTCGAGCTTGCGACTGGCGGATTCGAAGTTCCCCACGGCGCGGTCGAGTTTCCAGTAGATGCTGTCGTCGTGGATCAACAATCCGATCGTGCCCTCGCTGCTGTTGAGCGATTCACTGAACTGGGCGAGTTCGGCGAGCAGCCGATCGAGGTTGGAGAGAGCCGAGTTTAGCTTGTGCGCGATCTGTTCGCCGTTGGCGCCGAGATGCTCTGTGAAGTTCTCGATGTTGTCGAGATTCTTGTTCATCTTCTGAGCCGTCACCTGGAATTCACTAAACGTCTTCTCGGCCGTTCCAAGAGTAGACTCCGCCTTGTCGATCAACTGCGGGAAGCGGTTGAGCGCGTCGCGGAGATTGTTTTGCATGCCGTCGTCACCGACGATGCGATGCAGTTCTTGCATGGTCTGGGTGAATTGATCGAGAGCGATTTCCGTCTTGCCGACCACGCGCCGCAGGGACTGATCGTTGTTTCCCAGCATGCTGTTGACGTTGCCGACTAGCAATCCGACCTCATCCGCCGAGCGGCGGATGGCGATGAAGGCTTCGAGGATCTTCTCTTCGGAATCGACGATCACTTGAAACGGATCGCGGGCGATGCGGCCGTTTCCCAAGTAGTCACCATCGCCTAGGAACTCATCCGCGGCGCTGCGTTCTTCGACACTGAGCGCGCCGTCTCCGTCGCGATCGAACTCGGCGATGAGGCCGGGATCATCGTCGCCGCGCCAAACGAATTCGAGCACGGCGTCACCCGTCACCAACGACTGCTTGCTGATCCGGCAGATGTTGCGTCGCTTGAGCTTGCGACCTTCGTGTATTTTCAGCGTTAGATTCACGCCGCCGTCGTCGTCCAACAGTTGAATGTGTGACACGTGCCCAATTTGAATACCGCTTTTCCTCACCGGGCTGTCTTTCTGCACCTGCGGAGCCGCCGGGAAGCGAATCGTCAGCGTCATGTACCGCTGAACAAGCTTTTGCGGCTCGAAGCCAAAGATGGCGACGAGCAAGCCGGTGATGAGCAACGCCGCCAGCACGACTACTCCAACGCGAAACTGCATGACGCGTTCATCCATCGTCCGACTCCTCTCCATTGGCGGCCGACGTGGCTCCCATCATCTCCATCAATCGCTCGCCCGCCTCGCCGCGAACAAACTGTGAAACGCGGCGATCGGTGGTTCGTTCGAGCTCGCTCGGAGGTCCATCAAAGATCATCTGCGATTCATTGGGTTCCAGCCGGCCGGCCGGATACATCATCACAACTCGATCGGCCACTTTGCGGGCCGTGCGCATGTCGTGAGTCACCAGAATGCTCGTCACCGGATACCGGCGTCGAGTTCGAATGATCAACTCGTTGATGACATCGCTGACGATCGGGTCCAAGCCGGTCGTCGGCTCGTCGTAAAGCAGCACTTCCGGATTCATCACGAGCGCCCGCGCCAGACCGACCCGCTTGCGCATTCCACCCGACAGCTCGGCCGGCTTCTTCGTCACGATTGACGAGGGCAATCCGACCTCCTCAAGTCGTTCGAGCACGAGTTCACGAACCTGCCGCTCGGCGTATTGCTTGTGCTGCCTGATCGGAAACGCCACGTTCTGCCCGACCGTCAAACTGTCAAATAGAGCGGCGTTCTGAAATACGAAACCGATGCGAGTCCGCTGCTGCGTCAGTTCCCGCTCGTTCAACGTCGATAGATCGCGGCCGTCGAAGAGGACAGTGCCGCGATGAGGTTTCAGCAGACCGATCATCGTCTTGAGCAACACAGTCTTTCCGCAGCCGCTCTCGCCGATCACCGCCAGCGTCTGTCCGCGCGGCACAGCCAAATCGACATCGCGCAGCACTTCCTGACTAGCGAACTGCACATGCAGCCCGCTGATTTCAACCATGACCGAATTCTGTTCGGTCGCCGATATGTTGTCGTCCGTCAAAACAACCTCGCGCCCTGCGGCCACAAAGTCAGGTAAAGCGAGTTAAGCAGGATTCCCAGCATCAGATCGATGATCAAAATCAAAATGAACGACTGCACGAACGCGGCCGTCGCAGCTCGCCCCACGCCCTCCGCTCCCGGCGAGCAATGAAAGCCGCGGTAGCAACTCACAAGCGCGATAGCCGCGCCAAAAAAGAAACTCTTGAAAATGCCGGAGAACAAATCAAAACCGCCGACAAACTCCTTCGAGTTGTGCAAGTACTGAAACTTGTCGATACCGAGAATCGCCACGCTGTAGAACAGCCCGCCAACAACTCCCATGAAGTCGGCCATCACCGTTAGTGTCGGGATGAGCACGAGACAAGCGACGAAACGCGGCACGACGAGATAGTGAATCGGATTGGCGCCCATGCTCGACAACGCGTCGATCTGTTCGGTCACTCGCATCGTTCCCAATTCGGCCGCCATCGCACTGCCCACTCGACCAGCTAACATGGTTGCCGCCAGAACTGGTCCCAGTTCGCGAACCAACGTCATGTTGATCACTGCGCCCAAACGGCTCTCCAAACCGATCTGGCTGAATTGCGAGTGCGATTGTACAGCTAACACCATCCCAATGAACGTGCCCGTCAGCGCCACGACCGGTAGGCTCAACACTCCCACCTGATAACAGTTCGGCAGTAGAGTCTCCCAACGAACTCGTCGCGTAACCAGCCACGACAGTGTGCGATAGATGAAGACGGCCAAGTCGCCAACAGCTTCCACGCTGTCCAGCGTCAACCGTCCCCAGTCGCAGACCCAGGCCGTGATGAACCCGCGTTTGCGAATTGTCGAAATCTCGCCGCTTGCCATGAAACACTCGCTTGCACTAGCAATGACAGCACCGCCTCCGCGCGAACACCGCGCGCAGGGAATCTGCTCGTTACGTCGTCCAAGCAACCACACAACTTGAGCAAACCTTGCCGGCAATGCGGATACGTAGTTACGGGGCGATCTGGGCAATCTGCGGGCAGCATGCGTACGATGGCCTTCCCAGGTCGGTTAGCAGTAAGTGGAACGGCCATTGTCGCGACTTCGTCGCGAAGTCGTACGTACGATGGCCTTCCGAGGCGCCTTCCGAGGCCGTCGAATGCGGGTCAAGTCCCAGTGCTTACCTCTCGATTCGTGCTCATCGTTTTGTTAAATCGCCGCGCTGTAGCAAGTGGAACATCCGTTCTCGACGGCCTTGGAAGGCCATCGTACTGCGCCTTTTGAGGCCGTCGAATGCGATGCGGGTAGAGCAGCCGACAGAGTTCGTGCTCAGCGTCTTGTCGAATCACCCCCTGTGAAGTGAGTGGAACGGCCATTGTCGCGACTTCGTCGCGAAGTCGTACGTACGATGGCCTTCCGAGGCCGTCGAATGCGGGTTCGTCTGCCAAAGAGCATCCGATTCGTGCTCAGCGCGGTTTCTAAATCGCCGCGCTGTAGCGATGTAGTAAGTGGAACGGCCATTGTCGCGACTTCGTCGCGAAGTCCTGCCCGGCAGGCAGGACCTACTGGGCCAATGTACTATGGAAGGTGACCTGATCCCGTCCGGAACTCAAATGACCGACTCCACAAACGCTCCCAGCTCGCAACACGGCCGGTGGCTTCTGGCGACGCTCATCGCCATGGCGGTAGTGCTGTTGGCAACGATGCCAGGCTGGATTTATGTGGGCGATGCGATGGCCATGCGACGTGCGACAGAGCAGTTGCTTCGCACAGGAACGCTGTCTGTCCCCGCGCAGACGGCGGGCGACTACGGCGAGCCCGGCCAATACTTCTTTCGCAACGAGCGCGGCGAGTATTTTTCCAAGTACGGTTGGTTCAATTCGCTGGTCTACGTACCTCCCGTGGCGATGGACTTGTTCACCGGCGAGCCGAACGCGGATGACGCGCCTGGGGGTCAATCCGACCGCCGTCGCCACTATCTGAATCTGTTCAACTTGGCGGCGTCTCTGGCGATCGTCTATTACCTATTCTCAGCTGCCGCACTGTACGCCGAAGACTCGCGACATGCAGCGGTTTTTGTCGTCATGACCCTGCTGTGCACTTTCGCCTGGAACTACCTGCGGGCTCACACGGTGGAGCTGTTCCAACTGCTGTTCTTCACCGCGAGCTTTGTGCACTTCGTCCGCTCTTCGCGCAACTCGGAACGCAAATCCGAGGAGAACACTGACACGGGCGATGCCGTCTGGTCTCAGCGCGATGAGTTGCTTGGGTGGGCGTTCCTAGCGGCTCTTTGCTGGGGCAAGAGCATCTACGTGTTGCTGCTTCCGATCGCCTTCTGCTTTCGGTTGCTGGCTGCTGATCAGCGCGGTCGCCGCGCGGCGGTGGCGGCGTTGGCGATCACGATCACGATGGGGGTGATCTTCGCGGCGAACTGGCGCTGTTTCGATAGTCCACTGGCGACCGGCTACACTCAATGGCAACGCGAGACTCAGTTGTTTGCTTGGCGAGTTGACGCGGGCGCGTTGGGGTTCGTCCTCGACCCTCGCAAGAGTGTGCCGCTACATTTCCCCGCCGCGATTGTCGCCGCCGTACTGACTCCGTTCTGGTTACGTCTGTTTGGCCGCGAGGCGAGCTACCCGCTGGCGACGCTCGCCGTCATGTGGCTGGCGAACGGCGCGTTCGTCAATTGGCGGGGAGACTGGTGCTACGGTCCCCGGTATCTGCTGTTCGCGCTCCCAGTCGTCTCGCTACCGGTGTTGTATCTGTGGCGTGCGGAAGGTCGTCGCGTTTTGGGGCCGGCTCGCGGCGTGCTGCTGGCGGTCGTCGTGCTGGCGTCGTTATGGTCGTTGCGAAATCAGATGTACGTCAACTCACTGGAGTTCTTCGCGCCATTTCGCGCCGAGGAGATTTACGCCGGTGCGAACGACGGGCCTCCGGCGGGGGCGTTCGCGCGTCCGTACTGGGTGATCAACCGGGAGATTCTGCGGGCGAAGAAATCGGGTGAGCCGTCGTTTGAATCGCGGCGAGACGGCGGCTCGGAGTCGCGAGCCGAGTCGCTACGGGCCGTCACACCGCTCAACTACCATTGGCTGAAGTAAAAAAACGGGCGCCGCGGTGACGGCGCCCGTTGAGAGTAGCTGGTCGCGGCGGCTCCGAGTTACTCGGCTGCCTCTTCAGTCGCATCGCCGCCGTCTCCGGCGACCGCGGCGGCTGGCTCCTCGGGAGCCGGCTCCTCGGCGACTGCGACAAACTTAAGCCGAATGACTCTGTCTTCGTCGTTGCGAATGCCCTCGACCGTGATCACATCCTTGCCCTGGAATTCTCCACGGAGCAATTCCTCGGCGAGCGGGTCCTCGACGAAATTCTCGATCGCGCGACGCAGCGGTCGAGCGCCGAAGTCCGTATTCGATCCCTTGCGGATGAGGAATTCTTTCGCTTCTGTCGAGAGCACCAACTTAAAGCCGCGCTCTTCGAGACGGAACCGAACCTTGGCGACTTCCAACTCGACCACACTCTGGAGGTCGTCCACCGTCAAGTGACGGAAGATGATGACGTCGTCCAAGCGGTTGAGGAATTCGGGGCGGAACACCTTCTCGATTTCGTCGTTGACGCGGCCCTTCATGTTGTCGTACGAGGCGTCGTCGTCTGGACGTTGGAAACCGAACTGCGATTCGTTCTTGATCGCACCTGCTCCGGCGTTGGTCGTCATGATCAGAATCACGTTACGAAAATCGACATTGCGGCCGAAGCTGTCGGTCAAACGCCCCTCTTCCATCACTTGGAGAAGCATGTTGAAGACATCCGGGTGCGCCTTCTCGATCTCGTCGAGCAGCACGACGGCGTAGGGCCGGCGGCGAATCTGCTCGGTCAACTGGCCACCCTCTTCGTAGCCGACGTAACCGGGAGGAGCGCCAATCAAGCGACTGACATTGTGCTTCTCCATGTACTCGCTCATGTCGATTTGGACGAGCGCGTCGTCGTCGCCAAACATGAACTCGGCGAGCGCCTTGGCCAGCAGCGTCTTGCCGACGCCGGTCGGTCCGGCGAAGACGAAACAACCGGTGGGTCGACGGGGGTCCTTGAGACCACTGCGACTGCGGCGAACGGCCTTGGCGACCGCTTTGACGGCGGCCTCTTGGCTGATCACCCGTTTGTGCAAGACATCTTCCATCTGCATCAGGCGGAGACTGTCTTCGGTCGACAGGCGAGTCAGCGGAATGCCGGTCATTTTCGAGACGACTTCGGCGATCACTTCTTCATCGACGACGCCATCGGTCTCGCGGGATTTCTCACGCCATTCACGCGTGATCGTCTCTTTCTTCTTCTTCCATTTGTCCGCTTGATCGCGGAGCGCGGCGGCTCGTTCGAAATCCTGGTTGGCGACCGCCTCTTCCTTCTGCTTATTGAGCCGTTCGACCTCTTCGTCGATCTCCTTGAGATTCGGCGGACGCGTCATGGCTCGCAAGCGAACGCGGGCCCCCGCCTCATCGATCACATCGATCGCCTTGTCCGGCAGGCAGCGAGCGGTCACGTACCGCTCCGACATCTCCACAGCCGCGACGACCGCATCGTCGGTGATCTGGACGCGATGGTGTTCCTCGTAGCGCTCGCGGAGCCCCTTGAGGATCTCGACGGTTTCTTCCTTGTTGGTCGGATCGACAATGATCTCTTGGAATCGGCGAGCCAGCGCGGTGTCCTTCTCGATGTACTTGCGGTACTCGTCGA